>CAZOZZ010000049.1:0-8469 GCA_964584435.1 uncultured Solibacteraceae bacterium | reverse complement strand
TTACCAATGACATCCGCCCCGACCGGACGGATGCATACTGTGGCAGCGGAACCACTTTCTCGGAACCATGCGACACGGGGGCGACTACGGGTCCGGACGTCGAT
This sequence comes from uncultured Solibacteraceae bacterium, assembly GCA_964584435.1. Classification (GTDB taxonomy): domain Bacteria; phylum Acidobacteriota; class Terriglobia; order 20CM-2-55-15; family 20CM-2-55-15; genus CAZOZZ01. Next base: position 8,365 of record CAZOZZ010000049.1, on the reverse strand, counting down.
GACATTTCCAGTAGTCTGGACTCGGTTTTGACGACCCCGGACGGGTTGGACACCATAGTTTCGAGTCTGGAATCGAACGCGACATTCACGACCTGCCCGTCAGGGACAACGGGATCGGCTGCATCTCCGGTCGTTGTCGTCGTCAGTGGCGACTGCACCATGAATGGAAGCGACACCGGATGGGGAACGTTCGTTGTGAAAGGGTCGTTGACGATGGGTGGCAACGTTGAATGGAATGGACTGGTGATCGTTATAGATGACACCGCCTGTGATACCGATCCCGACGGAGGGACGCACTATACGACCACTTTTGCCGGCGGGACGGTCATCAACGGTGGAATCTTCATGGCCAATTCCGTCAGCGGGTCTTTGGGGGACGTCTGCGTTGACATGCAGGGCGGCGGTAATGGGGGCATCGCCTACGATTCGGAAAAGGTTCGTAACGCAGCCCAGGGCTTGCCTTTTACACCCATAGCAATCTGGCACTACTGAGCGGGCAAACCAGATCCCTGGTCTAAGACCGGTAGGTTCGAGTCTGGGTGGGAGAGATCAATAGGTAGCCGATACCTCGCCAGACAAGTCGGCGGCTGAGCATGGATGCGATGAAGTTGATCTGGTAGAGAAAGGCCACCACTGGGGGCGAAAGCAGGTAGAACCACGCGTATGGCTTGAGCGACGTGGAGGGAATGGTTCGCCCGACACCTTTAATGAGGGCTCGGGAACGAACCACGGCCAGGGCATAGATCGCAGCCCAGGGAAAGAACCACCGGGGATCGAAAACGATGGCGATCGTAAGTAACAGGAACGTGATGTTGAAAAGGGTGTATGTGACCAGTCCCATCATCCACATTTGCCGTGCGTAAACACGGGTGATCTTCATCTGCCGCGTCGTGAATTCCAGGAGTTCAGACCAGGAGCAATCGCCGTGGGAGGGAACCAGACAAGTGGGAACATAGACGATAGAGAGGTGTGCGCGGCGGACGGCGGACGCGAGCGCATAGTCGTCGCTGAGAGCCCCCTTCCACGCGTCCAGTACCCCTACGCGATTGAATGTCTCCCGTCGGATGGCGGTGGAGCCTCCCCAACAGATGTTATTCCCATGCGGGCCCAGAAGACCGGCAACAGACGCGTTCCAGGCCGACCGTAGCAGAGTCGGCAGGTTCAGATTCCCCGGCACATACCACCGATATCCGGTACTCGCCCCGATGTTGGGATCCGGCAACGGTGCCACCAGTTCCGACAGCCAGTCGGAGGGAAACAAGGCGTCCGAGTCGCAAAACACAAAGATCTCGGCACCACTTCCGGAACGGACGACACCCTGAGCCAGGTTGTGGACTTTCTGTCCCGACTCCGTGGCAGATCCTGCGATCAGAAGTTCCGAGCCTTCGAATCGGGACAGTACGTCATATGCCGGATCCTCCCGCGATTCGACAATGAACACGACCTTGTGATCCGGATGGTCCTGCTTCAACAAGGATCGGGCGTTCGCCGCCAGGTCCGGATCGTTTCCGGTAGCCGGACAGAAAACGACAACCGATCCGGAAGGACTGGGACCGCGCCGGTACGAACGCGCGTACTGCATGTTGCGAATCCCGCCCCGCAACGAAACAAGCCCCTGGATGAGGGCAAGGGTGGCGAGGATGTAGAGAATGTTAGTCATAGACCACTCTCAATCATGCCGGTCCAGCCCCGCCTTCAGAAAGGTACCCGAAAACGGGTAGAACTCGGGTCTTCGGACGTACCCTCGCTTCACAGGATTCTCCCGAATGTAGCTCACGACGTTGAAGAAATCCTCAGTGTTCCGACAGATGTGATCAAAGAATGACCTGTTCCACAGATGCTTATTTTGAAAGTCGGCTCGGGTTGGGCATTCGAATCTGTCCAAATATACGTGTTCAGGCAAAACCACACATGGGTGCTCGATGACCGCCTTGCTCAGCGTCACATCCCTTACACGAGGCGGCCTCGCAAGAGGACGCTCAATGACGTTTCCCCCGGCGATTTCCTGGCTCCTCTTCCAAAGCAGGCGCGTCGAGTAACTCTTGAACAATCTCACGAACCGCTCCAGGTCCTTGAGCACGGCACCAGCCAGAAAATGAATGTGATCCGTCATGACAACATAGGAATAGAGTTCGACCTCACATCGATCACCCTGCTCGAGGAAGGCAACGACGATCTGTTTGGCAAGACGCAGGTCACCGAAGAAAGGCACCCATTTGTGCGTCTCCATAGTGACGAAATAGGACTTCGCGACGTCGGGAGGATCAACGTCGAGCAAACGCAGACTATTGTAGCGTGTACGTAGAAGGTGAAATTGTGGCATGTCCTTTGGAAGAGGGCCTTTAAAGGGAGGGCGTGATTAGGGTAGCACGGGAGGCTCCCGAGGAGGGGCAGAAAGGGAGAGCTGCACCCGGACAGTATCTCTGGCCCGCGGGCGGCCAGGGCCGGCCGCCCCGACACGCTCAATCCCACAGTTTTGCGTGTCGGGGCGACCGGCTCTGGTCGCCCGCGGGAATGGACTCCACCCTCATTCATGCCGTTCTTTCCCCTGCCTTCAGATAAGAAAGGGCTTCACCCGATCACGACCACTTCGTGCATCTTCATTTCTCTGCGACCATGACGAGCCGATAGGGAAAGCTGCGATAGACGCGCGCCTCAACTCCCGCACGGCGTGCGATGTCGGAAAGCTCTCGTGGCCGGAACGCCCTACGCACCGACAACGCACCGTCGTTCTTAATCATCGGGCTGCTGCTGAACAATCCGGCGAGCACGGCAAACGAATGCAAGGCCATGCGCGTCCGGTGCAGGTCGTTGACGATAACCCTCCGCCGTGCAACCCGATACATGCTCGCGAACACGCGGACACAGTCCTCGTCGGAAAGGTGATGAAAGAAGAGCGACGCGGTTACGACATCGAATGAATCGTCCTCAAAGGGCAACCGGAATGCGTCGCCGACGACGGCCAGAGTTCGCCTGGCCATTCCCAGTCCAGTGGAGCTCAAATCCACACCGACAACCGTCCATCCTTCGTCCTGGGCGAGCACATCCCCGATGTCGCACGCCCCGGCGGCAACATCCAGCATCACGCCGCTCTCGATCGGGGGCAAGAAACGTTTGATCGCTCGTATCCCGCCCAGATAGCGGTTGATCGATGCCAATTCCCTGTAAGCCAGACGGAATTCGGTGTCGGGCCGTGTGACATCATCCATCCACTCCGGGTCGTGGACGCGCCGGGACAGATCATGCATCGATGTTCTTCAACACCAGCGCCGAGTTCTTGGACCCGAAGCCGATGCAGTTGGCAAGTGCGTAGCCCCGATTGCGAGGGCAGCAGTACGGGACACGTGCTGCCGTTCTTTCGGAGGCAAATTGTCAAACCCCACACAAACTCCTCAATATCAGTGCCTTATCGACCACCGGTTTCTCGCTCCCCGGACGGATGGGGAGGACAGGCGGTTTCTTCGGCAATATACCCTAAAGTTCTATTAGATCGATGTCGATACAATGGATAGCAAGGAAGAGAATGCCATGGAATCCAGCACCATCAGCTCAATCAGCACGATCACCAGCAGCCTCGGCACCCTGCAGCGGATCAATCCCACGTCCAATTCCGATCGAGAAAAGCAGCGGAATCCCAAGCAGAAGGACTCGAAAAAGCAACCCGAACTTGTTCCGGACCTGACCTACAGCCCTGATGGGCACATTACCGACGAAGACCACGGCCTCCGCATCGACATCTCAGCCTGACCCTTCCTTAAGTTTCCTTTAACCTCCGGATCGTCATAATGATCAACTCGTGGATCGCCTCGCATCCCTCAATCGGACCTCACCCGACCCTCGAAACTGATATAAGTCAACCGATCACGTGGATTGACTTTTCCACAGGGGTTCGCTAACTTCTACATTTCAGGCAATAAATGACTGGGGGAACCGAATGGGAGCCAATACCGTAGAAATCACAGACTCGAATTTTGAAGCAGAAGTCGAAAAATCTGAGATTCCTGTACTTATTGATTTTTGGGCCGCCTGGTGCGGACCGTGTCGGGCTCTGGCCCCGACCGTCGAACAGATCGCTGACGAGTACGAAGGCAAACTAAAGGTTGGCAAGCTGGACGTCGATGCCAACAGCGCACTTTCGGCCAAGTTCAGCATTCGGGGAATCCCCACCCTATTGCTTTTCAAGGACGGTCAGGTAAAAGAGCAACTCGTCGGCGCCGTTCCAAAAGCCACCATAGTTGGCGCAATCACGAAATACGTTTCCTAACTAAAATCGCAAACAAACATTGGAAGTGGAATCACCAGTCCTCAATGCGCCTGTGCGCCGGTCCCCCAGCGAAGAACTGCGCTTCAGAGCCCTCCAACTGAAGGGCAAGATCCGCCGCTACTTCCGTTCGAACATCTACACGCTGGACAACGAACAACTTCTCGCTCAACGGAAGGGTGAATGCACACGTTGCGGTGCCTGCTGCAAGATCCTCTTGAGGTGCCCGTTCCTGGAAGAAACCGAAGGCGAGTACAACTGCTCGATCTACGGCGAACATTTCGCCCAGTGCCGGATCTTCCCGCTCGTCCCAAAAGATTTGAAAGAACTCGAAGAGCCTTGCGGCTACTATTTCGAATCCGACTGACACGGACCAACTGAGGCACCCGTCCAGGGTTTCCCCTGCCCAGAGGTGCCATAGGACAAGAACGTGGAACACAAAAAGAACGTCGCAGTCGTGGGCGCCCAGTGGGGCGACGAAGGTAAAGGAAAGATCGTCGACATCATCTCGAACGATTTCGACATCGTCGCCAGGTATCAGGGCGGCCACAATGCCGGACACACGATTCGAATCGGAAAACAGCGATTTATCCTCCACCTGATCCCTTCAGGCATCTTTCATCCACAGACGCAGTGCGTCATCGGCGGCGGTGTGGTTCTGGATCCGCTGGCGCTGATCGAAGAACAGGAAGTTCTTGCCGAAGCAGGCATCTCGGTCGAAGGTCGGCTGTTCGTATCGAACAGGTGTCACCTGATCCTTCCGTACCACCGCGTGCTGGAAGCCGCAATAGAACTCCAGATGGGTGAGCGCCGCATCGGAACCACTTCCCGGGGTATCGGTCCGGCCTACGAGGATAAGATGGCACGCCGGGGCCTCCGCGTGTGCGATCTGCTCAACAGCGAGACGATGACCGATCGAATCCGCGAACAAGTGGAACTGAAGAACCGGACGCTTGAAGCCCTGAACTATCCTCAGGAAATCGATCCGGAACCCATCTGCGAGTCGTACGCCGAATATGCCGAAAAACTCCGTCCCCTTTTCGTCGACACGACGACGTTCCTGAACCGGCAGATAAGGGAGGGAAAACGAATTCTGTTCGAGGGAGCGCAGGCCACACTACTGGACGTGGACCACGGGACGTTCCCATACGTGACGTCGTCAAGTTCCACCGCCTGCGGCATCCCGAGCGGACTGGGCATCGCACCAAAACACATCCATTCGGTACTGGGCATCATGAAGGCGTATGCGACACGCGTTGGAAGCGGCCCCTTCCCGACTGAACAGGACGGAGCGGTCGGCAACGACCTGAGATCGAAGGGCGACGAGTTTGGTTCAACAACAGGCCGGCCGCGACGGTGTGGTTGGTTCGACGGCCCCGCGGCCAGGTACTCGGCGATGATCAACGACATGGACTCGGTTGCAGTCACGAAGATCGACGTCCTGGACACGTTTGACAAAATCCCCTTCTGCACGGGTTACAAGTACAAGGGTTCCCCGATCGACGAGTTCCCTGCCGACAGCGATATCCTGGCCAAGGTCGAACCGGTCTACGAAGACCGCCCTGGCTGGACCGACTCGATCGCCGGCATCAAGGAATGGACGGGCCTTCCCACCGAAGCCCAGGACTACCTGAAATTCCTCTCCGACTTTCTGGAAAGACCCATCAGCATGGTGTCTACCGGACCGGGAGGAAACGATTCAGGTGCCTTGAAGTGGCCAGGTAAAGGGCGAACCTGTGCGGCTACGGCCAGGCAGATGGCAGGCGTTCGGCCGCAAGCCCGACGGCGTCTTTCCCGTCATTCGAGAGTACAGCCCGGAGCACGAGTTGAAGCGAGGGAAGACACGGCCAAGCCCCATCGACGAATGATCCGTCCCACCCGAGATCCAAATGTCCACTGGTCCGGACGTCGACCGAATCCGCGTCTCGCCCTCAAAGTCGTCTTGCGTTACGATAGGAAGGTTTGATTGCGGGCCGTTAGCTCAGTTGGTAGAGCATCTGCCTTTTAAGCAGAGGGTCGCCGGTTCGAGCCCGGCACGGCTCATTGATAATAAAGAACTTAGCCCGAGAGCGATCTCGGGCTTTGTTGTTTGGGTGCGGATAGGGTGCGTTTCTGTGCTCCGAGTAGGAGAGGTAGCCCGCATTACTCAGCAGTTGTCCGCTGCTGCACCGGATACATCCGCCACTACTGAGTGCGCTTGGTTGGGCTCCTCAACGTGCTGCCAAGTACACCTTCGTCGCCTGCCCGGCGCTGAACGAAACGGATCGTAGGGTGCACGGCCAGGCCACACAGAAGATGGCGAGATAGACCCGTGGCGATTCGTGATCGTGCCATCACTCATTCTCCCTTCTGGTTGTTGGGAACCAGTCCGACCGGCCTATCGTGATGGCCCGCTCCGCGCTGGTCGCTGTACCGGAGTGCAGCTCCTACGTGTTAGAGTCCCTTCGTCGCTCCCCGAACGTGGTTTCGCTCGTTGGTCCGACGCACGAGCTGATTCTTCCCATCGTTTGATGGACTGCTTCAATGGATTGCCGCACTCAAGTCTTCAAGGGGCCTTTGGCATGAACCTGGATCTCCCCTCCGCCGAGTTCGATGCGGCGCTCGCCAGGGCTTGTGATGTGTTGCGCGGCATATACGGTTCGGGTGAGCCTGCAAGAGTCTTTCCCCTCCAGCCAGCGTCCGAGTTACGCGCCCAGTTCGAGGAAACCCTGCCGCTCGATCCGGTACCCTTGACGCATCTGATCGATCAGTTCGAACAGCAGATTCTGCCGGCGTCCGTGGCAACCTGGCACCCGCGCTTCTTGGCCTATCTGATGGCCGGGGCCAACCAGGCAGGAGTGATTGGTGACTGGCTGGGAACTGCACTCAACCAGAACGCTGCCAAGTTCCAGACCGGTCCAGCGGCGACGATTCTCGAGCGACTCGTGGTCACGTGGATCGCACAGTTCATCGGGTTCAGTGCAGACGCAGGAGGAACCATCGTGAGCGGTGGTACGGTCGCGAACCTCACCGCGCTCGCCACGTTGCGGCATGTGTACTTTCCGGGCTGGGAGCGTGAGGGGGCACCGCGGAACGCGCGCCCCACGCTTTATGTTTCCACCGAAGGCCACGCCAGTATCGAACGCAGCGTGGCTCTGCTCGGGTTTGGCAGTCGGTACTTGCGCCGCGTTCCCGTGCGGTCTGACTTCACGCTGGACATCGGTGCGTTGCGGCTCATGCTGAGTGCCGACCGCGCACGAGGCTTCCGGCCGATCTGTGTGATTGGCAACGCCGGCACCACGAACACGGGTGCGGTGGACCCGTTGCAAGAGCTGGCCGATCTGTGTCAGGAACACGAACTGTGGTTCCACGTTGATGGTGCCTATGGCGCACCGGCGGCAGAAACGAGTCGAGCCCGCGCGACCCTGCGCGGGATGGATCGCGCGGATTCCATTGCTCTCGATCCGCACAAGTGGCTCTTCGTTCCGTTCGATGCGGGCTGTTGCTTGGTTCGCGATCCCAAGTTGCTACGCGCTACCTTCGCAGTCGTGCAAGCCGCGTATGTTGCCTCGGATCGAGATCAGAAAAGCCGCGATGATCTGATGCACGACGGGTTCGAGCTCTCGCGTGGTATGCGAGCCCTGAAGATCTGGATGACATTCAAGGCGCACGGAGCGAACCGACTGCGACAGGCGATCGAGGACTCGATGGTCGTAATGACGCGCCTCGGGAACCTCGTCGAGGAAAGTGAAGACTTCGAGCTTCTCGCGCCGGTGATGCTGTCGGTGGTGTGCTTTCGCTACCGTCCTGCGGGTCTCCTCGAAGCTCGCCTCGACGGCTTGAATCGCGCGCTGCTGGATGCAGTCGAGCGCGATGGACGGACCTTGATCACCGGAACGATTCTGAACGGCTGCGTTGCGTTACGTGCTGGGTGTGTGAACCACCGAACCGAGGAGCGTCACGTGGAGGACATTCTGAAAATCCTCCGTGAGCTCGCCGTTCAGGTTCATGAATAGCCGTTCATGCATAAGATGCGCAAGAACAGGCCGGGCAAACAATGCATGACTTATCGACATGTAGCCCGTCAGAACATTTCAGACAGAGATCCCTAAAAAACTAAGAGAC
>CAZOZZ010000048.1:0-25006 GCA_964584435.1 uncultured Solibacteraceae bacterium | reverse complement strand
GATTTTGAGTCTGGTGCGTCTGCCAATTCCGCCACTCCGGCCTGCGGTAGCGTCAAAGGAACGTAGCACCCTGAATACAGGGGAGTCAACACCCCTTCCGGTACACTCCAGCCATGCCGTGAAGTACATTTTGGGGAATGCGGTGGTAGGTCACGAGCTTTCTGGTCACGTTGTTCTTGATGTCTACTTCAGGAAAGCTATCCCCCTCAATCAACCAATCAACGAACTCTTCACTTCGAGACTCTCCCATCAGGCAGTTTTCCCTTCGCCCCGTTGTCTGGATTCGGGGACGGGTAGTATACTCTTGATGCAATAGAGTTTAGTTCCAAAGGAGTACGCTCATATGGCGGAAGCCAAGAGTTCGAAGAAGCCCGTTAGTAAACCCAAGTGCGTTCGTTGCGGCAACGAACATACCGTGTCCGAACTCCGCCACTGGCATCAAGGGTGGTGGACTTGTGCGGTGTGTAATGTCAGGTGGCAGGCGTAGGTTGTTTTCCGGTTTTTCTTGCGGGCGACCGGGAGCGGTCGTCCGCACACTCCATCCTGGCGGTTACCGCGCCCCCCGCTGAAAGAAATTAGCATTTCTCGATCACACCCTTCGCCAGGCGAAAGACGTCGTCCAGCATTTCTTCCGTTAGTCTTCCTGTAAAAGTGTTTTGTTGGCTGGGGTGGTAGGAGCCGATCACGACGATGCCGTCGGGTAACTCGATGGATCGGGCGTGGCCGAACTTGGGGAGAGGGCGGGGGTTTTCCATGCCCATTTCCTTCCTTGCTTTGAGGAAAGTCGTGAATCCGATCTGGCCCAGGGGGACAACCACGCGTAGGCGCTTGAGGCGTTTCAATTCATCGATGAAGTAGGGGCGGCAGTTGACCATCTCTTCGGGAGTCGGTTTGTTGTCGGGGGGGGCGCAATGTGCGGCGGCTGTCATGAAGCAGTCCGATAGCTTCAGGCCGTCGTGTCGGTCCACTGAGTTCGGCTGGTTGGCGAAGCCGAATCGATGGAGGGCCCGGAAGAGCCAATCCCCGGAACGGTCGCCTGTGAACATCCGGCCGGTTCGGTTGGCGCCGTGAGCTGCGGGTGCCAGGCCGACTACCAGCAAGCGGGCTCTGCGGTCACCGAAGCTGGGGACCGGACGACCCCAGTAGGCCCAGTCCTGGAATCGGCGAACCTTCTTTCGGGCGAGTTCCTCGCGGTAGGTTACCAGGCGCGCGCAGCGCCTGCACTCGATGATTTCACTGCACGATGACCACTTGTCCATTCTGGATGATAACCGTCGTGCTGCCGAAGACGAGTGTTTCTCCGTTGGAATTGATGATCGTTGCGCGCGGGGTTCCGAACTGTCGGATCATATCCGCCCTTGTCGTGCCGATGAAGACCTGACCGCCGGTTTGTCGGACACGCTGTCGCGTTCCGAAATTCGGAGGTGGCACGCCGCGAGGAAGCCGTCGGTCGCGAGAGTTGAGCAGGCCGGTTATCGGATTACGGCCCCTTGGTGCTATTACCGTTACACCAGGGGTGTTGACCGGGTGTCTGGGAACGGTGCCCCGAACAACTCCGCCAATCTGTGGGCCGACGAAAACAACCTGTCCCTGCCTCGTGATCTGGTTGCCGCGTCGCGTCTGCCGGCCTCCGCCTCGTCCTCCCTGATTGCCCCGCACGACGATCTGACCGCCTCGCCGCCCCGTCAGACTGCCTCGCCGTACGATTTGGCCCTGCGGGGTAAGTCGCGCTGGCGTAACGACAAAGCCAAACGGCTGGGGCGTCACAAATGGCTGACCCACCTGTCCAGCCGGAATTGGCGAAACGATCGGGTGCCTTGTCCCCGGGGCCAGGCCAACTCTGAAACCGGCCTGCTGGGCCGACAAACCCACCGGTAAGACCAGTAGAGTACCCAGGGCCAGACTTGCGACGGCATTCCGTTTCTTCATAACCGCACCTCTGGGGCCAGACTTCGTTTCATGCAGTTTCAGACGATACCAGAGTCAAAATGTTGTTAGCTTTCAGCTGTTAGTTTGCAGCGGGCAGCCTCGGTTTGTCCTGAACGTACGTCAATGCATCCCGACCTCGGACTTCGGACCTCGGACTTCCCGTCAGCGTAAGCCCTTCCCTCAAAGTGTTCGATGGAATTATACCTCCGAGTGCTGGACTCCACCAGCACGTTGGAAGGTCGCCGTTGAAACCGGTCACCGTGATAAAGTTGAAGGGATCTTTCAGTTTGCAAAAAGAGGAAAGTATCGGTCTTCCAGTCGTTGCCAGGCGGCGGCCGATTCCGACAGATGACGACGAAACAAAAGCTTCAACGGCCTTCTGTCCTGAAGAGATTTCTTCAACCGTTCGGCCTGGTGTTCGCCGCTTTCGGGCTGTTGGGTGCCCTTCTCTTTGGCGCAGCGGCCGAAATCCACGTCGTCATCATGCATACCAACGACACCCACGGACATCTCCTGCCCGACGGGCAGACGGGGGGGAGTGCCCGCATCGCATCCATCGCACGGCAGATGCGTCCCCACCTTATCCTGGACGCCGGTGACTTGTTCACCGGCACGCCGATTGCCGACGTTTCCAGGGGGCGTGCCGTCATCGACGTAATGAACGCGATTGGGTACGATGCCGTTGCCGTCGGAAACCATGAGTTCGACTACGGTATCGATACGCTGCGCGATCGCATTCGAGAGGCCGACTTCCCGTTCCTGTCCGCCAACATCGACACGCCGATTGAGGATATCCACAACGCTGCGATCTTTAATGTTGAGGGAATCCGTTTCGGCGTCATCGGGTTGACGACGGAATCGCTGAAGACAGTGACCCATCCCAGGAATGTCACAGAGGTCGACGTGACCTCGCTCGTCGGCACGCTCGAAGAGACCCTTCCTGGAATCCGGGACCTGGTCGATGTCATCATCGTTCTCTCACACATCCTGCCGGAAGAAGAAATTCGCGTGGCGCGGGCCTTCCCGGAAATTGACCTCATCGTGGGTGGGCATTCCCACAGTGAGTTGCCCGAACCCGTATGGGAAGGGGACACCATGATCGTTCGGACCGGTCACTATGGGCAGTTCGTCGGCCGGATCGATATCGAATTCGACGACAAGGAAATTGAGGAGATGACGGGTCGATTGATCCCGACGACCGGCGTGTCCGAAGATGCTCGGATCCGAGAGATCCTTGGACCGTACGCAGCAGATGTTGCAGCCGAGATGGCCGAGGTCATCGGCCAGGCACCGGTCGATCTGGAAAGCTCCAGAGGGAGCGAGTCTCCGCTGGCCAACCTGGTCGCCGATGCGCTCCGGGACGGAGGCGGAACCGAGGTCGCGTTGACCAACCTGGGCGGGATTCGGGCCGGGATCAGACAGGGACCGATCACCCGGGCAAAGGTGTTCGAGGTTCTGCCGTTCGATAACACGCTGGTGACGATGAACCTGGAAGGACGAGTTCTGAAACGGATCCTCGGCAAGGAAGTCCTGGCGGTCAGCGGTATTCGTGTCCAACTGGACCTCGAGCGTCCGCCCGGGGAACGCCTATTGTCGGTTGAACTGACCGGCGGGGTACCAATCCGCGACGAAACCCTCTATTCGATCACGACAAACGACTTCCTCCTTGCCGGCGGTGACGGTCTCGACGAATTCGGGGAGGGTGCCGACATCTATGACACAGGGCTCCTCATGCGTGACGCATTGAGCCAATACATTTCCGGAATTGAGGCTGTTCCCGTACGTCCTGACGGTAGAATGAGGACACAACGATGAATTACCGCGCACTCATCTTGAGCATCATGATCGGCGCCGGCTTGCTGGGAGGCCACCTTCCTTCAGCCTCCTCCCAGATCGACGACATGGGCATCCTTCACGGTCTGCTCGGGCTGGACTTTGAAGAGGCGATCGAGGACGTCCAGAAATGGAACCAGGTGTTGATCCGGAACACCGAAAGGCTGGCCCCCGCCCAGGCGGCCGAGATCAGGGCCCGCACGGTGGCTCCCGAGGGCCTTCCCGAAAGCAACATCCTGTCGCTGGTCGACTCCAATTACGGTTTGGGACTGGTGAGCGTTCTCTTCGAGGAAGACTTCGTCGTGGAACAGATCAACCTGATCTTCTGCGAAGAGCGCCTTTCGGCCCTGCAGGTTCTTTTCGACGACAGCCGTGCTTTCGGAGATACGACCCAATTGCTCGGATCCATCTACGGAATGGGGCAGGCCGTGCCGTTCGGATCCCACGAGCCCGCGCTCCAATACCGACTGCGAGGTGTCACCTACGACGACGAGGGGAAGTGGAATCTGGATGTTGGTGCCGACCCTGTGACGGTGTGGGACATGGGAACGCGTGAAGCTCTGTATCAGCCGATCCCGGGAGAGAAATTGCTCACTGGTCAATTCTGGATGACGAACAAGCAGCTCGGCGCTAAGTGCGGCAACTGATCGATTAGCTTTCAGCTTGCAGGGTGCAGGGTGCAGCGTGCAGCGGGCAGCTTTCGGTTCGGACGATGCACTCCCCATCCGCGTGAATCTGCGTAATCCGCGTAAGGGCCCTCCCCTGACTATCCCCGCGCGTATGATTTTAGTTCGCCCTTTGCCACAACCCCGACCCGAGAACGGACATGACGCAACCAGTTGCCAGTCTGATCGAGAGTTTAGTGTCAGCTCCCGGTCTCGGTGTCCGGGAGGCGGGCGAAACGATGTTGCGCGCGCTCTCAGGAGGGGCGGTCACGCCGGAGGCGTTTCGCGACGATCCCCGGATCCTTGTCGGACCGGACCACCGGGCCTCACGCTACCTGGCACAGGTGACCTGGCGTGCTCTCGGTGGCGACTACGAAAGCGTTGATGAAGTCATCGAGGGGCTTTACGGTGTTCTCGATCGCAACCCTCCCACGCTTGAAGCCAGATCGTCCCATACTGAAGATCAGGATGGCCGCGTACTGATTCCCGAGGCGAAGGTGCTGCGGATCCGGCACCCGGTCGCAGCCGATTCCGGCCGATGGGAAGCGGTCCTCGAGGCCCAGGTGACGAGCGGGCCGATGCGCGATCACGAGATCGAAATCCGGACGCGCTCGGCAGTGAACCCGACTGCCTGTTTCATCGTGCCTTACTTCTGGGTGCACGCCACATTCGCCGCATACAACCTGATCCAGACTTCGGACAGGGGTTTCGAAGATTGCCCGGAGACGTTCTTCGTTCTCGAGCCGTTGCGCCAGGTCAATGCCACCTCCGTCGCGCGCAGCCTGAATTGCCCGAAACCGCAGATCGATCAGATCCGTCGTGGACGGGGCGATGTCACCATCCACACGCTCAAGGGGATGCTGGTTCACGGCATCTTTGACCGCATCCTTGAAGGCGAGGACGACATCGAGTCCTGCTATGACGCTGTCCTTCCGGGGTTTCTGGTTCAGATGGCGACCGTGACAGATGACCTGGTGGATGAAGCCGCGTTCCGTACCGAGGTCCTGCGTCATGCGAAGGCCATCAAGGATTTTGTCGACATCAACCCGCACATGCGTGAGGACCCGCAACTGGAACTCCGGCGCTATTCTGCGACCCTCGGCATCCAGGGCCGTATCGATGCGGTGTTCCAGAGCGGAAACCGACTGGACGTGGTCGAATTGAAGACAGGTAAGCGTCTGTATCTTACCGATCACGCCCAGCTGTTTATTTACCGGCTCCTGCTATCGGACATGATCCGCAGGGCCCACAACCTGGGGGGCGAAAAACTCGATCTGACCACCCGGCTGATGTCTTCACACGACGGCACCACCACTCCGTTGCGAATCGAGGCCGATTTTTGCCAGGTGATGGAAGCGCGGAATCGGCTCGTGGCCATGTCCTATGCCCTAGCTCGCTCGCAGTCGCACCTCAAGATGCGATACCCCGGATTCGATTCTGCGGTTTGCGATGCCTGCCTGAGGTGGACGCGTGCGGACTGCGAGGAATCCACCGCCCTGTTCGGCGACCGGTCCGATGCCGAAGAAGGGTCGGCGCTCGAGTACTTCAGAAAGTTTTCCAGACTGATTCAACGGGAGAAGTGGACTGCGGATCAGGATCTTGCCGACCTCCTCGACGACAGCCGTATCGGGTATCGGGTACGAAATTTCCGGACGATCTCGGGCGCACACTGCCGAAGTGAGGAGTCCGGCGAGTTCATCTTTGACTTTGAGGACAATAGATCGGATCTCGGCCGGGGCGATCGGGTTCTGATCCATTCGGGAAGGATTTCCAGCAGCGCGATATTTCACGGATACATCCGTTCGATCGAAAACCAGCATGCACGGATTTCCATTCCACTGAAGAACCTTTCCGAAGAGACCTTCGAAGAAGGGTCGTGGACGATCGACCGTTTTCCATCCGACCAGACTTCCGTGGCCGGCCAGACCGCCTTATACGATTTCCTTCGCTCTCCGATGGACGAGAAGAAGCGCGTGATCCTCGGTGACGCGGTCGCAGCCGGAACGTCTTCGGAATCCACACCTCCGTCTCGAACGATGGTCACCGGGGGCGACTTGAACACAAGTCAGATTCAGGCAGTGGAACGGGCGTCCGGCTGCCAGACCTTTCATTTGATATGGGGCCCGCCGGGAACCGGCAAGACGAAAGTCATCCCAAGGATCGTGGCCGAATCGGGCGGCTCCGTTCTTCTTGGCGCATTCACGAATACCGCCGTCGACAAGATGCTGCTGGCGCTGCTCGACCACGACCCGGCTGCCCGCTTCGTACGAGTCGGGAGAGCATCGGGGTCACCGGAGCTTGCTTCCCGACTCGGTGCCAGGGCGTCCGAATACTTCACCGACGATCTGGCTGCTTCCACCAAAAGTCCGGGTGATCTCCGGCTGTTGCTGGATGAGATCCCGATCGTTGCGGCGACGTCCCATCGCGCGTCAAGCCACCCGTACGTTCGAGGAAGGTCGTTCGACATGGCTGTTGTCGACGAGGCGAGCCAGCTGACCGAGCCCTTGACGCTGGGCCTGGTCATGCGGGCCCAGCGCTTTGTCTTGATTGGCGACGACCGCCAGCTTCCACCCGTCGTTCGAACCATCGGTCTGGGGTATTCGATGTTCGAGCGCCTGAAGAACGTGGTCGAATCCGAGGCACCTGAGTTGTTGACGTTGCTTGACACCCAGTACCGGATGCATCCCGACATCATGGGCGTGTCCAACAGGCTTTACTACGAAGGTCTTTTGACTTCCGGTGTCAGTCGAGACGACAGGCGGCCCGTGTCGGGTTCTCCGATCGAATTTCATCCGGTAGAGTCGACGTCGGACGGCAGATCGAACCTGGCTGAGGCACGGGTGGTCCAGGGTCTGGTCGGCGGCCTTTCGGGCGACATCAATCCCGAAAGCATCGGCGTGATCTCGCCGTTTCGTGCCCAGGTCGTTCTGCTCCGACGGTTTCTGGAGGGGACCGGGGTGGCCGTCGATACGGTCGAGCGCTTTCAGGGCGGTGAACGCGAAGTGATCATCCTGTCTTTCGTACGCTCCCGCGGGACCGGTTTCGTCTTCGATGATCGTCGGTTCAACGTGGCCATCACCCGGGCCAGAAGCAAGCTCGTGATGGTGGCGCATCCCGATCTGTTCCGGAATACCAGGTATGCATGGATCTCGGAATTTGCCGAAACACCGAAGACAAGTACCACGACCTGAGGGTGGCTGCTCTCTCGGATGGTGCGGCTCTGGGCGTGAACATGTTCACCGTTCGGGAGGTTGCCCCGGAAGCAATCGTTGTCGTCGTTCGGCACCTCGAAGACTACGGCGAGATGATTGAAGACGTCTTTTTCCGTTTGCGTATTACGAACCGCGGTTGTCGCCCGAGGAGGACGTTGAAGGTGTTCTGGTGGGGTCTGTGACCGCAAGACGCGCCCAGATGTAGGTGCGGTCTGTGACCGCACAGATCATGCGCTCACAGAACGCACCTACAAGTATTCGACGTGGAAGCCCGGTCGTGACGTGCCCTACCAACTTCAGATGACCTGTTACAATCTGGCCGTAATGAAGAGCCTCGACATTGGGTCATCGACGGGTGAACTGTGGTTTCTCAAGGAACCGAGACAGATTCGACAGCAGGCATATCGGTGGAATGAGGCGGAGACCCGATTGAGAGAGGAAGGGTGAGCAACATGCCGCTATGGGTCACATCGTTGATGTTCGCCGTCCTGGTTTCCACGGTGCCTCTGTCGTGGGTTCTTCGGCTTCTGCTGGATCTGCCCGAGCCACTCACGCTCTCACACCGCAGATGGCCAATGTCGGCAAACCTCGCCCTCATCGGTGTGATCACCGCCGACGTCACGATCTTCATACGGAGTGTTTACTACGGAGGACCCACAGACCCTCTCGCAGTCGGAATGCAGTTCCTGATCACCGGCGTGATCTACGTCTTCGGCTTCGTCCTGCTCCTGAGACAATACGCCGGTCTCTATCCCGAGTATTTCATCACGACCGGCAAGACCGGCCTGGCCCTGCGCAAAGCCCTTTACAGGAACGTTGACGACATCGAAGTCGTTTCCGATGGCCGGGGCGAGACCCGCCTGCGAATCTCCATGCGAAACGGTAATAACCACCCCCTGTACCTGCCCACCCGCCATGTTGTGGAACTCCACAAAGCCATAGAATCTGCCCAACCGAAAGACTAGGCTTGCCCAGACAGTCAGGGGTAATTGTGATGTTTCTGTTTAGCGCAAGAACGCAAAGTCGCGAAGAAGGGTCTTCAACACGAAGACACGAAGGACACGAAGAGGGATTTGTTTTCATACATTCACCCTTCGTGGACTTCGTGTCTTCGTGTTGAAAAAGAAAGTTGATTCCTGAGGAACTGACAGGGATAGGCCCTACTTACTTCACTGAAATAACACCTTGCGTCAACCGGGTGAACCCACTCGCCTTTGCGTTGAAGATCCCTACCCCTACATTTGTTAAGAATGTAAATTTCCAGTGGTGGCCGGTTTTGGGTGCCGGGGCTGGTGTAAAATTTGAACATGGATTTCTTGCGAAAACCGACCCTGGCTTTGGGCGTGACTGTCGTTCTGCTGGTGTCGCTGCCTTTGCTTGCCTGGTTTCAGTATCAGTGGTTGGGGCGGCTGAGCGAGAACGAGCACGAGCGCATGCGTTCGAACCTGAAGGTCAGTGCGGACAGCCTGACCGAAGAGTTCGATACCGAACTGGCAAGAGTCCTCTTCGCGTTTTCGGGTACAGTTCCTCCGAGGGAGGACCGTCGTGTCGAAGAGAGTGAGGAATTTGCCGAGAGTTTCCGTCGTTGGAAGGAAGCAGCGCCACACCCGGAACTGATCGAGGCGCTCTACAGGGTTGAGGCGGACGGAAGTGACCAACGCCTACAACGCTTTGTTCCGGATCAGTCCGTCTTCCTTTCCGAGGCCTGGACCGGCGACCTGGAAACTGTTCGACTCCACCTGGCCGACTCCACCGACTTTAGGCGGGCGTCGAACTCCGATGCGTTCCCGCTCGCACTGGATGAACACCTGATCACCGATCCATTGGTCCTTGTTGTTCCCCGGATCGAGGTCCAGCGTAATCAAATCCGTGTCGATTCCTCAGAACTGCATGAGGTTCGAATTGCCGAGGTCCTGAGCGGCCTCGAACTTTCCAGCTGGCTCCTTATCAAGCTCAACCGGGATTTTATCGAAGAGGCATTTCTTCCCGAACTGATCGAGCGACATTTCTCCGATGGAAGCGGGTCCGACTATCGTGTCGCGATCGTCGCCCGGGACAACCCGACGAACCTGTTCTATCGGTCCGACCCGGAAATCCGATCCTCTGCCATTTCGGTTCCGGATGCGACGTCCACGATCTTCAACCTCCAACGGGAAGTTCACCTGATGTGGGCCTTCGATTCCTACAGACAGCCCGGATTCAGGATCCGGGCCGAGGGGTCTTCGATTCCACGGATCATAGGCAGCAGGGGTGCCGAATTGACTTTGTCCACCGAGTTCGTGGAAGAGAAACAGGAGGGGACCGGGGACGGCACGTTTGTAGAAGTTCGATCTTTCGGTTCGCCGAGCCCGGCCACGGGGTGGCAGCTCGTTGCCCAGCATCGCGCCGGATCTCTCGAGGCGGCTGTCGACGACGCCCGACTGCGGAACCTGATGATCAGCTTCGGTGTCCTGATGATCCTGGGAGCGAGCATGATCCTCATCCTCGTGTCTACCCAGAGGGCCGGGCGGCTGGCGCAGCAACAGGTGGATCTTGTTGCCAACGTTTCTCACGAGTTGAGAACACCCGTCGCTGTCATCAACTCGGCCGGTGAGAATCTGGAAGATGGCTTGATCGACGACCCTGAGAAGGCCCGACGTTACGGCGCCGTCATACGGACCGAGGCACGGCGGTTGTCCGCCCTGGTCGAACAGGTTATGGATTTCGCGGGGATGCAGTCCGGCAAACAGCGCTACGAGATGCGCCCGGTTGCCCTGGATCGGGTGATCGAAGCTGCGATCGCCGACTCCATGCCCCAGATGAAAGAGCAGGGTTTCTCTCTCGACAAGGATGTTCCGGCGGGGCTTCCGGCGATCATGGCAGATCCGACCGCCCTTCGGTCGGTCCTCACGAATCTGCTGACGAACGCGATGAAGTACTGTGGCTCCCGGCAATGGGCCCGGGTCACGGCGGCCGCGGTCGAGGCGAACGAGGGGTCTCAAGTGGAGATCCGCATCGAAGATCGCGGAATCGGGATCGGGGTGGATGAGATAAAAAGTGTTTTTGACCCGTTCTATCGGGGTCGTGAGTCAGTGGATTCGCAGATTCACGGCAACGGACTTGGTTTGAGCCTCGTTCGGCAGGTTGTCGAAGCTCACCAGGGCACCATTCGAGTGGACAGCGTCAGGGGCGAAGGCAGTACGTTCATAGTGCGGCTGCCCGCTCTTAATCCGACCGTGGAGTTGGGAAATGCCTGACGGCGGGAAGGTGGTTGAATTGACCGACCGATCGCAATCCGGCCAAACCAGCCCGAGCATTCTTCTCATCGAGGACGAGCCCGGTCTGGTGTTGACGCTCGTCGACCGGCTCAATAGCGAAGGGTACCGGGTCGAAACGGTTTCCGACGGCAACGATGCCGTGCCCCGGGCGACGGGAGAGCAGTTCGACCTCATTATTCTGGACCTGATGCTGCCTCACCGAAGCGGGTTCGACATCTGTCGTGATTTGCGACAGCAAGGGCTTCAGACACCGGTCTTGATGTTGACGGCCCGGAGCCAGGTCACTGATAAGGTCGTCGGCCTCAAGCTCGGTGCCGACGACTACTTGACGAAACCTTTCGAAATGATCGAGCTTCTGGCCCGGATCGAAGCGCTTCTGCGACGCCCCCCGTTCAGCGTGTCGGGTTCGGATGAGCGGTACCGCTTCGGCACCGTGTACGTGGACATCCGGAGTGCCGAAGTTGAAAAAGACGGCAAGCAGGTGGAACTGTCCGCGAAAGAATTCCAGCTACTGCGTCATTTTATCCAGCATCGGGGAGCGGCCTTGACCAGAAACGAACTTCTCGACGAAGTCTGGGGTTACAACTCGATGCCCACGACCCGGACCGTAGACGTTCATGTCGCATGGCTCCGTCAGAAGCTCGAAGCCACTCCGCGCCATCCGCAGTTCATCTTGACGGTCCATGGGCTGGGTTACAAGTTTGTAGGGTAAGTAGCTGAAAACTATCGGCTATCAGCCCGTATCGAGCAACTCCCGATGCTGGTTCCCCCGTGTCCCATCTGCGTAACCCGCGTAAAGACTCCGTTCTTAGCTGCCCGCTATCCGCTACCTGCTCCCCGCTATTTCATCAGCGTGTAGCAATCAGCGGGCAGCGGGTAGCTCCGAATCCCGGAACGTGCCGTCAACCCTCCGGAACCCCGCACTTCGGACTTCCAATCCGCGTAATCCGCGTAATCTGCGTAAAGACTCCCCTTCCCCCTCTTTTTTCACCGATCCGCGTAAGAATATCTCCCATAAACAGTTGTCTTGGGTGCATACTAGAACTAATGCGCCTCGGAGACGGCGAAGTGTCGTTGTTTCCGGGGCGCGTCACATTAAACTCGAACTCGAAGTTCGAAAACAGGAGACGATAGTGGCTACACCGAATTACGCTTTTTTCCGGGGCCGCATCGTTCCTTACAGCGAAGCAACAGTCGGAGTTCTCGCACATTCCCTCAATTATGGGACGGGAGTGTTCGGGGGGCTTCGGGGCTATTGGAACGATGACGAACAGCAGACTTTTGTTTTCCGTCCGGAGGACCATTACCGGAGGTTCCTACAGTCTGCGAACATGCTATGCATGGAACTTCCTTACACGCTGCAGGATCTAGCCGACGTTACGTTGGAACTACTGCGGAAGGAAGGCCATCGCGAGGATTGCTACATCCGCCCCCTCGCGTTCTACCCGGAACCGATAATTGGTGTAAAGCTACACGACATGATTCCCGAGCTATCGATCGTGTCTATTCCATTCGGCCTGTACGTTGAGAACGACAAGGGCGCTCATGTGACGGTCTCGTCCTGGCGTCGTGTGGACGACAATTCCATGCCGGCACGGGGGAAGATTGCCGGGGCGTATGTGAATTCGGCGTTCGTCAAGACAGATGCCGAACGGTCAGGCTTTGACGAGGCGATCGTCTTGAACGCTGACGGTCATATTTCAGAAGGTTCGGCGGCGAACGTGTTCCTGGTCCGGAACGGTGCCGTGTTGACTCCACCCGTGACCGATAACATTCTGGAAGGAATTGTCCGTCGGACGATGATCCAGCTGCTCCGAGAGGACCTCGGTGTGGAAGTGATCGAGCGTTCGATCGATCGAACTGAACTCTACATCGCCGATGAAGCTTTTTTCAGCGGTACGGGTGTGCAGTTGACGGCAATAACGAAGGTCGATCACCGGCCGATCGGTTCCGGAGAGATGGGCCCGGTCACGGCCCGGCTGCGGGATCTGTTCTTCAGGGTCGTTCGGGGTCGGGAGGAGAAGTACCGTCATTGGTGCACTCCCGTGTTTGCGCCTGATCGAGCGGTTGCTACCTGACCCGAAAGTCGAGACAGTTGAAAAAAGCCCGGAGGGTTTCCTCCGGGCTTTTTCTGTCCTGGGCAATTCAACGTGGCGCTTGTCGTCTGTTCGCCGGTGCCGGGACGGTATCAGGCGATCGCAGCTTCTGCCGTCGGGATCTGGAAGTTGCAGGGCGTGCATCCCCGTTTCGCAAACTCAGTCACACGCCCGGCCTGGCTGGCCGCCACCAGATATACGGTCTTCTTCAGGTCGTAGACATGGATGTAGAAACATCCGTCTTCCAGTCGAACCTCGTAGAAATTGTCCCGAGCACCATCACCTAGTGCGACGAGCCCTTCTGACAGCGCCTTGCTGAGGTACGCCACATGAGGTTCGAGCGCCCCATTCAACGAGATAACTCTGTAATCAGCCTTTAATCTTGTCTTCTTCGTGCGCTTCATGAGTCTGTCCGTCCTGTTTTAAAATCGTCGTTGTTGTCTCCTATGAGACGTTTGCACAGGCAGATCGTTAACAACAATTTGCAGAAGTTCGAGGTCAGGACTTGCGGGTCTGGTCGGCGACAGCCTGTGCGGCCCGTTCGACTGCTTCGGGGTCGCCGAGGTAGAAACTGCGGATAGGTGTCAGGTCGTCGTTGAGTTCATAAACCAGAGGAATGCCGGTGGGTATGTTGTAGCCGACGATATCTTGATCGGAAACTTTATCCAGATACTTGACCAGTGCACGCAGGCTGTTGCCATGCGAAGCAATGAGGACGCGCTTTCCGCCCGACACCTCGGGTGCGATCGTCTGGTGCCAGTAGGGAAGGACCCGCTCGACGGTGATCTTCAGGCTTTCGGTCAAGGGGATCTCGTCGTCGGAAAGCCCGGCGTACCGGGGATCCCTGCGCGGACTTCGCGCGTCGTCCGGCGTTAACGCAGGAGGCGGTATGTCATAGCTGCGACGCCAGATGTGGACTTGCTCGGAGCCGTGTTCTTCGACCGTCTCGAGTTTGTTCGCACCTTGCAGGCTCCCGTAGTGACGTTCGTTCATCCGCCACGATCGATGCACGGGGATCCACATCCGATCCATTTCCTCGAGGGCCAGCCACAGTGTCTTGATAGCGCGTTTGAGAACCGACGTGAACGCCAGATCGAACTCGTATCCAGCCTCTCGTAGAGCCCGGCCACCCTGTCGCGCTTCTCCGACCCCTTTTTCGGTCAGCCCGACGTCCGTCCATCCGGTGAACCGGTTCTCCTCATTCCAGGTGCTCTGCCCGTGCCGTAATAGGACTAATGTCTTCATGGTTTCAAGCGTGTAATCATCAGCGTGTAGCGGTCAGCGAGCAGCGGGTAGCTCCGGACCCGGAACATGCGTTCGACCCATCTGCGTAATTTGCGTAAAGACTCCGTTTCTAGCTGCCCGCTATTCGCTACCTGCTCTCAGCTATTTTACCATCCCTCTCCTCCAACACCCGGACCTCTTCTGGCCGGTTTTTGCGCAAAACTAAAATATGGGAAAGCTTCGGTTCATTCATGCTGCCGACTTGCATCTGGACAGCCCGTTCAGAGGGTTGGCTGAGACTTCCACCGCGCTACGTGACCGTCTCCAGTCTGCGACTTTTCAGGCGCTGGATCGAATCGTCACGCATGCGATCGATTCAACGTCGGATTTCGTCCTCCTGGCCGGCGATCTGTATGATTCGCGCGACAGAAGCCTGCGGGCCCTTGTGGAATTTCGCCGTCAGATGGAGCGACTGGAAGAGCGCGACATCGGCGCCTACGTCGTTCACGGCAACCATGACCCGCTCAATGGTTGGGGCAGCCAGTTCAAGATGCCATCGAACGTATTGACGTTCGATGGCGACGTAGCCGCACAGCCCGTGATCCGCGATGGAAGGGAGGTTGCGCGCATCACGGGAATCAGCTACACGAAGGAACGGGTGACGGACAACCTCGCACGATCGTTCCAGCGGACTCTGGGTGACGTCTATTCGATCGCTCTCCTGCATGCCAACATCGGACATCAGTCCGGACATTCCGACTACGCTCCGGCGCCGATGGCGGACCTGGTTCGGGCCGGGTTCGACTACTGGGCGTTGGGACATGTGCATACGCGGGCGGTCCTGTCCTCCTCCCCACCGATCGTTTACCCCGGAAATCCCCAGGGGCGACATGCTCGAGAAACCGGTCCCCGCGGCTGTTTCCAGGTCGATGTCGATGACCGGGGAACCACCCGCCTGAAATTCATTGAGACTGATGTTGTCCGATGGTCGAGGCTTGAACTGTCCATCCGGGACCACTCGCGCATGGAGAGCCTGATTGACGGTTTGCAGGACAACGCCCGCAGGATAGCAGCCGAATTCGACGGCCCCACCGTCCTGCGATGCCGCCTGGTCGGAAACGGTCCATTGCATGCCGACCTTCAACGCGAGGGGATGAACGAGGAACTGCAGCATCAGTTGCAGGACCTTGTGGATGTCGAATCGCTGCGGATTTCGACGGGTTCCGAGATCGACCGTACCGGATTGAAATCGGAACCGATCGTCAGCGATTTTCTCAGCCTCATCGAGCGGGCCCAGAAGGATCCCGCCTTTCGAGACCAACTGGCCGAGAGTCTTTCTCCCCTGTTTCGGAAGCGAGAATTGTTTACGCCCGACGCGGCTCGTGTTGGGGAATGGATCGAGAAAGCAGGCGCGCTCGGCGTCGACCTGTTGCTTGAAAAATGAAGATTTCAGAGATCTATGTTGATGGTTTTGGCGTGTGGCACGACCGCGCCTGGACGGGACTTTCCGACGGGATCAATGTGTTTCACGGCCCCAACGAAGCCGGAAAGACGACGCTGATGAGCTTCATCCGTTCGATCCTTTTTGGTTTCGAACGCAGGTCGCATTCAAAACGATACGAACCGCAGAAGGGCGGGAAACACGGCGGCTCACTTTCTGTGACGGTGGCCGCCGGCGAAATCCGAGTCGAGCGCAAGGCAGGCCGGCACGTTCGTGGTGCCGTCAAGGTCCATCACCGGGATGGGACCGGCGACGAGCAGATGCTGGAAGGTGTTCTGGGCGGCACCACAAGAACCCTCTACCACAACGTGTTCGCGTTCGGCCTGGAGGAACTCGAACATCTCCGGAGCTTGCAGGAAAGCGAAGTCGCGTCGCACATCTCCGGAGCCGGGCTTGGTGTGGGTGCGACCCGGTGGAGCCGGGTTCACAAGGATCTGGAGGAACGTCGCGGCAAGCTGTTTCTGCCTCGGGGGCAGAACAGCACGATCAATCGCGCGCTGAAGGAACTGGAGACAGTTCGCGACGAATTGGATCGTACCGAGCACGGGCCGGAGGAGTACGTTGCCGCCCATGAAGAACGTCTTCGCGTGGAGACCCGGATCAAGGAACTGGAAGTCTCCGTTGGGGCACTGACGAAGCGGGTGGATCACTACGAGAAACTGCGGAAAGCATTACCGCACCGGGAACGGCGTGCGGCGATCGAATCCCAGCTCAAGAATCTGGAAGCCGTCGATCGATTCCCCGAGGGTGGGGTCGAGCGTTTGAACCTCCTCCTGCATCAGCGCCGCCAACTTGAATCGGACCTTCGGAAACGAAGTGAAGATATCGAAGCAAAACGGACGAAGCGGGTTGAACTGGCGACGCTTTACACCCCTCAGGAACTCATCCGTCGCAGTCGTGGGGTCGAATCGCTTCGGACACTGTTGCCACGCCAGGATTCGGCGGGAGAGATCGTTGACGCGTCGATCGCGAAACGTGACGCTGTTTCGGGAGAGTGTGATCTTATTCAGGCTACCAGTGATTCCGCGCGACCGCCGTCCGGTATCGCGATGGCGATCTTCATGATCCTTGTGAGTATGGGCGCTACGGGCCTGTTGGTGTTGGGGCACATTGTTCCTGGTGGCGTAGTAGTCGCCGTGATGGCCGGTCTGGCCTACTGGTATCATCTTCGCAGACGTCATGCCCAGCGTCTTCTGGATGATCTGGAGTCCGGTCGGGAACGCCTCCGTGAGGCGGAGGGCCAACTCCACAAAGCCCGGGAACAAAAAGACAGGATTCGTTCCGCGATTGAAAGCCACGTCGGGCGAAGCGATTTCTCGATCGCCGATCTGGACAGAGAAGACATAAAGGTTCAGCAATTGACTTCGATGGCCGACGAGATCCGATCGATCGACAATGCTCTCTCTCTGGAGGAACAGCAACGAAGCCGAAGCAACGGGCAGATTCGGGAAAACGAAGGTGGAATATGTTCCTTGCTTGAAGAAGGCGGAGCGGCAACCGAAGACGAATTCTTCAGACTTGCCGAGCTCTTCAGGCAACGGCGGGAGCTTCTGGGGGAGTTGGACCGGACCCCGTCGGCCCAGGTCGAAGCTGAGCCCGGGTGGGACAAGATCGACACCGTTGATGACGAGGCCTATGCCGAGTCGGTAGCTGCCCTGGCTGTGGCGAAAGGCCAGCTGGCTGAAGCAGGCCGCGAAAGCGGACGGCTCGAAGAGCGGATTGTTTCGTTGGGCCGCAACGAAGAGCGGTCCAATTCCAGACTTCGTCAGGAGTCCATCCTTGCCAGAATTGACGAAGCGTCGGAGAAGTGGGCGGTCCTCACGTTATGCCGAACCCTGCTGGACGAAACACGAAAGATCTACGAGACCGAACGACAGCCCGACGTGCTGCACCATGCTTCCGACTTCTTTGCCCGGATGTCCGAAGGGCGATACGTTCGGGTGATTGCACCACTGGACTCCGCAGACATCCTGGTCGAGAGGTCCGATGGAACTCGTGTCAGTCCCGAAAACCTGAGCCGGGGTGCCGCCGAACAACTGTACCTGGCGATGCGGCTGGCGCTGGTCCGAGAGTATTCCCAGCATGTCGAACCCCTGCCGGTGATCTTCGATGACATCTTCGTGAATTTTGATCCTCAACGTACCCGCCATTCCATCGATGCCGTCCGCGATTTGTCCAAGACCCACCAGATCCTGCTTTTTACGTGTCACCCACACCTGCTCGAGCTTGTCGAGGAAATTGTGCCCGACGCACAGGTCTTTCAATTACAATAGCTTCTGTGGATTTTAAGGACATTCGTGCGCTTCGGAGGTTTTCTCACGAGAAGATGCAGAAGGTTGCTCTTTTTGATTCCGACAAGTACTTCTGCGACCTGTACTGCCTCGAGTCCGGGCAGGAGCAGCGAATCCATCGGCATGCCGAATCCGACAAGATTTACTACGTACTCGAGGGAGACGGCCTGTTCCATATCGCCGGCGAGGAACGCCTGTGTCGCGATGGTGAAGCCGTCATCGCGCGGCCGAATGAGGATCATGGAGTTCGAAACCAGAGTGAAAACAATCTGGTATTGCTTGTGTTCATGACCCCCCGACCATAAAATCCAGTCTCCACAATATGCACTCCTTCTACGTGTGCCCACTCGAACGAGTCTGGTGGGGAGGTTGAAGATGGGAAGAAATGCACAATTAATCCGACAGTGGGCGATTCTCAAGCAGATCGAGAGCACACGCTGGAGTACGATCCCGGACATGGCCATCCGGCATGAGGTTTCGACAAAGACGATTCGTCGCGACCTGGCGGCGTTGATGGAGGCCGGCTTCCCTCTCTATGACGAGCGTTATGAGGGAAAGGTCTACTGGCGCCTGGCCGAAGAATACAAAGGCCTGCCGCTTGCAAATCTGTCCCTTTCCGAACTTGCAGCACTGTACTTCAGCCGGAACCTGGTCAGCGCGCTGTCTGCACCCCCCTATTCCAGTGACATCGATTCGGCCTTCAAGAAGATCGAAGGTGCGTTGCCAGAAAAAAACATCATGTTTTTCGACACCCTGGATTCGATCATTGCTGTCCGTGCCGACGCGCCGAAGGATCTGGAAGAACACAAGCAGACGATCCGGACATTGATGGATGCGATCGGAGAGGACTTTAGGATTCGCATGGAGTACTACTCCGTCCACAGCCAGATGCAGAAAACCTACACGGTGCATCCATACAGGCTGATGCATTTCCGTGGCGGATTGTACCTGTTCGGGTATGTGGAGGAGTACAAGCAGATTCGGACCTTCGCTATCGAGAGAATCGAGGAACTGGACAAGCTTGCCGATCATTTCGAAAAACCGGCGGACTTCTCAGTCGAGAGCTACCTCGAGTCGGCGTTTGGCCTCGTTAAAGAAGACCCGTTCGATGTGGAGATACTCTTCAAGGCCGACATCTCACAGTATGTTCGGTCCCGAGCGTGGCATCCTTCACAGAAAGTACGCGATGTGGGTGATGGCGAAATCGTGATGAGCCTGCATGTCGGAGGTGAATTCGAACTGGAGTCCTGGATACTGAGCTTTGGTTCCTCTGCGGTAGTTCTTTCTCCCGATCGTCTCCGACGCAAAATCAAATCTGACCTGGCCAGTATGCTCGACAGCTATCGCGTTGAAGTTGCCGTAGCACCAGCTGGCGGAAAGAAGTCAAAGAAGAACCCCCGGAAAGCCCAGGCCGTCAAACGCTGAGGTTGAATGGCGAGTCGGTCGGAAATGTCCCTTCTTAAAGCACTAAACGATCCGAAGCAACCCCTTTCAAACGTCGAGTGGTGCCCGCCACAGATGGACATGTCTTTGGAGCGGAGCCTCGATGCCTGGATCGACAGCAATCATTTCATCCGGAAGGTTACATCTCTCGAGCGTTTTGTCTTCATGACGGACGGTTCGACCGGGCGTCGCGAGGAACAGAACCTGCGCCACGTCATAATCAATCTCGGCAACGACGCCGACCATTCCCTGATTGTTCCGATCCTGACCGCCAAACATCCGTTGGAATACTGTCTCGAGTTCGCGGAAAGAGCGTATGCCATCGGATTTCGCTCGCTGGTGGTACTGGGCGGTGATCGTTCCGACGTCGTGCCCCGTTGTGTCGAACATGCCTCCCAGTTGCGAAAAATGATCCGCGATCGTGTGCCTGGCTTGACGTTGGGAGGCTGGGCGAACCCACACGGCGGCATCAAACAGGTCGAGTTCATGGTGGATCCGGAGTATTCCGCCGATTTCTACCTGGCCCAGATCGTTTCACACTACCAGACAGAGGGACTCGATAAGTTCCTGGACGAATGTGCGGCGAGGGGTGTACAAATACCCGGCGTGTTTGGTGTCTTCTATTACCGTAGTGCAAACCCGAAGACGCTGAACGTACTGAAGACATTCTTCCCGGTGCCGGTCGACGAACTGAAGGCGGATTTCGATCTCGGTTCCGGTGCCGAAGAGATCTGTTCCCAGAGCATCAAAGCGCTGTTGCGGCGTGGAATAAAGAACATTTATGTCAGCAACCTTCCGAACACGGATGTGGAAGGAAGGCTTGGCCGCATCGAAGCTCTGGTATCGAACCGCGCATCATAGAGGGAACATCATGTGGTACGAAAACATCCTGGAGATTATAGGTAACACCCCGTTGGTTCGATTGAACGGCGTTGCCCGCGGACTCAAACCGACGATCCTGGCGAAGTTGGAGTACATGAATCCGGGAGGAAGCGTCAAGGACCGCATCGGACTCAAGATGCTCGAGGATGCCGAAACATCTGGCCAGGTCAGTCCCGGAGGTACCTTGATCGAAGGAACGTCCGGTAACACGGGCATGGGATTGGCGCTGGCGGCAGCAGTCAAGGGATATTCGTGCATTTTTACGATGCCCGACAAGATGAGTCAGGAAAAGATCGACAGCCTGCGCGCACTCGGCGCGGAAGTGATTGTCACACCCACGCAGGTCGATCACCACGATCCGAGAAGCTATCACTCAGTAGCGCTACGCCTGAACAGTGAAATTCCCAACAGTCTCTTTCCGAATCAGTATGAAAACATGTCCAACAGCCAGGCCCATTACGAAACGACGGGACCTGAAATCTGGGAACAGACCGAAGGGAAGGTGACGCACGTCGTGATCGGTGTCGGCACGGGCGGAACGATCAGTGGCACCGCCCGGTTTCTCAAGGAAAAGAACCCGGACATTCGCGTGATCGGTGTGGATCCGGTCGGTTCTATTTTTGCCGGTATGTTCAAGACCGGCGAACGGCCCGACCCCCAGCCGTACAAAGTTGAGGGTATCGGGCAGGATGAGAAACCCGCGAACGTGGACTTTTCCGTCATCGATGAACTGTACGAAGTCTCCGACAAGGATTCGTTCCTGATGACCCGGAAACTGGCTCGTTCCGAAGGGATGTTTGCGGGAGGGTCGTCCGGGTCTGCGGTGCATATTGCATTGATGTGTGCCAGCAAGCTTGGAGAAGACGACCTGATGGTCGTCATCATTCCCGATTCGGGAGCGCGTTACCTGAGCAAGATCTACAATGACAACTGGATGCGGGAGAATCAGTATCTGGAGCCGGCCTTGAACGTCCCCGCCAGCGAGGTACTTCAAGACAGGGTACGCCGCTCGGAGACGATCTTTTCCATACCCCTTGCCACGCCGATTGACGTAGCCGTCAACCTGATGAAGGAGCACGATATTTCGCAGTTGCCTATCATCGAGGATGGCGCCGTGGTCGGCAGCATCAGTGAAGCGCGCATCCTGGAAATTCTCGTGGCCAATCCCGCGGCCAAGGCCAAGCCGGTGGCCGAATATATGGAAGCGCCGTTCCCGGTCCTGCCTTCGGACGCCTCGATCAACATGGTCGCCGAGCACATGAAGAACGATACGACCGCAGTGCTCGTACAAGTCGGCAAGAGTTTTGACATCATCACGAAGTCCGATCTGATTCTGTTTCTCACCAGGATCCAGACCAGCTGACAGATGTTAGCTGTTAGCTTGCAGCGAGCAGCTTTCGGACTCCGATCTGCGTAATCCGCCTAATCTGCGTAATCCGCGTAAAGAGTTCGGACCGTCCCATCCTCATCTGCGCAAACCGCGTAAAGTGGAGTCAGGCTGTCGGAAAACGACGGGGAGTTGCCGATTTGGCTTTGGGATTTCCGGTCTCAAGGGAATGGCGGAAACGAGCCCTTGCCTGCACCGGACCCTGATAACGGATCTCATTAGTCAGGCTGGGAAACCAGTCCAGCACCACGCCGTCGCTTGATCGGAACTCGTATCCGTGGGCGATGACCGACCAGGCGCCCCTGTGTCCGGATTTTTTCACAAGCCCCTTCAGGGCGTCGAGACTGCCGAAGAAGGTGTCCATCTGTCCCTCCCTTACCGGAAGTCGAATCCCCCCTCATTGAAGAAGGAGGATCGCGATTTGCAGGTATTAGGCTGTTTATAGCTTAAGGCCCTCTCCAGGTCAAACAATTCCGTGCGGCATCGTAGGCTTTATTCTTACGATGAAATCCGATGTAAGGCGGGGTGATCTTAGTGGATACCGAACCGGTCGCCTGTTCGCGGCCTGGTCAGAACGTGTGTGGTAGACTCTGGCCCGTCGATTTTGGGAGGATTCCATAAAGAATGATTGGGTTTATCGCGCACAACAAAGACGATCTGGTGGGTGTTGCCGTCCGTGATCTCGATAGCGGTCAGGAGGTCGAGGGCTGGTGCATGGAAGATGATTCCACTCTGTCGGTCAGAGCTGCCCAGGACGTACCGCTCGGCCACAAGATCGCCCTCCGCGAATGTGGGGAAGGTGATCGAATCATCAAATATGGTGTGAGTATCGGGCTGGCAACGGCCGGAATCGGAGTCGGAGATCATGTCCACACGCACAATATCAGGAGCGCGAGGTGGCAGGTATGAGCTTACCGGAGTTCATGGGGTACCGGCGTGAGAACGGGCGGGTCGGAATTCGCAACCACGTCATCATTCTGCCGCTCGATGACCTGTCGAATGCTGCATGCGAGGCGGTTGCCGCACACATACAGGGTACGATGGCGCTGCCTCACCCTTACGGGCGACTCCAGTTCGGTGAAGATCTGGAGCTGTTCTTCGATACCCTGATCGGGACCGGTGCGAACCCGAATGTGGCAGCTTCGGTCGTGATCGGGATCGAACCGAACTGGACCGCGCGGATCGTAGATGGAATCGCCAGGACGGGCAAGCCCGTGGCCGGTTTTTCCATCGAGCGGAACGGGGATCTGAAGGCGGTCGAAATGGCTTCCCGCAAGGCTCTGGAATTTGTCCAGTGGGCCTCGGAATTGAAACGAACGAAGTGCACGTTCGCCGACCTGACCGTGTCGATGAAGTGCGGCGAGTCCGACACGACATCCGGGCTCGCGTCAAACCCGGCGGTGGGAAACGTTGTCGATCGCCTTGTCGATATGGAAACGACGGTCCTGTTCGGTGAGACGTCCGAAATCACGGGCGCTGAAGAGATCTGTCGGGCGCGAGCGGCGACACCGGAAGTTGGCCAGGCTTTCTACGACACCTGGAATGCATACAACAGTTTCATCGAGGAACAGGGCGCCGATCTGCTCGGCTCCCAGCCGACGAAAGGAAATATCGCCGGCGGCCTGACGACGATTGAAGAGAAGGCCCTGGGCAACCTACAAAAGATCGGCAAGAAGGCCCGTTACGTGGGCGTCTTGAAACCGGCCGCCCCCGCCCCGGGCAAAGGCCTCTGGTTCATGGACACCTCGTCGGCCGCCGCCGAAGCCGTCACGCTTTGGGCCGCCGCCGGCTCCGTCGTCCATTTCTTCACAACCGGCCAGGGCAACATCATCGGTAATCCCATCATCCCGGTAATCAAGACGTCTGCGAACCCTATTACCGTGGAAACCATGAGCGAACACATAGACGTCGACATCACTGGAATACTCCGGCGTGACATGACCCTCGATGATGCCGGAGACGCCCTGATCGACATGTTGATACGCACGCTGAACGGCCGCCTGGTTGCCGCAGAGGCTCTGGGCCACCGGGAATTCGTCCTGACCAAGTTGTACCGGAGTGCGTAGGGGCCTGACTGTGACGTTCACGACAATCGAAACCGTCGTCATTTTCAACACGAAGACACGAAGGGCGCGGAGAACTGAAGATTATATTTCTCTCCGCGTTCCTCCGTGTTCCTTCGTGTTCTTCGTGTCTTCGTGTTGAAATACCGAATTTTCCGGTTCCCGTGTTGTCTCAGTTCAAGCTCCCCCCCTGGTCGGTAATCGGCCGGCACGTATGAGAACTAAAGTCTCTATCATCGGGGCCGGAAACGTCGGAGCCACAACCGCGCTGCGGTTGGCGGAGACCGGCCTCTTTGACGTGGCCTTGGTGGACGCCCTTGAAGGGATGCCGACGGGAAAGGCCCTGGACATGGAGCAGGCGGGTGCGATTGTGTTCTCGGATGCGATCGTTCAGGGTGATACAGATTACGGCATCACTGCAGATTCCGATATCGTGGTCGTCACGGCTGGGCTCCCCCGCCTGCCCGGGATGACGCGTGACGACCTTCTTCACAAGAACGCGGAGACCGTCGCCGGTTGTGTTCGGGCCGTCGTGGAGCGATCGTCGAACCCCATTTTGATCATCGTGACGAACCCCCTCGATGGCATGTGCCACGTTGCCCGTCAGGTGAGCGGTCTTGTTGCCAACCGTGTCATTGGGATGGCCGGGATTCTCGATTCCGCCCGCTTCCGAACGTTCATCGCCCGCGAACTGCGTGTATCGGTTCGGAACGTCGACGCGATCGTCCTGGGAGGCCATGGGGACACGATGGTCCCGCTTCCTCGCTTTTCGACCGTGAGCGGCGTGCCCATTACCGAACTGATGCCGGCCGAGCGAATCGAAGCCATCGTCAAGCGAACGCGCAATGGCGGAACCGAAATAGTCTCTCACCTCAAGAGCGGTGGAGCCTACTACGCTCCATCGGCGGCTATCGTCGAAATGGTCCGGGCCATCCACCGCGACGAGAACAAGATCCTGCCATGCTCCGCACTGATGGACGGTCAGTATGGCGTCGATGGTGTGTATCTTGGCGTTCCCTGTGTACTCGGTTCCCAGGGTCTGGTCCGTATCGTGCGACTCAACCTTTCAAATGACGAACTCGCAGCACTTCGACGTTCCGCCGAGGCCGTTCGAGAGTTGCGTGATCGAGTTTCCGACTATCGATGACGCGGTGAATACCCCCTCCAGGGTCCAGTCCTGTCCACCGATGTGTGACGATGGAGTGTGCGAGAGCCGTCGATCT
>CAZOZZ010000047.1:0-25014 GCA_964584435.1 uncultured Solibacteraceae bacterium | reverse complement strand
TGAATTCTCCTACCGCGGCGTGGTCGATCGTGAGGGCAAGCTTGCCTTTCTCGAGGGTCTGGACGTCCTGTCGGTTCCGGCAACCTACGACGAGCCGAAAGGAATGTTCGTGCTCGAAGCCATGGCGAACGGAGTGCCTGTCGTCCAGCCCCGTCGGGGTGCATTCGTCGAGATCATCGAGAAGACAGGCGGCGGTATGCTGGTCAAGCCCGACGATCCGGACAGTCTTGCCGAAGGCCTGCATGCCTTGTGGAAGGACCGATCGAAGGTTGCGACCCTCGGGAAACGTGCGTTCAACGACGTTCGGGAACATTACACCGTGGCGCACTCGGCATCGCGTCTACTCGAAGTCTACGACGACCTCCTGACGACCGGCTCTGAATCATCAACCGAGGGTGCCCAGGCCGGCCCGGACAGAACGAATGCCCATGGCAGCCTGACAGGAACTTGAACTTTGCTTGAAGTTTCAAAGGTAACCAAAGACTACGAGACACCCCGGGGCTCGCTGCCGATCTTGTCGGAGGTGACTCTTTCGCTCGCCCGTGGAGAGTCGGCCGCCATCATGGGGCCTTCGGGAAGCGGCAAGAGCACGCTGCTCTACATCCTCGGTGCGCTCGAACCTCCCACGTCGGGGAAGGTCACGCTTGATGGATGCGACCCCTTTGTCCTTTCCGAAAAGGCCCAGGCGGAGTTTCGGAATCAACAGGTCGGGTTCGTATTCCAGGATCATTGCCTGTTGCCTCAATGTACCGTTGTCGAGAACGTCCTGACGCCGACGCTCGTGCATCCGCGCCACACCACCGAGTCAGACTCCTTCACCCGACGCGCACGGGAATTGCTGGACGCGGTGGGTCTTGGCGCCCGTCTGGACCATCTTCCTGCCGAGCTTTCGGGTGGGGAAAAGCAGCGTGCGGCTCTGGCACGCGCATTGATTTGCGAGCCCACGCTGCTGCTGTGTGACGAGCCAACCGGAAATCTTGACCGGAAGGCGGCCGAAGCGGTTGCGGAGATCCTGGTCGACATGCAGAGCCGGCAGAAGGTCATTCTGGTAGTCGTTACCCACAATCCGGAACTCGCCGAGCGCCTGCCGGTGCGATTCGACCTGGCCGATCATCGCCTCGAACGGAGGACGTGACGCCATGACACGAAGGCAACTCTTCTATAGAAACCTGACGCACTACTGGCGGACGAACCTCGCCGTCATTGCGGGCGTGGCCGCAGCCGTCGCGGTCCTCGCCGGAGCGTTGCTGGTGGGTGACTCAGTGCGTGCCAGCCTGCGCGATCTCGTGTTGCTCCGTTTGGGTGCGACTTCATTCGTGATCACCTCTGAAAATTTCTTCCGCGAAGAGCTGGCGGAGTCTCTGGAGTTGCGGCCGGAGGTTGCGAGTACGTTTCCCGGTGCCGCGCCCATCATCGCCCTCGACGGTGTTGTGACCCACGAGAGTACCGGGCGACGCGCCTCCGGTGTCATGGTTTACGGTGTGGATTCCCGATTCTGGATGTTCCACGGAAAGCCCGAGCAGCCTCTTCTGAACCGTGAGGTGCTGGTGAGTTCGAGCCTGGCTGATGAGTTCGACGTCGGGTCCGGGGATTCCCTCCTGGTTCGCGTGGCGAGGCCTTCGGACGTGCCGTTGGATTCGCTTCATAGTGACAAGGATGGCCTCGGCCGTACGCTACGCCTGAATGTGGCCGGAACGCTGGGCCTGGACGAACTGGGAGAGTTCTCCGTTCGGCCGCAGCAGGGTGTCGTCCGTGCCGTCTTCATCCCACTGGTGCAGTTGCAACGTGAACTGGATCAGGTCGGAAGGGTGAACGGTATCCTTGTCTCCGACCCGTCCTCCGATTCCTCCGATGCGCTCGAAACTGCAGCCCGGCAGGCGGAGCTTGAAGGCTTGTTGCGTTCGGCCTATGACCTGGATGACCTCGACGTCGACGTCGTCGACGTCGTCGACATCGTTGACATCATTGACATCATGGAGACTGCCGCAGTGGGCTCGGGCGGCGGATTGTCGGTCGAAAGCGGAAGGGTCGCCGTGGACGATCGCGTCGCCGAAGCAGCCCGCGCCGCCGCGTCCGAACTGGGTTGGAAGGCAACGGGTGTGTTTACCTATCTGGCGAACACGATTCGGGTCGGTGATCGCGAATCGCCGTACTCGTTGGTCGCGGCGCTGGATGGAGACGAGTTTCGGTCCCTTACAGATACCGCCGGGCTGGAGCCGGCGAGCGATCTTCCGTCGATCTGGCTGAACGACTGGGCGTGGAACGACCTGGACGCGAACGCCGGTGACACGGTGGAACTCGACTATTATGTCTGGCATGAAGGTGGGCGCCTGGAAACGCGAACCACCGAATTTGCCTTGCGCGGGTCCGTTGGAATGAATGGTCTCGGCGGTGACCCGACGCTTGCACCTAACTATCCGGGTCTTTCCGATTCAGCAACGATGGGGGGGTGGGATCCTCCGTTCCCGGTGGATCTCGGCCGGGTCCGGGATGAGGATGAGGAGTACTGGGACCTGTACCGGACAGCACCGAGGGCGTTCGTTGGCCTGGGTGTCGGACAGGAGCTGTGGAAGACGCGCTACGGGCAGTTGACCTCGGTCCGCTTGACGCCACCAGCAGAAGGACCGGCAGGCGTGGTACAGGAGACGATCGAGGAAAGACTACGCGAGACGCTGGACCCCCTCGCGGCCGGCATGGTGGTTTATGCCGCCCGTGCGGCGGGTACCCAGGCTTCGAGCGGTGCCATTGACTTCGGTCTGTACTTCATCTCGTTCAGTTTTTTCCTGGTGATCTCCGCGGTACTCCTGGCAAGCCTTTTCTTCCGGCTGGGTGTTGAGCAACGTTTACGCGAAATCGGCCTTCTGGCGGCCATAGGGTTTTCCCCTGCGGACCTGGGTAAGTTGTTTCTCGGTGAGGGAATCCTTCTTGCCGGACTGGGCAGTCTGGCTGGTGTGGCTGGGGCCGTTGCCTATGGCGCCCTGATGATGTACGGCCTCCGGACCTGGTGGGTCGACTCGGTCGGAACAACGTTCTTGCATCTTGATGTTTCGCCCGTATCCCTTCTCGTTGGACTCGTTGGCGGGATGGTGACTGCGGCAGCCTGCATCTGGTGGACACTTCGCGGATTGCGTTCGCTCTCGCCGAGGAGTTTGATCACCGGATCGCGCCAGGCGGCCTCGATCTCCACTACCCGGCAACGAAAAGTGTGGCGTTTCGCTGTAGCAGCCGCTCTGCTGGCCTTCGCGCTGATGGGCGCGTCCTGGTTGGACATGCTCGAAATGGCGGCCGGGTTTTTCGGTGCGGGCGCGCTCCTGCTGGTCGCTTCCCTGTGCACGGCCTGGGGTTGGCTTGCATCAAGAAAGCGTCAGTCAGGGATGGGTGGGACCGGAGGGGTGGCAGGGATGGGAGTCCGCAACGCGTCGTGGCGTCCCGGCCGCAGCCTCCTCTCGATCGCAATGATGGCATCGGCAGCCTTCATCATCGTTTCCGTGGACGCTTTTCGCCGCGACATCCCGAGCGCCGGACTGGATCCCGGATCCGGCACGGGCGGTTTCGGGTTGCTGGCCGAATCGTTACTGCCCATTCCTCACGATCTGAATACGGTCGAAGGCCGCCTCAACATGAACCTCACCGATGATGAGTCGGTCGCGCTCGCGGGAGCTAACTTTTTCTCCTTTCTGCTCCGCCCGGGCGAGGATGTCAGCTGCCTGAACCTGTACCAGCCCCAGGATCCGCGTGTGCTTGGTGTACCGGACTCACTGATCGACGCCGCGAGGTTTTCTTTCCAGAGATCGCTGGCAGCGATTCCGGAGGAACAGGAGAACCCATGGCGCCTGCTTCGCACGGAATATCCTGACGGTGCGATTCCCGCCATTGCCGACGCCCACACACTGACATACATCCTGAAGCGCAAGCCCGGCGAGGATTTCGTGATTGAACACGAAGGGCGTTCCGTGCGTCTGCGTCTGGTGGCGGCCCTGGCCGACAGTCTGTTCCAGAGCGAGTTGTTGATCTCGGAAGAAAACTTCAGGCGGCTGTTTCCCTACCGTACCGGGTTCAGGTATTTCCTGATCGATGAGGGAGTCGAGGCGGCCGGGGCCGTCGCGGCCGTCCTCGAGGAGGGCCTGGCAGATTCAGGGATGGACGTGATACCCGCACCCGAGCGTCTGGAAACGTTTCACCGTGTGGAGAGTACGTATATTTCGACTTTTCAGTCCCTGGGTGGACTCGGCCTGCTGCTCGGCACACTGGGCTTGACGGCCGTGATGTTGCGGAACGTTCTGGAACGACGAAAGGAGATGGCTCTGTTGCGCGCCGCCGGATACCGCGCATCCGATCTGGCGACGCTGGTCGTGGCGGAGAACTCTGTCCTGCTCTTCGGGGGCCTGTTGTGCGGCGTCGTGTCGGCGGTCCTGGCGATTCTGCCGGCACTCGTAGCCCGAGGGTCCTTGCCGGGCGGTGGGATCGGGATGATGCTTGGAGGAGTAGTCCTAGTTGGGTTGTCGGCCTCGATCGTGGCCGTGGTTGCACTGCTACGAGCGCCGCTGCTCGCTTCTCTACGGTCCGAATAGGGAGTGTTGCCGCCGGTTCTTTGGTACAGTGTCAACACGGTCTATTCAGGAATTTTGAGTCTGTTTTCGAACAAGGGGAATCCCGTGCGAATCCGAACACATTTGGTCCTCGCTTGCGTTGCGCTTGTTCTGGCGTGGCCGCAGGAGCTCAGAAGCCAGGAAACCGTCGAGATGGTCGGGGTTGCCGGCGACGGTGCCGACTATTGGCCCCGCTGGCGCGGACCCTCCGGACAGGGGCTGGTCAAGGGCTCCGGTTATCCGGACACCTGGTCGGCTACCGAGAACATCTTGTGGAAGACACCGGTTCCGGGAAGTGGCAACTCGTCGCCGATCGTCTGGGAAGACCGCATCTTTCTCACAACCGCCTACAACGGCGGGCAGCGGCTGTCACTGCTTGCCTTTCGACGCTCGGACGGCTCGTTGCTGTGGGAGAGGTTCGCGCCCGAGGGAAGGAGAGAGTCGGTTCACACGAAGAACGGGAATGCCTCTGCGACAGCTCTGACCGATGGCGAGCGTGTCTACGTGTCCTTCGGTGCCCGCGGCCTGATGGCCTTCGATATGGAAGGCGAGCTTGCCTGGCATCAGGATTTCGGTCCGATGAGCAATTACCACGGTTCGGCGGGTTCGCCATTGCTCTATAAGGATCGGATCATCCTGTACCAGGATCAGCACTCGGGTTCGTTCGTCGCCGCCTTCGACAAGAGCACGGGCCGGGAAATGTGGAGGACCTCTCGAAATGCGAGCGTGGGGTGGGGAACTCCCGTCGCGATCCGTGCTGGCGATCACGATGAGATCATCGTGTCCAGCCAGCGCAGGGTCCAGGCATATGATCCCGACACCGGTCGGGAGTTGTGGCAATGCGGGGGCAATCTGTTTGAGGTCATCCCAACGCCGGTCGTAGGGTATGGGATGGTGTTCTGTTCGTCCGGCCGGGCAGGACCGACCCTGGCGATTCGTCCCGGTGGCAGCGGCGACGTTACCGATAGTCACCTGGTATGGAGCAGCCCAAGAGGCTCACCCTTCGTTCCCTCACCGCTGCTCTACGGAGAGTACCTCTACATCGTGAACGACATGGCGTCCATCGCGACCTGTTTCGATGCGGCGAGCGGAGGCGTGATGTGGCAGGGACGACTTGGCGTGGCCCGCCGGGAAGGGTTTTCGGCTTCACCGGTAGCGGTAGACGGCAAGGTGTTCTTCACGAATGATAATGGGGAAACGTTTGTCCTGCGAGCCGGTCCAGAGTTCGAGTTGCTACATGTAAACGATATAGGTGAACGCACACTTGCTTCGCCTGCTCTGGTTGACGGTCGCTGGTACATCCGGACTGCTTCCAA
This sequence comes from uncultured Solibacteraceae bacterium, assembly GCA_964584435.1. Taxonomy (GTDB): domain Bacteria; phylum Acidobacteriota; class Terriglobia; order 20CM-2-55-15; family 20CM-2-55-15; genus CAZOZZ01. The sequence continues at coordinate 19,109 of CAZOZZ010000047.1, read as the reverse complement.
TCTGATTGCGATAGGCTCCTAGGGGGGACGGACAATCTTGCGCACACGCACATTCCTGATCGTCATTCTCGCCCTCGGTGCCGTGACCGTTGGTTTTACCTCAGACAACTGGCCGCACTGGCGCGGACCCAGCCACAACGGCGTCAGCGACGAGACGGGCCTTCCCCTGCACTGGAACGCGGAAGACAATATCGCTTGGAAGCTCGACCTTCCGGGCCGCAGCGGAGCCACACCGATCATCTGGGGCGATCGCATTTTCGTCAACGTTTCAAACGGCGACAACATCGAGTTGTGGTGCGTGGATCGAAAGACCGGCGGCGTCATGTGGAAGAAGATCCTCGGCGGCGGCAACCGGCGGATCAGGAAGCACAACCACGCGACGCCTTCTCCGGTCACAGACGGTGAGAGCCTGTGGGTGATGACCGGCACCGGACTGCTCCGCAGGCTCGATCTTGATGGAAATGAAATCTGGCTGCGCGACATTCAGGCAGATCATGGCGCCTTCGGTTTGAACTGGGGTTACGGTTCTTCCCCGTTATTGCACGAGGATTCCCTTTATGTTCAGGTGCTGCATGGGATGCGGACCGACGACCCGTCCTACCTGCTGCGTATCAACAAGAAAACCGGTAAGACGCTGTGGCGTGTAGAGCGACCTACCACGGCGAGAAGGGAGTCACCGGATTCCTATACGACCCCCCAACTGGTCAAGACGGCCCGTGGGCTGGAACTTGTGATCACGGGCGGCGACTGTGTTACCGGGCATGACCTGGAAACGGGAAAAGAACTGTGGCGGGCGAACGGTCTGAATCCGCGTAACAGTGGAAACTACCGTATCGTAGCGTCCGCGGTGATACTCGAAGACATGGTGTTCGCCCCGAGCCGCCAGCGTCCGCTGCTCGCGTTGCGTGCCGGCGGAACGGGCGACGTGACAACCTCCCACCTTCTCTGGTCGACGAACAACGGCCCCGACGTTCCGACGCCCGTCAGCGATGGTAAGTACCTCTACGTCGTCAGGGACAACGGCGTGATGTATTGCTACGACGCGCGGACTGGAGAGGAAATATACGGAGGCCACCGCCTCAAACCCGGCACCTATAGCTCGTCTCCGGTTCTGGCCGACGGCAACATCTATCTCACCAACGAGAACGGCGTCACGACCGTGATCAAGGCCGGACCCCAGTTCGAGGTCCTCGCACAGAACAGCCTGAACGACTACACCCTCAGCTCGCCGGCCATGGTGCGTGGCCAGATCTTCATCCGCTCAGACTTCGCCCTCTGGGCCATCGGCCAGTCGAAGGACTAGAGGCAGTGGTCGGTGCTCAGTGGTCAGTTATTGAATCAAAGATAGGGACGAAGGTGTGACTCTATTAAGCATTTGGATAATGAGGCAAAATTAATTAGGGACGGAGGCGTATTTCGGCTAAGTTACTTGTTGCCATATGCTTAGCAGGAATACGACTCCGCCCCTAATTTCTAACCGGGGGGCTTGAAGTAGAGGACGAGGCCGCCGCCGCTCGCGGCGAGGATGAAGCCCAGGTAGAGGAGTGGGTTCGGCGCGGTCTCGGGTGGATGGAGCCACATCGAGACGACCACGTTGACCAGGGGCGCACCGCCGAAGACGACGGGCATGACGTAGGTTGGGAGCCCGCCCGACCGGAAGGCGTAGATGATGCAGACGGCGCCCAGTGCGCCCAGGCCTCCGGCGACGGTTGCCATTGCCGTGCCCTGCCTGGTAAACCCGGTCAAGTCTCCGGAAGCGGAAAGCGAAGCCACCGGGACCATCACCCCGATCAAGAAATAAGCCGCGCCAACGCATAGCAGGGCGCGGAGCGGGTTGCCCAGCGCCACCTGTCCCTGGTGCAGCATGGGGCCGTACATTCCCCAGCACAGGACGGCCCCCAGAGCGAAGAGTACCCAGAGCATTGATTTTCTCCGTTTTGAATTTGGTTGCATTGTGTTGGAGCGGGTAGCAGCCCGCTGTCTCAATTTACCGTCCACAGCGTGAGCGTCCGTACATCCTTGACGAACAGGCGATTTCCCGACACAACCGGTTCCGCCCACGTCGCACTGTCAGCCACCGTGTATTTCTGAATCGTTTCCAGGCCGGTACGACTGGGCCGGGCCACGATCAACTCGGCATCATCCTCGAGCAGGAGCAACAGGTCGCCTGCCTTGACTATCGCAGCATTGGTGCCCTGTCTTCCCTCGCTCGTCCATAAGGTTTCCCCGCTGCCGGCATCGATGGCAAAATATTGGCCGCTGTTTCGGTTCGACAAGCCGAACAGGGCGTCGTCCGTGATCACACCGTTCGTCATATACAGCGACACTTCGCGGTTCTTCCAGATGTCTTCGGTCACCCAGCGATCATCCTGTCTCGCCACCCGGAACGCCTCGACGCCGTTCCCCAGTCCCGACACGACCAGGGTTTCCCGATAGACAAGCGGCGTGATGGTGTTTTGTGTCGCCCGTGTCGTATATGGTCGACGCCAGAGCAGGTCCCCGGAGGTCGCGGACACACCGACCAGGTTTTCCTGAGTGAACGTGATCACCTGGCGCATTCCGCCCAGGTCCACGACGATCGGTGACCCGTAGCCTGGGCCATCACCATCCCAACTCCATTCGACCTCCCCCGTTGTTCGATCGAACGCCGTCAGTGCGCCCTCGTCGTGGTTCCCGACGTGAACGATCACCAGGCCGCCGTCGACCAGCGGAGACATGGCTGTTCCGTACAGCGGACCCGGCGCCGAAGCCTCCGTGTGCCAGAGTTGTTCGCCTCCCGCCGCGTCGAACGCGCTCACAATTCCGCTCATTCCCAGCGTGTACAGTTTGCCGTCGGCAAACGTAGGTGTCGCCTTGGGGCCCGGCCCATGGTTTCTGGCCGACGGATTCATCCTGAACGGTGCCGGATACTCCGTTTGCCACACCACTTCGCCGGTCGCAGCGTCGAGCGATCGCAGGACCTCGTCTTCTCCCTGGCGGGTATACATGTAGATGCGGTCGCCGACGATGATCGGTGTGGAGTAGCCCGTTCCCACCTCCACCTTCCACACCTGATTCAGGCTTTCCGGCCAAGTCGCAGGTTCGGTGAAAGAGGCCACAACGCCGTCACGGTTCGGTCCGCGCCACTGTGGCCAGTCCTGAGCCTTTGCGGTCTCGGGAATCATCAGAGCAAGAACGAAGGCCAGGGTGAGGAAGGCGGTGGGTTGGTTGACTTTCATGTGCTGGTGTCGACGCTCTAGTCCGGCAACTTCTGACCGGGGTCGGGAAGGAAGAACGAAGCCACGCAGCTGATCGCATACACCCCGAACCCGACTGTGGCTGCCGCGTAGGCGAGTTGCGAAAATGATGTACTGCCTGGCATCGACCCTGCCAGGCCCAGCGTGACTACCGCTGCGAACGTGCCGATCATGCGGCCACCCACATTGGCCGCGAAACTCTGACCGGTTCCGCGCAGGTGTGTCGGGTAGGCCAGCGGCAGGTAGTTACCCCAGAAGCTCATCTGGCCGACCGTCAGGACGCCGACGAGGAAGATGCCCAGCTTGAGCAGTTCGATGTTGTTGGTAGCCGGGAACAGGAACACCAGCGGTGTAATGATGACTCCCGGGAGCAGGAACATCCGGATCAGTCGACGCCGGCTGAGGATGCGCACTGCCAGAACTGCCAGCAAGACACGTCCAAGCATACCTCCGAATTCCTGAAAGCTCTGGACACCGGCAACTGCCTGCTGTTGTTGCTGAACAGGCAAATCGACCACACTTGGCAACCCCGGTATCATTTGCGGAAGCTGCTGGATTGCACCGAAAGCCGCGGCGTATGTGCATGCCATCATGATCGTCGTCACGATCGTCGTCTTACGGTAAGCGGGCTGGAAGATCTCGGCGATGCTGGCACGCTTCAATGTTCCCGCTGCACGTTTCTCCCGCCAGATCGGCGATTCGGGTAGGAACGGCCGAATCAGGATGAGCGGAATAGCGGGAATCAGGCCCGAGAGCAGCGTGTATCGCCAGGCCTCGTGGCCACCGTAGATTGCCGGAAAGGCGTCGCCGTAAGTCACCGCCAGGTAATAGGCGCCGGCGACCATGAGCCCCCCTATTGAGGAGAAAGCCTGTGTGTAGCCCAGTACGGACTGACGTCTCTTCGGCTCGGGAAACAGTTCCGCCAGCCAGGCGATCCCAGCCACGAACTCAACTGAGACGCCGATGAAGGTCGTGCAGCGCAGGACGAGCAACATTGCGGCGGAGGTCGCAAAGCCGGCCGCAAACGCCGAGAAGCCGTAAAGCAGGATGCTCCACAGGAGCACACGCAGTCGGCCGAAGCGATCGGTGAGATAGCCGCCCAACAAGCCGAAGATACCGCCGCAGACCGCCGGAACGTAGAACAACAACTGGACCCAACCTCGAAATTCCGGTGAGCCTGGCGCTGCACTCTCCAATGCCATCAAAGCCGGTCGCACGATCAGCGGCAGCATCAGGAGTTCGTAGATGTCGAACGCAAATCCCATCGCGGCGATGCCGCAGATGAGCCACTGCTTTCCCGTTAGCCGCACAGGGGCTGAAGACTCGTCCATTTGTCCTCCGCGAACAGTATCGCCGGACTCTAACACAGCAGGGCTCGGGCAACCACACCCCCTCCATTTTTTTCGAAAGCCGACGGTGGTGCTTTGCTACACTTCTTGGACTACGAACTGATGAAGAAACGCCTCCTTTACGCGGTTCTCTTGCTCGTCGCGGTATTGCACCAGGATTTCTGGTTCTGGAGCGACCGCACTCTGGTTGCCGGCATCCTGCCGGTTGGACTTGTCTATCACGCCGTCTACACCCTGGTCGTGGCTCTCTTGATGTGGTTGTTGGCCGAACATGCCTGGCCCTCACACCTGGACCCGGACAGTCCCCCTTCTACGTCAAAACCGGATGAAACCAGAGCAACGGCCAACCGATGATCCCCACCCTATTCATTTTTCTTTACCTGGCCGGAGCGCTCTACATCGGCATCTTCGCGTCGCGTCGTTCGGGCCCGACATCGGCCGACGACTATTTTCTGGCCGGCCGTTCCTTGGGTTCCTTCGTATTTGTGTTGTCGCTCTTCGGGACCCACATGACCGCGTTTTCAATCCTGGGCGCCTCCGGATTCTCGTTCACAAACGGGATCATGACCTATGGCCTGATGGCCTCATCGTCGGCCCTGGTCGTTCCCCTGGTTCTGTTCTTTATCGGCACCCGGCTCTGGTCGTTGGGGAAGCGTAACGGGTTCATTACGCCCGTCCAGATGTTCCGAGACCGTTGGGAGTGCAATCATACGGGGACCGCTATTTTCGCATTACAGGCAGTGTTGCTGGTGCCCTACATCATCATTGGTGTCATGGGCGGCGGCACGACGCTCGAGGTCATCAGCGGGGGAATCGTTCCATACTGGCTGGGCGGCGCCGTGGTCGCGCTGGTCGTGATGACATACGTCTTCTTCGGCGGAATGCGGGGTACCGCCTGGGTGAATACCTTTCAGACCTCGCTGTTCCTGGTCTTCGGTCTGGTCGCACTGGTCGTAATCGGCTCACGCATGGGCGGTTTCCCAAGCGTGATGGAGCGCTTGCTCGATGCGCCGTCGACGGCGTCATTGCTCTCGAACGAACGCGTCGCGCCCCTGTTCTTCTTGAGCTACATGCTCATTCCGCTTTCTGCGATCGCGTTTCCACACATCGGTATCTTCTGCTTGACGGCACGTCGGATGAAGCAGTTCAAGACGACGATGATCTTCTACCCCCTGGCGATCCTGGTCGTGTGGCTGCCGAGCGTGTACCTGGGAGTTGCCGCCAACGGAGCGTTTGACATCCCAGAGATCCAGGACAAGATCGAGGCCCGGGCCGAACTCGCCGATCCGGAAACGAGCCGGACCGCCGAGGAACGTCTCGAACTTCAGCAAAGAGCTCGAGCGGATGACGTCCTGGTTCTAATGCTCAACCGGTACGCCAGCGTGTGGCTTGCCGGCCTGCTCGGAGCTGGAATCATGGCGGCGGTGATGGCCAGCGATTCGCAGATCCTGGCTCTGTCGACGATGTTTACCGAAGATGTCTTCGCGCACTACGGAGGCCGCGCGCGATTCGGAGAACGCGTACAGGTCCGAACGGGCCGTGTCTTTGTGATCGTCCTGACGGGCACGGCCTACCTGATCGCCCAGGTGGCACCGAGTACGATTTTCAGTCTGGCAGTGCAATACGCGTTCACGGGTTACGCTGCGCTCGTGCCGTTGCTCGTGGCTGCTCTGTACTGGCGAGGCAGCACGAAGTGGGGTGCCCTGGCGAGCGTGGTCTGGGTGGCCGCCGCAGTCGCTGGCGTGGCCCTCTTCCAGCAACTGGTTCCTGCCCCTGCCGGCCCCCCGACGGCTGTGTGGTCGGTGTCCGGGCTGGATGTCCTCTTGAGAACCGCGGGCGGCACGGCCGTCTTCGGTTTCATGCCGGTGGTTCCGATCACGATCATCTCCACCCTCTGCATGATTGTCGGTTCCGTGCTGACCCCGAAGCCGTCGGCTAGGACACTGGACCGGTATTTCCAGTGAATTCAGAAGAGCCCCTAATTATCGGGTCCTAATCACTTCGTGTGGTATCTTTTCGGCTACTCCCATCCGTATCAAGTAAAGAGAGGGCGACGAGCGTTACCAGGCTACTGAGGAGATTGATGAAACGATTTCGAGCGGTATCGATTGCGCTTCTGTGTTTCGATGTCTGCAAGATCATCCCCGTTGTGCTCATTGGGCTGGTGCTTTCAGCTGGCGCCATGGCTCAAACAGTACGCAGCTCAATCGGAGGCGTTGTCAGCGATCCGACCGGAGCTGTCGTACCGGATGCCGAGATCGTCCTGACGCAGCCGGACACGAACCGGACACGGACAGTCACGTCGGGCCCGCAAGGGGGGTTCGCGTTCACGCTCCTGCCACCGGGGAGCTACGAACTGGAGATTCGGCGCGAGGGTTTCCACGTCGGCCATCACTCGCTGGTCCTTCAACTCAACCAGAACGTACGGATTGGACACGAGTTGTCGCTCGCCGGTGCGGTCGACGTCGTCGAGGTTGTCGAGGGCGCCCCGCTCCGCGTCGACACTGCTTCCCGCAGCACGGTCATTGACAACCGCCAGGTGACACAACTGCCGCTCGATGGCCGGAACTTCTTCGAGTTGAGCCTTCTGGTTCCGGGAAGTGCCCCTGCCGTGTCCGGGTCGGCAGGCTCAGTGCGTGGAGACTTTGCGATTCATGTCAGCGGCAGCCGTGAGGATTCGAACCTTTTCCTCCTCGATGGGGTGTACAACGGCGATCCAAAGCTCAACGGTATAGGCGTGAATCCGCCGGTAGACGCGATCCAGGAGTTCGAAGTGCTTGGCGTCAACCATGAGTCGTCGTTTGGGCGCAATTCCGGCGGGCAGGTCAACGTAGCGCTCAAATCGGGGAGCAACCAGTTACACGGCACCGTGTTTCACTTCTTCCGCAATGCGGCCGTCGATGCCCGCAATCGCTTTTCCCCTCCAGGCGAGCCCGACCCGAAATTTCAGCGCAACCAGTTTGGTTTCACTCTCGGCGGTCCGATTCGGAGGGATCGCACTTTCTTCTTCGGCGACTACGAGGGCAGGATCCTGCGCGAGGGCATCACGCGTCTGGCCTCGGTTCCGACCGTTGCCGAACGTCAGGGCGATTTCACGGCCGGCAATCTTCCAATACCCAACATCCCGGGTGTCGGGCCGTTGCCCGAAATCCCCGGTTTCTTCCAACATCCCGTGGGCCAGGCCATCGCCGAGCTCTACCCTCCGCCGAACCGCGCTTCACCCGGTGCCAACTTCGTCAGCTCGCCCACGCTTCGCGACAACGAACATCACTTTGACATCCGCCTCGATCACATGTTCAGCGAGGGTTCTGAGCTTTCCGCACGTTACAGTTTTGCCGACCGCGATCTGTTCGAACCATTTTCCGGTTCGACGTTTTCGGTCGTGCCGGGCTATGGGAACCAGGTTCCCCGCCGTGCGCAGAACTTGATGGTCGGACAGACCCATGCTTTCTCGACCTCGTGGATCAACGAGGCCCGGTTTGCGTTCCACCGCGTGGCCATCGGCGTTAATCAGGAAGGGCAGGGAACCAGTATCAACCGCCAGGTCGGATTGCCCGATATCTCATCCGACCCGCGCGACTTTGGCTTGAGCTTTATCCGCATCAGCGGCCTGTCTCCGCTCGGTCACGAATTCAACAACCCGCAGGCGAGCGTGTCGAACACGTTTCAATTCATCGACCAGGTCAGTTACGTCCGGGGCCGCCACAGCATCAAGTTCGGAGGTGAGTTCAGGGTTCTGCAACAGAACGCGTTCCGCGACGTGCAGTCACGGGGGATCCTTCAGTTTCTGGGTGTCTTTACCGGGAATCCACTTGCCGACCTGCTGCTCGGCCTGCCGACTGTCACCGGCGTTGCCCAACTCGACAATCCGCAACGCCTCCGCTCGGAGACTTCTTCCGCGTTCTTCCAGGACAGCTACCGGATTCGGCCCGACCTGACTCTGACGGCCGGGTTGCGGTACGAATACACCTCCCCGCCTGTGGACGCCGCCGATCGCGCCAACCTGTACGACCCGGCGACCCGCGGCCTGGTCCCCGTTGGTACGGGAGGCATTCCACGCAGCGGCTATTTCGCCGATCGAAATAATTTTGCCCCCAGTGTCGGTCTGGCCTGGGCGCCCGGGGCAGGGAATACGGTCGTTCGCGGCGGCTACGGCATCTACCACGACCAGTCGGCGCTCGCCCAGGGTGAAGGACTGTATTTCAACTCGCCGTTCTTCGACTTCAGGTTGTTTTTCTCACTGCCAGCCGAGGGGCCATTCCCTGGCTTTACGTTGTCGCTGACCGACCCGTTTCCGCTCGCCAGCTTCCCGTTTCCGACACCGGCTTCGGCCCTGACGTTCGACCGGAACCTCGAAACACCATACGCGCAACACTGGAACGTGGGTGTACAGCAAAGTCTGGGCGACACCCGGAGTATCGAGCTGGTTTACGTGGGCACCAAGGGCACGCATTTGATCGGCGCGCGCGACATCAACCAGCCTCAGCCGTCGACCGCTCCGCGCGTCACCCGCCCCAACCCGCTCTTTGACGACATTGTCCAGGTGGAATCGCGCGCCAGTTCCATCTACCACGCGCTGCAGACTCGATTCCAGGAGCGCCTCTGGTGCGGCATGACGATGCTGGCCTCTTACACGTGGTCGAAGTCGATCGATGACGCTTCGGGGTTCTTCGCCACCTCGGCCGATCCGAACTTCCCTCAGGACTCGAACAACTTGACCGCTGAGCGTGCGCGGTCGAATTTCGACCTCCGCCACCGGTTCTCGCTGGGCTACACCTACGACATCCCTCTCGGTCCGCTCGAACGGAGCGGGTGGGCGCGCCACGTTTTCGGAGGCTGGCAGACCAACGGCATCCTGGTAATCCAGAGCGGCCGCCCGTTCACCGTTTCGTTGCTGCCGGAACAGGACAACAGCAACACTGGGCGCTCGGTTCTGGGCTTCGGTGCCAACGACCGGCCGAACGTTTCCGGCACTCCCGAACTCGGCGATCCATCGACGGATGGATGGTTCGACACCTCCGCCTTTACCCTTCCCAGCTTTGGCAGCTTCGGAAATGCGGGGCGCAACCTGCTTGAAGGGCCTGGCCTGGCGACCTGGAACGTTTCGATAGTGAAGTTGATCCCAGCCAGCGAGCGGCTGAACGCAGAGTTTCGTCTCGAGGCGTTCAACCTGTTTAACCGGTCAAACCTCGATTTGCCGGACAGTTTCTTCGGCTCCCCGACGTTTGGCCAGGTGCTCTCAGCCGGCAGTCCGCGCCGGTTGCAGTTCGGATTGAAGCTGTTGTTCTGAACCACTCTTTGACCGGGGTAAGAACACATGTAAGATATTCTGTCTAGATTGTTAAATCGTTGAAGTCACAATGTCGGTGGGAGTAAGGCGAGCCACGACCGCACACCTTTCTTCTGCCTGCGATTCTTTGCTTGAGGTAACGATGGCCGGACAACCTGCTGGATTTGTCACAATCAACCGCATTGTATTTCTGTTCATTTCGGTTTGCGTCCTGGCGTCCGTGGCAACCGCGGACGACTGGCCGGAACTGCGGGGTCCGGACAGAACCGGTGTTTCCACCGAGCAGAACCTTCCGGAGACCTGGTCCCTGGAGGGCGAGAACCTGGTCTGGCGAGTGCCCTACGGCGGGCTTTCCGGTCCTGTCGTGCTCGGCGACCGGGTGTACCTGCAGAACTCCGTGGGTGAGGGAGCGTCGATTCAGGAGAGGATTCTTTCCTTCGACGCGAACACGGGTGAACTGGTCTGGGAAGATCGCCTCAACATCACACACAGCGACGCGCCGTCGCATCGTGCCGGCTGGGCCACACCGGCACTCGATCCGGAAACCGGTAACGTCTATATCATGACGGCCGATGCCACGTTCGCCGCCTACTCCCGCGACGGAGATCAGTTGTGGAGACACCAGCTGACCGAGGAGTTTGGTTTTCTAACGACCCACGGGGGCCGCGTGACCTCGCCCATGATAGATGGGGATCTTGTGATCGCTGCCGGCATCACGTTCAACTGGGGCGAACTGGCCGGTGGTGGCCAGCGCTTCATGGCGTTCGACAAGCGGACGGGCCGGAACGTGTGGGTCAGTTCGCCGGGACAGCGTCCGTTTGACACCACCTATTCGCCGCCCATGATCACAGAAATCGACGGCGTTCGTTTGATCGTTGCCGGAGGTAGTGACGGTGCATGGTACGCAATCAGAGCGTCGACAGGCGAGCGTGTCTGGCGTTATGCCGTCTCGAAACGTGGCCTGAACACCGGCGCCATTCGTGTTGGTGACGACCTGATCCTCTCCCACAGTGAGGAAAACCTCGAGACGAGCACGATGGGCTTCAGGGCGTCTCTCAGCCTGGCGGGTACGGGAGAGCGAACCGATGCCGACACCAATTGGCTGCATCGGGGTTTCCTCGCCGGCTATTCATCCCCGGTTACCGATGGCGATCGAATCTACCAGGTCGACAACGGCTCGATGGTTGCGGCCTTCGACCGGACGACAGGCGAGGAAATCTGGTCTCTCAAGCTGGGAACGATCCAGAAGGCCCCTCTTGTTCTGGCCGACGGAAAGCTATTCGTCGGTACTGCGAACAGCAAGTTCTACATCCTGCGGCCTGGGAATGAAGGCGGCGAGATCTTGAGTGAGGTCGCACTGGGAGACCCGGACAACCCGGAGCAGGTCACGGCCGGCGCCGCTGTTTCGAACGGACGCGTTTTCTTCACAACTGCCCAGGCAACTTATGCCATCGGAAGACCCAGCAGTCGCGCCCCTGGCTGGACTGCGACGGCGCCCAGACGAGCGCTGGCCGCAGAAGGCCCACCCGCTTCTATGCTGGTGGTGCCCGGTGATGCCGCGGTTTCACCCGGTGAGAGAGTCGACTTCCGTGTCCGACTGTTCGATGCGAAGGGGAACTTCATACGTGAAAGCGATGCGGACTGGTCGCTGGAGGAATTGGGTGGTGCAATCGGACAGGACGGCCGCTACACAGCCTCTTCCGAGGCGACCGGGTCGGCGGGCAAAGTGAAGGCGACCGTTGGCGGCATAGCCGCAGAAGCGCGTGTGCGAGTCATTCCCCCGCTCAACTGGGGAACCAGCTTTGACGATTTTGACGTCGGGGGATTGCCCGGCTGGTGGTTGAACACGAGGCTCAAGTACTCGGTCACGGAACTCGAGGGCAACAAGGTGTTCACGAAGCGGGCCGACAATCAGTTTTCATTCATCCGGCGCGCCCGCACTTACGGTGGGCAGCACACCGCGTCCAACTATACGACCGAAGCGGACCTGCGGTTCGCCATCCGGCGCCGCACGATGGGAGACGGTGGCATCGTCGCGCAGGGTTATCAGCTTGTGCTCTTCGGCAACCATCAGCGAATCGAATTGCATTCGTGGCAACCGGAAACAGAACGTACCGTCAGGGCGCCGATGACGATCGATCCCGACACCTGGTACCAGATGAAGCTCGAGGTCCAGACGCTTCCCGACGGATCCGTTCGGGCAAGAGGCAAGGTGTGGCCGAAGAGTGAATCGGAGCCCGCGGGCTGGACACTGGAACGTACGGATCCGCCCGGCATGGGTATTCTCGCCGGGGCTCCGGGGCTTTACGGCGATGGGCGCAATGAGATTTATTTCGACAACTTCAAGGTAACTCCGAGCCGATGAACATGAAAATGGACACAAATCGAAACGTACTTTCTTACACGCGGATGTTGACCGTCATACTGGCCCTGGTACTGCTGGCGCAGGCGCCCGCAGTACCCGGTGGGGAGCCTTCCGATCCCGGCACTGGAGACTGGCCGATGTGGGGTGGGACTCCGGATCGCAACATGGTTTCGGATATGGAAGGGCTACCCACAGAATGGGACATCGAAACCGGGGAAGGAATCAAGTGGTCCGCGGAACTCGGGTCTCAGACTTATGGGAACCCCGTTGTTGCCGAAGGAATGCTGTTTGTCGGAACGAACAACGAAACGCCTCGCGATCCTGAGGTGATGGGCGACAAGGGAGTCTTGTATGCCTTCAGCGAGTCCGACGGGGAGTTCCTGTGGCAGCTTGCCTCGGACAAACTGCAGGAAGGCCGTGTGAACGACTGGCCCTATCAGGGCGTGTGCTCCTCTCCACTCATCGAAGACGGTGTCCTGTATTACACGACGAACCGGAGCGAGGTCGTTGCCGTCAATATTCGGGCCAGAGACAGCGGCGGAAAGCCCTTTCCGGAGATCCTCTGGAGTTTTGACATGATGGAGGAACTGGGGAACCACCCGCACAACATGACGAACTCTTCGCCGGTGATCTTTGGTGACCTGCTCTACCTCAATACCGCGAACGGCCAGGATGAGACCCACGTCAATGTTCCTTCACCGCGGGCACCATCGATCATCACCCTCAACAAGAAAACGGGCGAGCTTGTCTGGGAAGACGACTCTCCGGGTGAAAACATCCTGCATGGGCAGTGGTCCACGCCCACGATCGCGGAAGTCGGTGGCGTCGTTCAGGCGATCAACGCACAGGGCGACGGCTGGATCCGCGGCTTCGCAGCTGCGACGGGCGAGAAGCTCTGGGAGTTCGATACGAATCCGGAAGACTCGGTCTGGCCGAGGACCCGCAACGAGCTGATCTCGACGCCGGTTTTTTACGAAGGCCTGGTCTATATTGCCAACGGGCAGGATCCGGAACACGGAGAGGGTGTCGGCCATCTGTATGCGATCGACCCGACAAAACGAGGCGACATCACCGAGACCGGAAGGGTGTGGCACTACACCGATATTCGACGTTCGATTTCGACGCCGTCAATTCGGGACGGAATCCTTTACATACCCGACTTCAGCGGCTTCGTACACGCCCTGGACGCGAAGACGGGCGAGCAGATCTGGAAATACGACATGCTTGCCGCGATGTGGGGTTCGACGATGCTTGCCGGTGGAAAGATCTACCTGGGAGACGAGGACGGTGACCTGATCGTTATGGAAGAAGGCCGGGAAATGAAGGTTGTGTCCGAGATCAACATGGGTAGTTCGGTCTATTCGACACCCGTTCCGGCAAACGGCGTCCTCTACATCGCTACACGCAACATGCTCTATGCCATCGACGGGGCCAATGAAGGCCCTTGAGACGGAACTTCTCTTCGGGGCAGGTAAGATCGAGACCATCGGTGAGGTGGCGCGCGGGTTGGATTTTCACCGTACACTGCTCGTATCCGATCGGGGAATTGTTGCCGCGGGTTACTTTGATCGAGCCGTAAACCTGCTCGAAGCTGAGGGGATTGAAACGGCCGGTTTCCACGACTTCACTGAAAACCCAGACAGCCAGGCCATAGAAGCAGGCCGTGCTCTTGCCGAATCCCGGAAGGTAGATTCACTCGTGGGTCTGGGCGGCGGCAGCTCTATGGACTGCGCCAAGGGCATCAACTTCCTGCTCACAAACGGCGGCCGGATCGAGGACTACTGGGGATACGCAAAGGCTTCCCGGCCCATGCTCCCCATGGTCGGGATACCCACCACGGCCGGCACCGGCAGTGAGGCCCAGAGCTACGCTCTCATCTCCGATGCCGAAACGCACGTCAAGATGGCTTGCGGAGATCCTGGAGCGGCGTTCAAGGTGGCGGTCCTCGATCCCGAGTTGACGCTTACCCAGCCCCTGAAGGTGCGAGCCAGGGCAGGCTACGACGCCATCTCTCATGCCGTCGAAACCTGGGTGACGACAAAGCGTTGCGATGTGTCTGCGGCGTTTTCGCGAGAAGCGGCGACGTTGCTGATAGTGAGTTTTGAACGTGTTTTGGAGCACCCGGAGGACGTCGCCGTCAACGGCGACATGTTGCTCGGCGCTTTCTACGCGGGCGCGGCTATTGAACATTCGATGCTGGGTGCGGCGCACGCCTTGGCCAACCCGATCACGGCCCGCTACGGCACCGAACACGGTGCTGCGATAGCACATATGCTTCCGTACGTCGTCAGGTGGAATGGGAGCGTATGTGCCTCGCGGTACGCCGAACTGGCTGAAAGCGTCGGGCTGGGGGCCGCCTCATCCCGGACGACGGACACTGTGGCGCGAAGGCTTGAAGAACTGGCTACGGCTGCCGGTCTCGCCACGCGGCTCGGGGAGGCCGGAATCGAGCGTGACGCACTGCCCGAGCTCGCTGCCGATGCGGCAGAACAGTGGACGGGCCAGTTCAATCCCCGCCCGTTCGACGCCCCCGGAGCACTGGAGGTATACGAGTGCGCGTACTGATGAGTGCAACACTGCTAACGGTTCTCGGTGCCACTTCGGCCCTCGGACAGATCATGACTACAGGTGGATCCGATTGGCCGCAGTTCCGCGGTAACGCGCATCTGACCGGAGTGTCGGCGGCGAAAGTGCCGGATGCGTTGAGTCTGGCATGGACATACGACGCCGGCGAATCGATAGATTCCTCCGCTTCTATCGTCGACGGCACCGTATACGTAGGCTCGCAGTTGGGAGAGCTCCACGCCGTGGATCTCGAAACGGGTAAGCTCCGTTGGAAATACGACACGGTGGAACCGATTGGTGAGTCGTCTCCGGCGGTTCACGATGGCGTCGTTTTCATCGGTGACCTCGGAGGAACGATCCATGCCGTCGACGCTGCGACAGGTGATGGTCGCTGGACGTTCCGAACCGAAAGCGAAGTGAAGTCGTCTCCCGTCGTCGTGGACGGCAAGGTCCTCATCGGTTCCTACGACACGTTTCTTTACGCCCTGGACGAGCGAACCGGGGAGTTGGCCTGGAAGGTCGGAACGGACGGTTATATCCACGCGACGGCGGCAGTGTCTGACGGCGTCACCTACGTGGCCGGGTGTGACGGTTTTCTTCGTACGATCCGCATCAGCGACGGTGAGGTTGTCAACCGTCTGGATGCCGGTGCCTACACCGGCGCTTCGGCCACGCTCGTAGGAGGCCGGATGTACTTCGGTACCTTCGACAACGAGGTGCTTGCCGTGGACCTGGAGACAGGCACCCTCCTGTGGCACTACGAACATCCCACCCGCCGTTTCCCGTTCTATTCCTCGGCCGCTGTGACGGACGAACTGGTCGTGATTGGTGGACGTGACAAGATGGTGCATGCGCTCGACGCCGACACGGGCGAGGCCGTCTGGACGTTTACCACACGCGCCCGGGTGGACTCCTCGCCGGTCATTTCGGCCGACCGTGTCTACGTCGGATCTCATGACGGCCGCTTGTATGTACTCGACCTCGCTACCGGAGAGAAGCTGTGGGACTTCGAAGCGGGTAGCCCGCTTTCCGCCTCGCCCGCCATCGTGGACGGTCACGTAGTCATCGGATCTCATGACGGCCTTCTTTTTGCATTTCACTAGCCGTATGAGCGAACACTCCGGGCCGACGGCCGAAGAACAGCTGGAGACCGCGGTCGGCAGCTTTTTTGTTGCCAATTACCCGCCGTTTTCCGTGTGGACCAAACAGGACGTGGGGCGGGTTGCCATGCCTGCATTCGATCCGGCGCCCGTTCCGGGGGTTCCGCTAGGCTTGTACCTGCACATCCCCTTCTGCCGAAAGCGCTGCCACTTCTGCTACTTTCGCGTCTACACGGAGAAGAACGCCGAAGAAGTGGAGAATTACATCGACCTGCTGGTCCACGAGATGGAACTCTACGCCCGCCGGCCGGCTATCGATGGGCGGGATGTGAACTTCGTATATTTCGGGGGTGGCACGCCATCCTTTCTCTCATCGCGCCAGCTCGAAGGCCTGGTCACGCGTCTTGGGGGAATCGTTCCCTGGGACAATGCCGAGGAGGTCACCTTTGAATGCGAGCCCGGGACACTGACCGAAACAAAGCTGGGTGTCATACGCCGCCTGGGTGTGACTCGCCTGAGTCTCGGTATCGAGAATTTTGACGATCGGATACTCGAGCTCAACGGTCGTGCGCATCGTTCGGCCGAGATCTTCCGGGCCTACGAACGCGCACGGAAGCTCGAGTTTCCTCAGATCAACATCGATTTGATCGCGGGCATGCTGGGCGAGACCGACGAGAACTGGCACGAGGCGATCACGAAGACCCTGGAACTGGCTCCCGACAGCGTGACGATCTATCAGATGGAACTGCCGTTCAACACGACGATCAGCCGTGATCTTCTCGATGGGGCGGGACAGTTCAAGGAACCGATCGCGGACTGGGCGACAAAGAGACGATGGATGAACGAGGCTTTTACGGCCTTCGAACAGGCCGGCTATCACCTTGCAAGTGCGTACACGGCCGTCAGGGACCCATCCCGCACCCGCTTTGTCTATCGTGATCGTCTGTGGGAAGGCGCCGACCTGGCGGGGTTGGGGGTCGCGTCGTTCGGCCATGTCAACGGCGTCCACATGCAGAACCTCGATCGGTGGGAAGACTACGGCACAGCGATCCAGGCTGGCGAAATTCCGCTGGGTCGCGCCTACCGGCCTACGGGCGAGGAGCGGATGATCCGCGAGTTCGTTTTGCAGCTCAAGAAGGGTTTGGTCCGGCCATCGTATTTCAAGGACAAGTACGATCTGAATATCCTGGAGCGGTTCCGCGATCCACTGGCCTCGCTCAAGAGTGAAGGTTTTCTGTCGGCGGCCACAGAAGATAATGTTGTCCTGTCCCGGGAAGGCTTATTGAGAGTCGACGCGCTGTTACCGCGCTTCTTCCTGCCCGAGCACACAGGCATTCGCTACACCTAGGACCTGTAGGGGCGGTCTGTGACCGCTGCTCTTGGGCGCTCATAGAGAGCCCCTACATTTACAGGTGCCCGGTATTTCATGGAGCAACGAACAAAGTGCAGAGTCAGTACAGTTTGAGGCGGCGAGTGCAGTTTGCGGAGACCGACATGGCCGGCTTCGTCCATTTCTCCTGTTTCTTCCGCTTCATGGAAGAGGCTGAGCACGCCCTCTGGCGCCAAGCGGGTCTGAGTATCGTCCCATCCCAAGCGGAAATCGGATTTCCACGACTCGCGACGTCCTTCGAATATCTTCGTCCCCTGTATTTCGAGGACGAGTTCGAGGTGTGTATCCGTATCGCCGAGATCACAGACAAGACGATGCGCTACACATGTGAGTTGATCAGGGACGGTGAAAAGATCGGGGCAGGGAGCCTGACGATGGGATGCGTGCGGAAGGTAGCGGACGAGCCGATCAGGATGACCTCGATTCCGTCCGACATCAGAGATCGTTTCGAGGTTGCCCCAGGTCTGGAGGACTAGGGAATGGGTGAGGAGAAGAAGGCCTGGGACGCCCCGGACGTCGTGGTGATCGGGGGCGGCCCTGCAGGATCCACGACGTCGACGTTGATCGCCGATCAGGGGTACCGTGTCGAGCTCTTCGAACGGGAGCGGTTTCCGCGTTTTCACATCGGGGAATCGTTGATTCCCGAAACCTACCATGTGCTGGAACGCCTGAACATGCTGCCCAGGATGCGGCAGAGCAACTTCGTCCAGAAACACAGCGTGCAGTTCTTCAGCGCAAGCGGCCGAGGTTCCAAGCCCTTCTATTTTTCCGATAACAAGCCCGGCCCCGGTTCCCAGACCTGGCAGGTTGTTCGAAGCGAGTTCGATCAGCTGATGCTGGAGAACGCACGGGAACACGGTGTTGTTGCGCACGAGGGTGCGAGGGTTGTGGACGTTCTTTTCGATGGAGACCGAGCCGTTGGCGTAAAGGTCAAGATGGACGACCAGGCAGTTCGCGACGTTCCTGCGCGCGTCGTCGTGGACGCGAGCGGTGAGAACGGCCTGCTGATGAAGCGCCTCGGGTTGCGAATCTGGGATCCGATCCTCAACAAGGGAGCGATCTGGACCTACTACGAGGGGGCCCACCGTGACGCCGGGCGGGACGAAGGCGCGACGCTCGTCCTCCAAACCTCGAACAAGAACGGATGGTTCTGGTACATTCCGCTCAACGGGAACAAGGTCAGCGTCGGAGTCGTGGCGCCCTTCGACTATCTGTTCAACAAGGAGCGCGTCAGTCACGAGCAGACGTTTAACGATGAAATGGATCTCTGCCCGCCTGTCAAGGAACGCCTGGCGGTCGGTCATCGAACCACGGGCCACTATGCTACCAGGGACTTTTCTTACAGATCGAAACAGGTCGCCGGCGATGGCTGGGTCCTGGTCGGTGACGCTTACGGATTTCTGGACCCCCTCTACTCCTCAGGGGTGCTGCTGGCTCTGAAGTCGGGCGAACTGGCCGCCGATGCCATCGTGGACGGCTTCGGCAACGGGGACCTGACGGGCGCGCAATTAGGCAAATGGGGTCCGGGGTTCAACAAAGGCGTGGACCGAATGCGCCGCCTGGTTTGTGAATACTACGATGGCTTCAGCTTCGGGAACTTCGTCCGCAATTTTCCCCACCTGCAAGGCGCCATCACCGACCTGCTGATCGGGGATCTGTTCAACGACGACGTCGACCGTGTGTGGGAACCGATGGAATCGCTCTACGAAGCTGGAAAGGCGAGGATTCCAGCATGGGACGAAGGATCGTTGGATGGGGATTAGCCCGCATTTCTCAAGAGATCTGAGATAAGACGAAAGAGAGAAGGAAGGGAA
>CAZOZZ010000046.1:0-25408 GCA_964584435.1 uncultured Solibacteraceae bacterium | reverse complement strand
TATCTTCAATCTATTACCGTCCAATTCCGGTCCTTCTGCCGCGCAGACTCCTAGGTGAAATCAATTCCCCCGGCACCAATATTTCCACGGCGGAAGATCCGATTGAGTACGATCTGGAGGGTGTAAACCAGATCCAGATTCACAAGCACATCGGTCTGGACTTTGCTCGTGTTCTGAGAGCGTTTCTCAGGCAGGACCCCGACGTCATTCTTGTCGGTGAGACTCGTGATCGCGAGACGGCAGGCATTGCCGTGGAAGCAGCCCTGACGGGTCACCTCGTGTTTACGACTCTTCACACCAACGATGCCCCGGGTGCATTCACCCGCCTGCAGGAAATGGGTGTCGAACCGTTCCTGATGTCCAGTTCGACGATTGGGATACTTGCGCAACGACTGGTCCGGCGCCTCTGCACGAAATGCAAGGAACCGTACACCGCCGACGCCACAACCGCCGGATACTTCGGCTACACCCCGGACAACCTACCCACGTTCTATAAGGGCAAGGGCTGTGACAACTGCGGCGGCACCGGGCACAAAGGGCGAGTCGGCGTGTACGAGTGCCTCATCATGAACGACGAACTGAGGCGACTGGTTGCGAAAGGGGCGAAGTCGGATGAGGTTCGAGATTGCGCAGTCAAGCATGGCATGTGGACGCTGGTGAAGTATGCCGAGTTCCTTCTGCTGGAAGGCCTGACTTCTTCGGATGCCGTTCTGGGCGTAGTTTCAGTCGCAGATTAATTCAAACGACCGACGCGGACTCCTTCACAAATTCCTGATACTGAACCACATCATCGTGGCTTCCAATGATAAGCGAAACCCGCTGCTGGAGAGAGTTCGGTTTGATGTCCATGATCCGTTCCGTTCCTGTCGTGGCTGCACCACCTGCCTGCTCGGCGACCATCGCCAGCGGAGCACCCTCGTAGAGAAGACGGAGTTTAGCTTTCGGGCCGGGGTACAGGAAGATGCCACCCTTCAGAAGGTTCCTGTGGAAGTCGGCGACGAGCGAACCGATGTAACGCAACGAGTAGGGCCGCCCGGATTCTTCGTCCTGCTCTTTGAGGTGGTCAACATAATCCCGGGTCGCATCATCCCATTTGGTCCGATTCCCTTCATTGATGCTGTAAACCTTCCCCTTCTTCGGAGTCTGAATGTTCTCGTGGGAAAGGAGGAATTCGCCCAGTGCGGGGTCGAGCGTAAACCCATGGACGCCGTTGCCGGTCGTGTAAACCATCATCGTGCTCGACCCATAGAGGAAGTAACCGGCCGCTACCTGTTCGTACCCCGGCTGCAGGCAATCGCAATCGGTCCCGTCGCCTCCTTCCGACACCCTCCGTTGAACCGAAAATATCGTGCCGATGCTGATATTGACATCGATGTTTGAGGAGCCGTCAAGCGGATCGAAAAGGAGAACGTACTTCCCTCTGGGGTATCCCTCGGGCAGAGTAATGATTCCTTCCGACTCTTCGGATGCCATGACGCAGAGCTGGCCGCTGATTCCCATCGCCTGGCAAATCGTGTCCTGGGCAAACTCGTCGAGTTTCATCACTGTCTCACCGTAGACATTGACGACATCGGTTTCGCCCAGAACCGTCTTCGCCAGACCGGCACGGTTGACGTCACGGGAAATGATCTTTGCTGCAACGATCAGACTCGTCAGCAATGCGGTGAAATCGCCTGTAGCTCCCGGATGGAGGCGTTCTTCATCCTGGATATGTTGTTGAACAGTCTTCAGTGAACTCATAATTCTTCTCGTTTCGTATGTATGACGTTAGAAATAGCAGTCTCTCCCCTGCGATCAACCGGCAAAAGCTTCCGCACAGGAACATTTTCAACCGGATGGATCCTTCAGGCGATCCACCTCGGCGCTCAGGCGTTCCACTTCCTTGGCAATACGGGGCAACCGGGACAGGTAGGCCTGCTGAATCTTGATGTCTTTCAAGCGTCTGGCCGGCGTTCCCCAGAAAACTTCTCCTGCCCGGATTCGCTTGCCACTCGGAATACCACACTGCGCACCAATGATAGAACCGTCGTCGATACGCACATGGTCGGCAATACCGACCTGACCGGCGATCACGGCATCAGCACCGATATCGCAGCTTCCTGAAATGCCAGTCTGAGCGGCAATGACTGTATTTGCTCCGATGCGGACATTGTGGGCAACATGGCAGAGGTTATCCACCTTCGTCCCCCGTTCGATGAGGGTTGCCCCAAGTGCGCCCCTGTCGATACAGGTGTTCGCTCCGATCTCGACATCGTCCTCGATGACGAGACGGCCGATCTGAGGAAACTTCACATAACCCGCGCCATCTCGGACAAATCCAAAACCGTCGGATCCGAGAATCACGCCGGCATGGATGATGACCCGATCGTGCACCTCGACACCTTCGTAGAACACGACGTTCGGGCGGATAGTGCATTCGGAGCCGATCCGGACACCCTCTGCAATATAGCACCCGGCATGCACCGCAGTGGAAGCACCGATTTCGACATTGTCGCCAACTACACATCTGGGGCCGACCATGACACCATCGCCGAGCTGAACTCCCTCACCGATCAGGGCCGTGGGGTGGACCCCAGGGGTAGGACTCGGCTTCGGAAACAGCCATTCTGCCGCACGCGCAAACGCAGCCTTCGGGTTGTCGACCACGATTGTGGTCTGATCGGGAAACGCCCCTTCCGGGACGAGGACACAGGAAGCCCGGCTGTCACGGACTCGCTCCAGATAGCGGGACTCTGCATAGCTCAGATCCCCCTCCGTCGCAGTTTCGAGGCTGGCCAGCGCTTCCAGTGGCCGGCCCCCATCCCCTTCTAGCCGAGCCCCGAGGAATTCGGCAAGTTCGCCAGCAACTCGTTTCATGATCATCTCCGGGTATATTCGATGACGGCTTCAGCCGTCCCTTGACCGTGCTTCATGGCGGCCGGCAGCGAGACGCCGTCAAAGTAACTGCCCGTCAGGAACAGCCCGGCCAAACCTCCCAGGCTGACCTTCACATCGGCCAGCCACTTTCGGTGTCCGATTCCATATTGAGGAATCGCCCGTTCCTGTCGGAACAGGTGAACCGGTTCCACTCCACCCTTCAATCCGAGAACCGACTTCAACTCCGACGTCACGATATCCCAGACACGCTCGTCGGACCATCCAATCGCGGTCGGTTCGAGCGCGCCGCCCAGGAAACTGGTTAGAAGCGCCTTTCCGGCCGGTGCCCGGCTGGGAAAGAGACTGGAACTGAACAGGGTTCCAAGAATGTGGAGCTTTTCACTTCTGGGCACGAGAAAGCCGAAACCATGGAGCGGACGCGCCAGGTGAGCTTCGTCTATTGACGTTGCCGCAACGAGCATCGGGGCGTAGTGGGCGGCATCCAACGAATCCGCCAGGTCGTTCGAGAGAGGGCGAGTCAGCCCCGCCGCCACGTAAGCCGGACAAGCCATTACGATCGCCTTCGGTTCGGCGACATCGTTCTTCCACTCCAACCTCAGACCGCGACTCAAACGTATGTCATCCACACCAAAGCGGATATCGAGATCACGGGCAAGCCGGAACGGAAGGGTCTTCATCCCATCCCGAAACGATGAAAGCCTCGCTCGTGGCCCGGAACGGGACGATCGAAGCATTCCCACAACGACACTTCCGTAGCGACGCTCCAGATCGACCAAACGTGGAAAAGTCGCATCAACGCTGAGGCTCTCGGTATCCCCTGCCCAGATACCGGTCACGAAAGGCGCCGCAAGCCGGTCATGAATCTCGGGACCAAATCGCCGCTTGAAGAAAGAGGCCAGGGTTTCATCCTCCGCCCCTCCACGAGATACCAGGGGTTCACCAAGCGCTCTGAATATCCCCGGGACAGAAAGAACACCAAGCGGAGCCTTTCGAAGCCGGCCGTTCAGGTAGATAAATCGAGGAGATTTCGGCGGAGCCGTGACCACGTCTCCGGAGAGGCCCAACTCGTTCACCACCGCCAGAGCTTCGGGCGTCGGCAGGATGGTTTGCGGACCCGACTCGACGAGGAAGTCATCGACGCGGTGGCTCGAGATCACACCGCCCGGACGTTCCTTCACCTCCAGAACGAGGACGTCCAGACCGGCCCGACGGAGCTGCCACGCACAGGTCAACCCGGAGATTCCGGCCCCTACTACAACTACATCCGGCATGAGATTCTTGTACGCGGATTACACAGATTCCGCAGATTGGGAAAGGTCATAAAGTTCACATCCCCGTGTGGCTGCCACCCCGCCCAGACTCCGGACCTCGGACTTCGGACTTTGGACTTTGGACCTTGGACTCCCCTCCCCCATCCCCCAGAGCCGTTTCGACAATCTCGCGAAGTGCGAGGATAAACGTCGGATCACAATTGAGTGCCGGCACCCGTCTGAAGTCGCCGATTCCCGCATCGGCCGCTACTTGCTTGTAGAGTATGTCCAGCTCATAAAGCGTCTCAATGTGCTCGGACACGAAACTGACAGGGACAACGAGCACGTCCTGGATCCCCTGTTTGCCCAGTTCGACGATTGCATCGTTAGTGGACGGCTCCAGCCACTTGACGGGGCCGATCTTGCTCTGGAACGAAAGGCGGTACGGGTTGCGGCGGCCCAGCCCCTCGGCAATCAACTCGACCGTTTCACGTGTCTGGTCCAGGTAGGGGTCTCCTTCCTGGAGGTATCTTTCCGGAATGCTGTGAGCACTGAACAGTATCTGAACTTCGTCCGGATGTCTGGATTTGTTCAGTTCCTTGCGGATCAAATCGGTGAACGCCTTGATATAAGTGGGGTTGTTCTGCCAGGAAGACACCCAGCGAATGTCGAGACCTGCAAGTGCCGGTCTCTCAGAGATCAGCCGCTTAAGATTTGAAAACCCGGACCCAGTCGTCGTTACCGAGTATTGAGGGAACAGCGGAAGCATGACGAGTTGGTCTACACCGCTTTTCTCCACCTGATCCAGCGTCTCCTCAAAGAACGGATGCCACGTGCACATGCCGACGAAAGTATCGACCTGGTTTCCTGCCCAGCGCATTTCCGCCGACAGGGCCGCCGCCTGCTCCTCGGTGATTTTCTTGAGCGGTGATCCGCCTCCAATCTGGCGATAGTATCCCTGAGACCGACGACATCGAAGGGTGGCAATAGAGTAGGCGACAGCTTTGCGAAGGAAATCGGAGCGAATACGGATAATCTCGGGATCTGAGAACAGTTTGTAAAGGAACGGCTTGACGTCAAGCAACGTCTCCGGACCGCCCAGATTAAAGAGAACTATTCCCAGTTTTTGCATTCTTTGCGTCTGGAAGTGTCTGGCTGCTATCTATCAGTTTTGGTTTTTCGTTCGACTCTGACCGACTGATCGCCGCCTGCTTTCCCGCCCGATTATCCGTGCTGATACGTCTTGGCGAATTCGATGAAAGCGCGAGCATTCTCGACCGGCGTCGGAGGCAATATGCCGTGACCGAGATTCAAGATGTGTCCCGTTGGGCCAGCCTCCTCCATGATTTCGGTGGTGCGGGCGAGCATACGCTCCGGGGCACCCAGGAGTAAGCAGGGATCCAGGTTTCCCTGTAGCGCCAGGCCGTCACCCACCCTGCGGCGCGCTTCCCCGATCGGGGTCCGCCAGTCCACACTCAGAACGTCCGCGCCCGAGGTAGCCAGGGATTCCAGCAGGTGGGAAGTTTGTTTCACATAGAGCACACGGGGAACGCGGTCGCCGATCCCCTCGAATATTTTTCGCGTGTACGGCAACGCAAACTCTTCGTAGTCGGCACGGCTCAACTCCCCGGCCCACGTATCGAAGAGTTGAACGATCTGGGCGCCCGAATCGATCTGATAAGAAAGATGACGGATGACTGTATCGGCAATCTTGTCCATCAACTCATGGACCAGGTGTGGAGCGCGGTAGGCCATGCCTTTGATCTCCTTGAAATCTCTGGACCCGCCTCCTTCCACCATGTAAGAACCCAACGTCCAGGGAGCTCCGGAGAAACCGATCAAGGGAACCGCGTCTCTGAGCTCGTGGCGCAGCTTGCTGAGAATGGCACCGACGAAAGGATACTCCTCGTCCGGATCAGGGATCACCAGCCGATCAATGTCCTCTTTAGAGCGAATCGGATTGGCGAGCTCCGGACCCTTGTCAGTCAACTCGACGGCCATCCCCATCGCTTCGACCGGAATCAGGATATCGGAAAAGAAGATGACAGCGTCCACTCCAAGAATGCGGTACGGCTGCAGGGACACTTCCACAGCCAGGTCAGGTGTCTTGCACAGGGTGAGGAACGGGACATCTTTCCGGATATCCCGGTACTCCTTCAGGTATCTGCCGGCCTGACGCATCATCCAGACAGGAGTCCGGGGTACACTCTCTCTGCGACAGGCACGAATAATCAAATCATTCATAGAGTCAGTTAGAACCTGGCAGTTCGGACAGTCTTTGGGAACTTCCAACCGCGCTGGATTGTGGCCGTTTGTGTCACTAGTGGTCCACCCGAAGGCGGACCCTCCGGGCGGCCGGATTGAGACAATCCCGTATGATACAATACCGCCTTTATGGAAGCATCCGAAACCGGAGCCGGGGGCGCGCCGAAAGCGCTTCGAGACGCGTCGGTTCCAACGGTTTCGGTCGTAATACCCGCTTACAACGAAGCCCGCCGGATTGACTCATCCCTCGAAAAGATTCTCACCTTTATTGACGACAATGAACTCGCCGCTGAGATTATTGTCGTCGATGACGGCTCCGATGACGGTACGTCCCAGATCACCGGGGCACACTCCCGACACGAACTGCGGAACCTCGTCAACGACACAAACCACGGAAAGGGCTACAGCGTCCGAAGGGGCTTCCTGGAGGCAAAAGGAACATACGTACTCTTTACAGACGCCGATCTTTCCGCGCCAATCGACGAACTCGCGCACCTGCTCGAATTCGCCCGCGAAGGAGCGGACATCATCGTGGGGTCCCGGGCCGTTGATCGCGGAAAGATCGTGATCCATCAACCGAGAACCAGGGAACTGGGCGGAATCCTCTACAACTGGGCGGTCCAGGTGATTCTCGGCCTGCCGATCAAGGACACCCAGTGTGGCTTCAAACTGTTTCGACGGGATGTGATGCTGCCGATCTTCCAGAGGCAAACTATCCAACGGTTCGGATTCGATCCGGAAATACTTTTTCTGGCAAGAAAGAGCGGCCTGGAAATCCGTGAGATTCCAGTCTCCTGGAGTCATGATGCGGGCTCGAAGGTTCGCTTCCTCAGCGACGGTATTGGGATGTTCCTCGATCTGATTCACATACGGTGGAACTGGATGAGGGGGAGATACAGGTAGGGCGGTTGAACTGGACAAGACACACTGGGAGTCAACGCAAAGACGCGAAGGACGCAAAGGGAATCAGTCTTTCGGAAGGAATCTTCGTGGGCTTGGTGTCTGCTGAAACGACTGCTTTTCGGGTGGGAGGCATACCGGCAGGGGCGAGCCAGGTACCCAAGTCCACGAAGAATGACTCCTGAGATTCTACTTTCTTCGCGTCCTTCGCGTCTTCGCGTTGAACTCCTGGAGCCCCCCTCGCCGGTTCAAGAGACGATGTCGAGATATCGACGGATCGTATCCTCGAACCCGTGATCGAACGATTCGACAACGATCGCGTGGCCGATCGAGACTTCCAGGATGCCGGGAATGGTGAGAAACCGGGGAAGGTTTCGGAGGTTGAGATCGTGTCCGGCATTAACCCCCAGGCCGATGCTTGTTGCGTGCGAGGCGGCAGTCTCGAACCAGCCCCAGACTTCGTCTTCGGCATCGGTGCCGAATGCTCTGGCATAAGGTTCGGTATAGAGCTCGACCCGGTCGGCCCCAATCGATCGCGCTATGTCGATCTGTTCGGCGACAGGATCCATGAAGAGGCTGACGCGGATACCGAGATCCTGGAGTTGTTTGACGACTGGTTTCGCCTTCTCGGCGTCCTGGGCGAGATCCCATCCATGGTCGGACGTCAACTGGTCCGGGGCGTCCGGCACGAGGGTGCACTGATCCGGCCGGGTACGGCCAACAATCTCCAGGAAGTCGGCTCCAGGGTTTCCTTCAACGTTGAACTCGACATCGGGATGAGAGCCGGTCAGCCGCGATAGATCTTCGACGTCGGAATACCGAGTGTGCCGCTGATCGGGCCGGGGGTGGATGGTGATTCCGTGAACGCCGGCCTGGATTGCCCGCAGGGCCATTCCGCAGACGTTGGGGTTGTCGGTGTCGCGAGAATTCCTGATGAGGGCGAACTTGTTGAGGTTGACGCTCAGCTTCGTCATCCTTCCTACCTGACCAGCAGACGCATGAACCGCCTCTTCCCAACCTTGAAAATGTAATCTGCCCGGGACGAAACGTCGATCTCCGAACGGGGGCTCGTGATCTTGTCGCCGTTGACCGTCACCGCGCCAGACTGTATCAGTCGTGACGCCTCGGACACCGAGGGCGCCAGCCCCAGCGAGGCAAGCATCTTCGGCAACCGTGTAATCTCGGCCGACGCGGCAATCTCGCGGGTTTCCATGTCCTCGGGCAGTTTCTTGTTCCGGAATACCCGTTCGAACTCCTCTCGAGCGACCGTCGCGGCTGCAGAATCGTGGTAATCGGAGATGATCATTTCGGCCAGCCTGGCTTTCAACTCCATCGGGTGCCGCGTGCCGTCGGCAACCTCACGCCGCCAGCCTTCGATGTCTTTCAAGGACTCATCTGTCACGAGTTCGTAGTAGCGATACATCAACTCGTCCGATATCGACATGACCTTGCCGAAAATCTCCTTCGGCTCTTCGTTTATCCCAATGTAGTTGTCCAGGGACTTGCTCATCTTCTGGACGCCATCGGTTCCCTCCAACAGGGGCATCGTCAGAACGATCTGAGACGGCTGACCGTACTCGCGCTGAAGATCCCGCCCGACCAGGAGATTGAATGTCTGGTCGGTCCCGCCGAGTTCGACGTCCGCCTCGAGAGCCACAGAATCGTAGCCCTGGACCAGAGGGTACAAGAGTTCATGCATGGAGATCGGCTGCTGCTGCTTCATCCGGTTGTCAAAATCGTCGCGCTCGAGGATCTGTCGCACGGTGTAGTGCCCGCAAAGCCGGACAAGGCCGGCAGAGCCCAATTCGGACATCCATCGGCTGTTGAAGTCAATGACGGTCGTTTCGGGATCGAGAATCTTGAATATCTGTTTCTTGTACGTTTCCGCGTTGGCTTGAATCTCCTCATCCGTCAGTTGTTTTCGCGTCATCGATCGACCTGACGGGTCGCCGATCATGCCGGTAAAATCCCCGATCAAGAATATGACGGTGTGGCCCAGATCCTGGAAATGCTTCATTTTTCGGATCAAAACCGTGTGGCCGACATGAAGGTCGGGTGCGGTGGGATCGAATCCCGTCTTGACCCTCAGCGGCTTGCCTGTTTTCTTGGCCTTTTGAAGCCTGGCCTCGAGCTCTTCCTCCCGTATGATTTCAACCGACCCCTTGCGGAGGTAATCCATCTGCGCTTGAACTGTCAGGTTCTTGAGGTCTTCAGTCATGAATCAACACCCTGCGGCCGTCAAGCTCGCACCGTCCCGACAGCACCAGATCAATCGCCTCGGCGTAGATCCGATGCTCTTCGCTGAGAATCCGGCTCGACAGACTCTCGACGGAGTCTCCATCCATCACAGGAACAGTCGCCTGTCTGATAATGGGACCACCGTCGAGCGACTCATCCACGAAATGAACCGTACATCCGCTGAACTTGACACCGTATTCCAGTGCTTGTCGCTGAACATCCAGGCCGGGAAACGACGGCAACAACGAGGGATGAATGTTGAGGATACCGCATGGAAACGCGCGGAGAAAAACCGGGCTGAGAATCCTCATGAAGCCGGCAAGGCAGACAATGGCAACGTCGTTCGCACGAAGGGCGTCAACGGCCCTGGCGTCGAACGCCTCGCGACCCGTACCTTTTGACGGAAGAAACAGGGTTTCGAGCCCTCTTCTCCTGGCATTCTCCAGACCCGGGGCAGATTCTTTGTTGCTCAGGACGAGAGCGATTTCAGCGTCCAGTTTTCCGGACTCGACCCGATCCGCGATGGCGTTAAAATTGGATCCCCTGCCCGAAAGGAGAACCGCGATCTTGCGGGTGGCCGGCTCGATCCTCATGATCGGTAGGAAACCTTCGACTCTCCTTGAACGATTCTTCCAATCACGTAATGGTCGGTGTCGATCGCAGCGGCAAAACGCTCCATCTTATCGGGACGGACAACGGCGATCATGCCGATGCCCATGTTGGTAGCTCGAAGCATCTCGTCACGCTGGACACGGCCGATCTTCTCCATCAACTGAAAGACAGGAAGGACCGGCCACGAGTCCAGATCGACCTCGGCGCCGCATCCGGCGGGAAGAACACGCACCAGGTTATCGGTAATACCCCCACCCGTGATGTGGGCCAACCCACCGATCAGGTCATCGCCGATCGCCTTCCTCAGGGTGGGTTCGTAGTTTACGTGGGGCTGGAGCAGTGTGTCGCCGAGGGAGGCGTCGAGAATGGGAACCACCTGCTCGACATCCCAGCCGGCTACCTCGAAGAAAAGCTTTCGCGCCAGCGAATAACCGTTCGTATGCAGACCCACCGACGGCAAACCGACGAGGATGTCGCCCGGCCGGATGGCACTGCCGTCGATGATCTTTTCCCGGTCGACGATGCCGACGATGAATCCGGCGACATCGTATTCTCCGTCCGCGTAAAACCCCGGCATCTCGGCGGTTTCGCCTCCGGTCAAGGCACAACCGCCCTCGCCGCACGCCCTCGAAATGCCTTCCACTAACGAAACAACGACTTCCGGGTCCAGCCTTCCAGTCGCGATGTAGTCCATGAAAAACAGCGGACGGGCGCCCTGAACCAGGATGTCATCGATGCAATGGTTGACCAGATCACCGCCGACGGTGTTGTGTCGGCCGGTCAGGAAGGCGATCTTCAGCTTGGTCCCAACTCCGTCCGTACTGGAAACCAGCACGGGTTCCGTCATTCCTGGAAAACTCGCAGAGAACAGCGCTCCGAAGCCTCCGACCTCACCGAGCACTCCCGGAGTAAAGGTACTCCGTGCCAGGGCGCGGATCCTCGGTGACGTGCTGGTGGCAGCGTCGATGTCAACGCCAGCGTTCTTGTAGGTAAAGGAACGGTCTGTCATCGGGCCTCTTCTGATCTCGGTTGGTGCGGGGCCGGATCAACCTTCGTCATCGTCTGCCGACCCGCTCAGGACCGGCCAGGCGTCCTCCTCGGATTCCGGGTCTCGCCAGAGGTCGAGTTGGCGATCAGCAGCCTTGGCGTCGTCGATGACGACATCGGTCAATTCCAATGGGTACTCTCCCGTAAAGCACGCCATGCAGTACTCGCTCTCCACCCCGTCAACTGAACGAAGCAATCCCGGCAGAGAGAGATAGGCCAGGCTGTCGGCTTCGATGTACTTCCGTATCTCTTCGATCGTATGGCTGGCACCAATCAGTTCCCGTCTGTTCGGCGTGTCGATACCGTAGAAACAGGGGGAGATCGTGGGCGGACAGCTGATTCGTACGTGGACTTCACGGGCGCCCGCAGCTCGAACCATCTTGACTATCTTACGGCTCGTCGTCCCGCGAACGACGGAATCGTCGATCAGTATCACCCGACGCCCGGCGAGCAACTCACGCACCGGATTCAATTTCACCTTGACCCCGAAGTGGCGGATCGACTGCTGCGGCTCGATAAACGTCCGGCCAACGTAGTGGTTGCGGATAAGGCCGAAAGAGAACGGGATGCCGGAATGCTGCGCGTAGCCGACGGCTGCCGTCACACCGGAATCGGGCACGGGGACCACCAGATCGGCGTCCACGGGTGCTTCCTCGGCCAGGATGCGGCCCATCTGGTCCCTGCTCGCCTGAACGGTCCTGTTAAACACGATGCTGTCGGGACGCGCGAAATAGACGTGCTCAAAAATACACTTGGCCTGGCGGGTGCGTGATTCGGCCGGAATCGATTTGAGATCTCCGCCGTTGATGACGACGATCTCGCCCGGATACAGTTCACGAATAAAAGAAGCATTGATCAGGTCGAACGCGCAGGATTCCGAGGCCAGGACATACGAACCGTTCACCTTCCCGAGGCACAAGGGCCGAAACCCATAGGGATCCCTGGCGCCGATCAGCGTCTCCTCGTTGAGTAAAAGCAGCGAGTACGCCCCCTGAACCTTTTCCAGGGCAACTGCCAGGGCCCCCGGCAAATCTTCAGCGGTGGCGCGGGCGAGCAGATGGAGGATGACTTCGGTATCGCTCGTGGACTGGAAGACCGCACGCTCGGATTCCAGGTCCTGCCGCAATGAAACAGCGTTGATCAGGTTGCCGTTGTGACAGAGGGAGAACTTTCCGTGGGTACCCTTGACCACAATCGGTTGTGCGTTGTTCGGGGAGCTGTCCCCTGCTGTGGAATACCGGGTATGGCCGATAGCATTGATTCCTGCCAGACGCTGAAGAGTCTTTTTCCTATAGACGTCAGCGACATGGCCCATCGCCTTGTGGGTCCGCACCTCTTCGCCATCGGAAACCGAAATACCGGTGCTCTCCTGGCCACGATGTTGGAGCGCGTAGAGACCGAGGTAGGCCATACGCGCCGCTTCGGGGTGGTTGGCTATTCCGAATATCCCACACATGGTGTTGTCAGCTAATCCTGTTCGTTCGGAATGAGACTAAATCCAAGTTTACTCGAAAGGCATTTTGTTTTCGAGTAGGCGAGGGAGTGCGGATCGCCAGTCCTGTTCAAGTTCGGCAACTGCGGCGTCGACCGCACAGACGTTTTCATATTCCAGAACCAGTCGGTCGCCCCCGACCCTGCCTATGTCATGGGCCATCAGACCGTGTTCACCGGCTCGCGCGAGCATTTCGGAAGGATCTCCGGAAGTCAGGATCACTCGCGTCGGAAACTCCCCGAAGAGGTCCCGGCAAACTTCCAGGCTTGACGGGACCCGAACCCGGGCGCCGATTCCGGGACGGTGCAGGGTCGAAAAACAACATTCTGCCACCGCAACCGCAAAGCCGCCTTCGCTGAGGTCGTGCGCGGATTTGACCAGGCCATCGCGGATCAGGCTCCGAATGAGATTCTGGAGCACGCGCTCCTCTTCGAGGTCGATTTTCTCAGAACGGGAGTTTGTTTCGACCAGGAAGATCGAATCGTTCTCGTCCTTGAAAGCTGAAGTCGTTACAAGCGAGAGGTCCTCGATGAGGCCGACCATGCCGATTACCGGGGTCGGGTAGATGTCCTCTTCGAACGTTTCGTTATAAAAGCTGACATTCCCGCCCGTGATTGGGGCATCGAACAGGACACACGCTTCAGATATTCCGTCGACAACCTCGCTGAACTGCCACATGACTTCCGGATGCTCGGGATTGCCGAAGTTCAGGCAGTTGGTAGTCGCCAGGGGTCGGCCCCCGGAACAGACAATGTTGCGACAGGCTTCAGCAACCGTTATCTTCGCGCCTTCGCGAGGGTCTCGGGCAGTCTGAAAGGCAGGGCCGTCCAGAACCATGGCCAGCGCTTTGTCTGTCCCTTTCACACGGATGACGGCGGCGTCGGAGCCCGGCCCCAACATCGTATTGGACCCCACCATATGGTCATATTGTTCCCAGATCCATCGACGGCTGCAGAGGTTTGGCGAGGTCAGCGCGAGCCCCAGCAGTCGGCTGTAGTCCTGTTGCCCGGGATTCCTGTCGGCGTCGAGAAACGCCTCGACCGTCGTCTCGGGACAACCGTCAAGGAAACTGTAACCGGAGAGCCGCGGACCGACCCTTGGCTTGGCCGGCGGCATGATCGGTCGGTTGTAGACCGGTCCGTCATCGGCCAGTGCCGCGTTCGGAATCTCGGCAACAACTTCTCCTCCATGGCGGACCCGGAGCAAGCCGTCACCGGTGACCTGACCGACCGTCACCGCATCCAGGCCCCACTTGTGAAACACCTCGAAGACTGCCGCCTCACTTTCCCGATCCGCTACAAGCAACATCCTTTCCTGGGATTCACTCAGCATGACTTCGTAGGCAACCATTCCCAACTCCCGTTGCGGGACCCGGTCCAGTTCCAACTCAATTCCAGTTCCGGAACGGGAACCCATCTCGCAACTGGAACACGTCAAACCCGCCGCGCCCATATCCTGAATACCGATGACCAGGCCCTTCTCCATCGCTTCCAGGCATGCCTCCAGAAGAAGTTTTTCCATAAACGGGTCGCCGACCTGAACGTTCGGCCGCTTCGCACCGGCATCCTCGCCAAACCCGGCCGAAGCCATCGTCGCGCCGTGGATTCCGTCCCGCCCCGTCTTCGCCCCTACATAAATAACCGGGTTTCCGACGCCCTCCGCCCGGCCGTAGAAAATTTTCTCCTTCTCGAAAATGCCCAGTGCGAACGCGTTCACGAGGGGGTTTTGCGAATAGCAGTCCGCAAAATAGACTTCGCCGCCGATAGTCGGCACGCCAAAGCAGTTCCCATAAGAGGCGATGCCGCCCACAACGCCTTCCATGATGTGGCGATTCTGTGCCTGCTCGAGTGATCCGAACCGCAGGCTGTTCATCGCGGCGATCGGTCGCGCGCCCATCGTGAAGATATCTCTGAGAATGCCACCGACACCGGTCGCGGCCCCCTGGAACGGCTCGATAAAAGAAGGGTGATTGTGCGACTCGATCTTGAAGGCCACTGCCAGGCCATCGCCGATGTCGACGATGCCCGCGTTCTCGCCCGGCCCCTGGAGGACCACTTCACCCTCGGTCGGCAACCGTCGGAGATGAACTCGGGAGCTCTTATAGCTGCAGTGCTCACTCCACATGACGCTGAAGATGTCCAGTTCGGTCAGATTCGGATCGCGTCCGAGGATATCGACAATCTTCTTGTATTCATCCTGGGAGAGTCCGTGCTCGGTAAGTTGTTCTGTTGTTATCTGCATTTTAGCAATCATTTTCTTAGCGTCGGGCCCACCGTCCCTACTCACAAGCGACCTTCAACGAGAGCTCCTGCATTTCGTCTGATCATCCATCTTCGGGAACACCAACGCCGGTCCGGTCCCCCCACGCCGGGAACGCCCCAAAGTTGCGGTCCGGCTTTCCGACTTCGACCCCGAACCATCCCCCCCCTACGCACCGGTCAACGCCTGAACCATGGATTCAAAAATCAGCTTTCCGTCCTCGCTGCCCAGAATTCCTTCGCTGGAACGGTCGGGGTGGGGCATCATGCCGAGCACATTGCCCCCCTCGTTCACAATGCCTGCAATGTTGTTGAGCGAACCGTTTGGATTGGCCTCCGCTGTGGGGTCGCCCGCGGCGTTCACGTACCGGAACGCGACCTGACCGCCATCTTCGATCCGTTTGAGGGTTGCCTCATCGGCGAAGAAATTTCCCTCGCCGTGCCCGATCGGAATGTGAACGAGTTGGCCTTGTCGGAGAGTGTTCGTATAAGGAGTCGTGGTGGTCTCGGTTCGAATGTGCAGGAACCGGCAGACGTATTTCATTCCGATGTTCGGCAAGAGGGCGCCGGGCAACAGACCGGCTTCCATCAGGATCTGGAAACCGTTACAGATTCCGATAACCAAGCCGCCCTTGACTGCGAACTCCCGAACCGCCCCCATCACAGGAGAAAACCTGGCGATAGCTCCGGCCCGTAGATAGTCCCCATAGGAGAAGCCTCCGGGCAGGATGATGGCGTCGAACCCCTCCAGATCGGTGTCCTGATGCCAGATGAACTCCACGGGTTTCCCGATGACAGACTGGATGGCGTAGTAACAGTCGTGGTCGCAGTTCGACCCGGGGAAAATAACGACTCCGAACCTCATATCACTCCCAGACGATACGATATTCTTCGATCACCGGATTGGTCAGGACATCACCCGCCAACCTCTCGACCAGGGCCTGGCGCGCGGATTCGTCGAGATCGTCGCTGACCTGGATCTCGAAATACTTCCCCTGACGCACACCGTCGACTCCGGAAAACCCAAGAGCTTCGAGGTTTCTATGGATGGTGATGCCCTGGGGGTCCAGAACTGTCGGCTTATATGTCACTATCACGGTCACGTTCATGCGGTCTCAGGCTCCCTCGGACAGGAAGAACTCGTTTGCGTCCGGATCATAATCGAACAACTCGGCGTAACGGGCCCAATCGACGGCCGTGTCCAGCTGGCGCTCGGACTCCTGGGGCGAGAACGAATCCTCGAGCAAACCCAGCATCGTCTCACGTCCCACCCGGTGGTCCTCTTCCTCGCCGAGTTCCCCTACGATCCTTTTGATCAGCCCGACATGGGCGATCATCTGCTGTCTAAAGACTTCCTTCTTAACGTTCTCATCGCCATCGATGATTCGTCTTCCCGTGTCCAGAATCTCGATATCTCCACTTTCGACGCTGGCAAAACCCAGCAACTCGGCCGCCTCGGTTATCGGCATCAGATCGTCCAATTCAAATTGCAACGCCTGTGACAGTTTATAGATGTCGACTTTCCCCTCGTGTTCATCGAGGTTCTCCAGAAGTCCTCCGATCATGTCGATCTTCGCGTGGGGTAATGATCCCAGGGACATGTCTTCTTCTCTGCCCTAGCCTGGATGCGCGTCAGACGATCAATGAATACAGTTCGTCGACCTGTTGCTCGAATTCCCCCGATCGTCGGCGACGCGGTCTGGGTAAATCGATTGTTTGGTCCACCAGAATCCGCCCGGGCTTGGAAGCCAGAATCAGCACCCGGTCGCCCATCAGGACAGCTTCTTCGACGCTGTGGGTCACCAGGATGATTGCCTTCGAAGCCAGTTGCCTGGATGCCCAGATGTCGAGAACCTGCTCCCGCAGGTTCGAGGCTGTCAGCGCGTCCAAGGCCGAGAACGGCTCGTCCATGCAAAGCAATTCCGGCTCGACAGTCAGGGCCCGGGCAAGGCCGACGCGTTGCTTCATTCCGCCGGACAATTCTTTCGGGTACGCCCGCTCATATCCGTCCAGACCTACGAGATCAATATACCGCCCAGCGGTCCGAGTCCGGTCCAGTTTCGAGAGGCCCTGTGCTTCCAGGCCGAGCGCGACGTTTTCCATCACCGTCAACCAGGGAAAGAGCGCGAAACTTTGAAATACGAGTGCGGCCTCGTGGTTGACGTCCCGAACCTGGCGGCCTTTGTAAAGCACCTCGCCGGAGGTGGGACGGGCCAACCCGGTGATAATGCGCAGCAGTGTGGACTTTCCAGCCCCTGACGGTCCAATGATTACGACGAATTCGCCTTTATCAACAACGAGATCGACAGGACCCAGAATCTGAACGTTGTTGGGAAATGACTTCGTAATTTCACGAAGTTCGAGGAACGAAGCAGGGAAAGCGCTCTCATCCACCTCCGCCGAGGTGTGTTCGTGAGTAATCGGAGCCGGGCCGTCGAGAGCCATCAGTAGTTAAGGGCGAAGCGCTTTTGTGCCAGAAGATACGCCGGTTGCCATACGAAACGGTTCACGATGAGAATGAATAGTACCATAGCCGCAATCGAGGTGACTATGAGCTGCAGGTTGCCGGACTCATACGTCGCAAAATCCAAAAGAGCGCCGATTCCGTGGACCGAATAGACGCGATCTTCGGCCACGACATACTCGCTTAAAACCAGCGCATTCCATCCCCCGCCGATCGCCGTCAGGCTGCCCGTAACCAGGCTCGGGTAGATCGCCGGCAGGATCAGACGCCTCCATTTCCGAACCCCTTCCAGACCGAGCGACGAGGAGACTTCCACGAGATCCTCGGGAATCGCACGGACGCCGGCAATGAGGTTGAACAGCAGATACCACTGCATTCCCGTTGTCACCAGCAGAATCGACGCCAGGTTCATGTCTCCCCCCATCCCGAGGATCAGCAGGACGATCAACGGAAACAGGGCAGTGGCCGGAATGCTGGCGAGGACCTCAATCGCGGGGAGAAGGCGCCGCGATATCCTCTCGTTCCGGCCGATCAAGACCGCCAGCGGCAACGTCCAGATCAGTGCGATCGCATAGGCCGCCAGCAAGCGCAAGAAACTGAACATCAATGCGCTCGGAATCTGAAAGACTTCCGGGGCGGGACGGGTCAGTTCATCGATCGACGTCACGACCCCCCAAAGGACACCACCCACAACGGCGGCAATCACCACGCCTCCCAAGACGGTGGGTCGCCGGCTCCGCTCACCTCCCAACAGTATCCCGACCAACGACACCAGGAGCCGGATGGTCGGACGGATCGCACGGCGCCAGAGCCCCTGAAGGACGTGTGATCGCGCCATATGGAGACGCAACTGGCTCGGCCTGCGGCGGATGTCTTCGACGGACTCGCCGGTGTCGTACATGAAACGCGTCGACCAGTCATTCAGTGGGCCCCAGACGACGAGATGGAAGAACAGGATTATCCCGACCAGGACTCCCAGTGCCGAGATCGCCAGCGTGTAGTCGCCCGTCGACATCGTCTGGGCCAGATAGCTGCCCAGGCCAGGCAATCGATACCGGATCGGGCCCATGATGATGATCTCGCTGGCAATCAGAAAATACCAGCCGTTGGCCCATGAAATCATCGCGTTGTAAGCCAGTTTGTGAAGGACTGCGGGCAGCACGAGGCGCATCCAATGGGTGTAGCCACGGATACCGAACTGGCGGCTGGCAAGCTGCAGATCTTCGGGGATGCTCGTGATCGACTCGTAGACCGCGAAGATCATGTTCCAGAGTGCACTGGTCACGATGAGGAAGATGGCCGCAATTTCCACGCCTACGGCACCGTTGTTGAACAGACGGATGAACAGGAAGACGGCGGCCGGAAAAAATCCAAGGACCGGGATGGACTGGAGGATGTCTGAAGCCGGAAGTATGAGCCGCGCCCATCGTTTGTGGACGGCGGCCAGGTAGCCCAGCAGCAGCGCGAGCAGTAGAGACAGGACCATTGCCACGATCATGCGTGCCAGCGAAGCCAATGCGTAGAACGGGAGATACCGGAGCGACAAGTCCAGCGAGGGTCGTTCCACGGCGTAAACATGGGGGGTATCGCGGAACAGTACGATCGCCAGGCCGACGACGAAGAGGCCGACGGCGATGTCGACGGGGTTCGATAGTCGGCGACGCGTCATTGATTTCGGACCCGGGGATCAGGACCCGGGGACAGGGCTTCGACCTGTCCCCCTCACGTCTCGGCTGTCACGGACCACTGGGCGGAGCGAAGACCCGGTCAAAAATGTAATCGACGTTTTCCAGAAGCTTCGAGGAGTTGAAGACTCGGTCGATGTCGGCTTCTTGAAGGTGACGGCCGATATCCTCGTCAGCCAGGACACACTCTTTGAAGCCGGCTCCTTCGTCCCACACCCGCATGGAATTCCGTTGCACCCAGCGGTAGGCGTCTTCCCTGGGTGCACCTTTTTCGACGAGTACGAGCAGGAGCTGGCCGGAATAGATCAAGCCGTGGGTGAGTTCCAGGTTTTCCTTCATGCGGTCGGTGTGCACGACGAGACGTTCGACGAGAGTCGCGGTGCGGTCAAGAAGATAGTCGAGAAGGATCGTCGAGTCCGGAAATATGATCCGCTCAACCGAAGAATGAGAGATATCCCGTTCGTGCCAGAGCGCAACGTTGTCGAGGGCCGCCGTCTGGTTGCTCCGCAGGATTCGGGCCAACCCGGAGATCTGTTCCGAAGTGATCGGGTTTCTCTTGTGGGGCATCGCCGAGGAACCTTTCTGGCTGGGAGAGAAATACTCCTGCGCTTCACGGACCTCGGTCCGCTGCAGGTGACGCACCTCGACGGCAATCTTCTCCAGGGTGGCTCCAACCAGGGCGATTGCGGACAGGTAGTGGGCATGGCGGTCTCTCTGTACCACTTGAGACGATGCCGGAGCCGGATCCAGCCCGAGTCGCTCCATCACCTTTTCTTCGATTCGTGGTGATAGGTGCGCAAACGTACCGACGGCGCCCGAGAGCTTGCCGACCCGCATCCCGGCGGCCGCATCCTGAAGCCTGTGACGGTGGCGGCGCACCTCGTCATACCAGATGGCCAGCTTCAGACCGAAGGTGATGGGTTCGGCGTGAATGCCGTGCGTACGACCAACCATTACCGTCGTCTTGAACTCATGCGCGCGGGTCCGGAGCACCTCGAGCAGACGATCCAGCCCCTCGAACAGGATCTCGGAAGCCTCCCGCACCTGCAGGGCCATCGCGGTATCGAGCACATCCGACGACGTCAACCCGTAATGGAAATAGCGCGACCCGGAGCCGACGTGCTCGGAAACGGCCGTGGTAAACGCAATCACGTCATGGCGAACTTCGTTCTCTATCTCCTGAATTCGCTCTACGGAAAAGTCTGCGCGCTCGCGGATCTCACGGGCCGCTTCGGCCGGAACGGTTCCTTCGGCTTCAAGAACGCTCGTGGCGGCCAATTCCACCTCGAGCCACTTTCGATACCTGTTTTCGTCTTCCCAGATGCGCCCCATCCGGGGCAGCGTGTATCGCGGGATCAAAGGTCTAACTCCTTGGGATTCGGTTACCCCAACTCGATCGGTTGACTGGGTTCGGCCTGCGAAGCCAGGGAGACACATTTCTCATCAAGCCCCCTCGACCTGAGAGCCTGTCGTGCCTCGAGTTTCGCAACCTCCGGATGGTTGTTCTTGGAACTCAAATGCGCCAGGACCACATGTCGGGCCTGACCGTCGTAGGAACTCTCGAGGAAACGGCCGACAGCCCGGTTGGACAGGTGTCCATGTCGACCGATGAGTCGCTCTTTGAGGTTCCAGGGATATGATCCGATCCGAAGCATGTCCAGATCGTGATTGGATTCGATGATCAGCACATCGGATCCCTGGAGCGAGGTAGATACGCTGTCGGAAATCCATCCCAGATCCGTCACCTGGGTCACTTTGATGCCCTTGTGGCGGATCGAAAAGGCAACGGGTTCTGCGGAATCATGGGGGACGGAGAACGGATCAACCTCGACGTCGCCGATCTGGAAACTGCGTCCCGGCACAACCGGTACAAGCGCCGACCCGTTCATTTCGAACGCGTCGGCCCGACTGCCGCCGATCGTCCCACAGGACATAAACGCCTCGATGGAAGCCCCCTTCAACATCGACTTTAACCCACCGACGTGATCCGTGTGCTCGTGGGTAACGAGTACCGCGTTGATCCCGTCGGGATCCTCGCCGATAGCGGCCAGTCGTTTCCGGATGGTCCGCCGGCCGAACCCACAGTCTATCAACAGACGCACCCTCTCGGTACGAATGTAGGTCGCATTCCCCCGACTCCCGCTACCGAGAACTGAAACCAATATGGACATGCCAAGAAGGAAAACAGACAGACCCAAGTTCAGCAACTTGGTCAGGCTGCTAGTGGCCCATTTGTGCAACAACGGGCAAATTCATCGTGGAGTAAGCGTTTTGGCGGGACGATCAGGCATGGACTGCTCGCTCACACTCCTTGTTTGCCCAGGATAGAAGAAAGTGTAGGGAAACTCGCTCCATGATCGTCCCAGACTCGCCCGGCAGTGTAAGGACCGCCCCGCGCCATATTATTGGCATCCGGGGCGGACAGGTCGGGGGAATCTATCAAAAACTTTCTGAGTCCGGTACAATAGGAGGGCCTCTATGCAACCGAAACCCATCCTGTTTTTCGCCGTGGTCGGCCTTCTGGTAGTTTATACCATTGCTAACTACAGCGGCGGTGTGGGCGCCCCAATCGGCTCTATTGCCCCCGATTTCGAATTGAAGGACGCTGACGGCAACCTGGTTAAGCTGAGCGATTACCGCGGCAAGCTGGTGTTTCTGAATTTCTGGGCAACGTGGTGCGAGCCCTGCGTCTGGGAAATGCCGTTGATGATGACGCTCAACGATACCCTCAAGGACAGGGGGTTCGAAGTGTTGACCGTCAGCGTGGATACGAGTTGGCAGCCTATTCGGGACTTCTACGACCAGTACGAAGTGAGCTTCCCGACGTTGCTCGACCCTGCCCAGGCGGTGAGCCGGGGACAGTACAAGGTGACGGGCTTCCCCGAGACGTTCCTCATAGGTGCAGACGGCCACGTCCTGACCCACGTGATCGGAGCGTTACGATGGGATGACCCAAGAGAGATGGCCAAGATCGAACAGCATCTCCCGGTTACGCAACCGGGCAGCACCAGCAGTAACTAACCTGCCTTTCAAATGACCTCGCCCGACGCGGAATCCACCACAAGACCCGAGTGCTTCTTCGGCCTCAGCCGGCGAGAACTGGCAAAAGGGTTGGACCGGCCCTTTCGTGCCACCCAGATTTACGCAGCCGTGTACCAGCAATGGCTTGACGATTTCAACAGCATCACAAGCCTGCCGAAGGCTTTAAGAACAGCTCTAGGTAGCAGGCTCGAGATCGGCCTGCCGGAAATCCATCGTTCGTTCGAGTCGGCCGACGGAACGAAGCGGTATTTGATACGGCTGGTCGACGGAGAACTGGCTGAGACCGTTTTCATCTCCGACGGCGATCGAAACACGATCTGCGTGTCTTCCCAGGTCGGATGCGCTCTGGCCTGCTCGTTCTGCCTGACGGGGCACCTGGGCTTCGCCCGTCATCTCACAGCCGGGGAAATCGTCCTTCAGGTCATCCTGGCACAGAGAGCGAATATCAACCCGGATCCGGCCTCCCGAAACCACTTCAATGTCGTCCTGATGGGCATGGGCGAACCACTGCACAACTACGACAACGTCATGAAAGCGCTCGACATCCTCCACGACGAGGCCGGCCTCGGAATGTCCATGTCCCGAATCACGATGTCCACGGCCGGACTGATCCCGGAACTGGAACGCCTGGCAAAGGAGCCGCTGCTCCCGAACCTCGCCATCTCCCTGACCGGAGCGACGGAGGCGAAACGCGATGACCTCATGCCAATCAACCGAACGTACCCGACCCGAGAGCTCATTTCCGTCCTTCGCCGCTTCCCTGTGAAGCCACGTCAACGGATCACGCTCGAATATGTACTGATCGGCGGCGTCACCGATGACACCAAAGACGCCCGGGCCCTTGCCCGTATCGCCAAATCCATCCCCGCAAAGGTCAACCTGATCCCCCTGAACGAGTCATCGGACCTCGACTTCAAACGCCCAAGCGAAAACTCAATTCTCCGATTTCAACGAATCCTCCGGGAACAAGAAGTGGATGCATTCGTGAGAAAGAGCAGAGGCGCCGACATTTCCGCAGCCTGCGGCCAGTTGAAAAAGAATGAAACGGCTAAGGAAATCGACCTGGCGGCACTGAGGTTATAGCTGACTAATAAACATCGTGGAGCCAGCGGAGGATTTCGTCTATCGCGCGGGGGGCGGCGAGCCAACTGACGGTTCCACCTCTCGAGGGCTGTGGTGTGATTCGGGAGGCTCCGCTGATGTAGTTGCGGATGCGGTTCCCGACGGCTGGGTCATTGACGATGAGATGGGCAGAACGGGGACTGAAGTTCTGGGCGGTACCGGCTAGTGCCAGTGCGTCCGGAAGGTTGGGGTCGATGGCAACAACCGTCGCAACCTCGGGATAGCGGCCACCCGCGATGAGAGCGAGGTTTGCGCCGACTTCGGATCCGATAACAACAATTCGACTGGCGTTCACGCGCGGCTGGCTCTGCAACCAGTCGAGAGCTGGCTCTACATCCAGCGGAAACTGACGCGCGTCCTGACGCCACTCAGGATTCGCAGTAATCGATTCCCGGTTCTTTGTCGTACTCCTCCCGTGGCCTCGCAAATCGATTGCCATCACGGCCCAGCCATCAGCCAGCAGGCGGCCCTTCAGGTCTTCCCAAACCGATCGGGTTTCTCCATAGCCATGGAGCAGCAAAACAGCGGGAATTGGTGCAGGTATACCCGTAGGCAGATCGAACGAACCACGAATCTGGACCAGATCGAAGGTTTCGAATTCCGGATCGTCTTCATCTCCTTCGGGTTCGTCGCTGGCGATCACGACCAGGTCCAGGTCAAAATTCAAGACATTGTCCTGCCGGGGCAGGAACGAGGAGACGACTTTCTTCTCCGACTCCGTGCCTCGAAATTCGGCATACACTTCGTAGTCGACGTCCCAGGGGAGACCCCTGATCGAATACAGACCGTCGTCACCGGTATTCAGAGTACGGATAATGTTCGTGTCGGTGTTGCGGATGAACACGTGAGCGTCGACAACGGGTTGCCCCCGAAGGTCACGAACGACTCCGGTCACGTTCTTGGGCCTGGGTTCGGGTTGGGCGGCGGCCGGGACAACCCAAAGCAGGATCAGTACCAGCAGCGGCAGGACCGGCAGGCTATCCTTCCGGGCGAAGAAGTACCGTAAGAGCCACACGTTCATTAGCAACGACCTCGATTTCTCGTTTTGCAACTTCAAAATTCTTCGCACTGAAAGTGATTTCATACTTTGACGGGCCTGGCGGAATCCGGAAAGCAAACTCACCGATCGCGTCGCTTCGCGTCTCCATCCGCGTCTTCTTCCTTTCCTTCTCTTCAACATCCATTCGCTCGGCCCGAATCTCCACGCCCGGAAAGCTTCGCCCCAGGTTGGTAAAAACCGTGCCCTTGACGAGCGCATAAGGACGGACGTCCTGGGCTGGCCCCGGGGTGGCGTTCGCCACGAGGACGAGCAAAAGAAACACAGCGACCGAAACGATGTGACGGATTAGCGAATCAGGCAACTTAGATCTCAATTCGACAGGCCTCTCAGTTCGATTTGTCTGCCAGCAACTTCTGGATCATTTTCTCGGTGTCTTCGTAACGCCCGATGCCGGTGTGGCTGAGTTGTATCGTGCCGTCCTTATCCACGACGAAATG
The DNA here is from genome assembly GCA_964584435.1 of uncultured Solibacteraceae bacterium. Lineage (GTDB taxonomy): Bacteria > Acidobacteriota > Terriglobia > 20CM-2-55-15 > 20CM-2-55-15 > CAZOZZ01. Next base: position 659 of record CAZOZZ010000046.1, on the reverse strand, counting down.
TGTGGGCCAAGCAGCACAGAGGTAATCGCTCCAGGTCAGGTACTCGTTGTCGATCGTTACCGGGTACTCGATTCCCTTCTCCTTGACCGATAGCCGAACCTGGTCCACGTCTTTCTCGTAGTCGATGCGAGGAGTGTGGACGCCGATGATGACAAGACCCTGCCGAGCATACTTGGCGTGCATTTCTTTCAGGTGGGGCATCGTCTTTGCGCACTCCGGACAATCGTATGCCCAGAAGTCGATCAGGACGACTTTCCCTCGCAGTTCCTCCAACGTCAGCGGAGCCGTGTTGATCCACTCACTGCTCTTGAGCCGAGGAGCCTTCTGTCCGGCAAAAGCATCGTCAGGATGCTGCGCGGCGGCGGTAACGGCCGACAGCAGGACCACAACCGCCAGTGCAACACCAAGTCGTGTACGAAGCATAGTTTCTCCCCTGCGTTGTTCTCGAGAGCGTTGGATCCAGTATTTTGTCACAGTTCGCACCGATGAGGCCAGTGCAGGACAAAGTGAACGGTAAGTCACCTGCCTGGCTGGATCTACGCCTTCCTGTAGAACTCTGGGATTCAACGCTGAGACATTTACGAAACGGAGCATGAATTTTCACCGCAGAGACGGTAGAGTAGGGGAGGACGCGAAGAGCGACCTCCCCCCTCGTCGCA
>CAZOZZ010000045.1:24175-25571 GCA_964584435.1 uncultured Solibacteraceae bacterium | reverse complement strand
CTTCCTCCCTGTGCGACTCTAGCCCGCACTTCTCGCCGATGAGAAGTGCGGGCTAGTTTCCAATACCTTCCTGCCTGGTAGACAGATCGTTCTAACGTAGCTTGCTGGCCGGGGAAACCGACCAATGACAAGTCATGAGTAACCACCCGGCGCCAGGGGCCATTCTCCTCCAGGGTTAAAAGTACATGATCTGGAATATCGCACCGATGCCAACTGTGAAAGCGGCCATCACCGCCACCATAGGTAGCGATGCCAGGAACGGGCGGCTCCCCTCGCCGTTCTTCGACATGAATCCGGTGGCAGCAAGCGAAGCGACCATGCCGGCACCCAGCAAAACGAACATCAGGGCCTGTGTGGCTCCTTGACCCAGAACCAGTACCGTCCCATCAAACGAATAACCGAAGATCCCAGCGAAATTGTGCGCCACACGATTGAGACCAATCTCCCCGAAGAAGCGAGGCATGTTGAAAGCCGTGTGAATGCCGACCGCGAGAGGAATAAACGCGTACGAGAAACGGGTAAACCGCTTCTTGTAAGACGCAACGCCGGCGATCACAGCCGACACCGTAGTTGAAACCGCAACTAACGAAGCACTGGCAACAATGGCGATGATATAGACCAAGGTCCACGCCACGAGGTAGCTGGGAATCCCGAACGTACTCATCCAGCCGCGCATCACCTCATCACCCGCGGGCGTCAGAACGAAGAAGTGAATCGCAAGCAACCCCGGCCAGATGGCGGCAAACATGGCGGCGTCCATTCGGGGAAATCGGATGCGCCCGAACTCGTGGAACATGCCCCGGGTCTTTGCCTGGATAGTTCCCGGGGTGGGGCATGATTTGAAACATTCACCACAAGCAATGCAATCCTGCATGCTGTCGAGCGTGCGGGGATAGAGACCGACCGGACATCCATATGTGTCATCCCCGTCCAGATAGCAGGTCTTGACCGAGCATTGTGAGCATGTCGAAGGTGTGGCACGAACCTCCAGTGACGACATCATCGAATAGTTGCGGGCGATCGGCAGAAGAGGACACAGCCCGTGACACCACCATTCGATATTGCGAAAGAACAACGCACCCACGATGGCACCGAGCAACACCGGTACCAAGAGGACAAGTGTCAGAATCGGCGACGTGAAAATATCAACGGCGTGCTCGAACCATACGATCACGACGAATAGAATCAGCGCGATCCAGAAGCCATAATGACGGAAGAACCGGGGAATCGGCTTTCCCTTCCCGAACCTCCTGCTGACAAAGCTGCCGATCAGTTGGAACGGACACATGGAGCACCAATACCGGCCGATCAGCACCATGGATATCGGCGCCACCGTGCCCCAGAAGATCCATACGAAAACGAGCGTAAAATTGCTCTCAGCAGTACCCGAATTGCT
>CAZOZZ010000045.1:0-24165 GCA_964584435.1 uncultured Solibacteraceae bacterium | reverse complement strand
AAAAAGAGCAGCCCAGGCACCGAACAGCAGAAGAATCAACACCGTCCACTGGAAAAAACCAGGGAACAGACGGCTGGTCATCACCCTGGTCAGGAACGTTGAATTCTTGGGGTTTAAGTCTGCACTAGTGGTCATAAATTATCCTCCCCACCCTTCAAACCAATCGCGGGTTTCCAGTAAATTCTCATTCACTACAACCTGAACAGCTCAATTGCGTTATCGCGGAGCAACCTGGTCGTAGCTTCTTCCTTCAAGCCGAGTTGTCCCACCTGTTCAAGACTCTTCTTCCAGGGCAACCCGTTGGTGCCCCACAGACAACGATCCTGTCCCATCCGACTCCCTGCGAAATGAACGATTTCGGGCTTCAGATACTTCGGCATCCAGGCGTCAATCCCGAAATAGACATTCTCCCATTTGTAACAGACCGATATCAGTTCATCAACCCAAGGCCAACCCGTGTGTGCGCCGATTATTTTGAGTTCTGGGAAGTCGCTGGCAATCTGATCGATATGCACCGGTCTGCCGTGCTCGCTGGGCATGGACTCCAGGACGTGACCCACCTGCATCGACACCGGCACATCCAGTTCTACACACTTGGCAAACAGAGGATACATCTTCCTGTCCGACAGTGGAATGTCAAAACCATAAATATGAACGTATGCCCCTTTGAAACCGTACTCCTTAACTGCCGTTTCCAGTTCCAGAAGGCTTTCCTTGATGCGGAACGGATTGTAGCCGGCAAGCCCTGCGAACCGGTCAGGATACTTCCTGGTGTACTGCGTCACCTCATCCAGAGAGGTGTCCATGTACATCCACTTGTTCTGGTACGACCACATCTTGGTCTGCGTGATGAAGACCTTTTCGACGTTGGCCTCATCCATCTGCTCAACCATGGCTTCCATGCTTGGAAACGACGGTAGACTTCCGCCAAGGGCCTTCTCCATCCGGCACAACAGCTCGCCCTCCTTAGCCTTGTTCCACTTCTCGATGAATTCCGGCGTGGCGACGTAATACATGAAGTCGATCGCCTGCGTCACTTCCGACATTCCGTTCTCTCCTTTTCCCTATCCGCCCCTTCTTCGGAGCTGGTTAACACATCGTGAGGCCACCGCTGACGCTGAGCGTCTGGCCGGTTACGTAATTCGCCTCCGGAGAGGCCAGATAGACGACCGCGCCTGCAATATCTTCAGGGTTGCCCACCCGGCCCAGGGGAATGGCGCGCGTCACAGCGTCGATCACCTTCTCAGTTTTGGGGGATTGGTCGCGAATGGACTGCAGCAATGGCGTTTCGGTCAGTCCGGGGCAGACGACATTGACTCGAATCCCGTGCCGGGCATGTTCCCTGGCCAGCGTCTTCGAGAACGCAATCAACGCCCCCTTTGTGCCCGAATATACTGCTTCGCCCATGGAGCCGACACGTCCGGCGTCGGAAGCGATATTGACGACCGTTCCGCCTCCGCGCTCCACCATGTGCGGGAGCACGGTCTTCAACGTGTACAACGCAGCCTTGAAGTTGATCGCGATGATCTTGTCCCAGGTTTCCTCTTCGCTTCGCAGGAAGGGCTCCAACTTGTCCCAACCGGCGTTGTTGACGAGGATGTCGATCTGGCCGAACTCGGACAATACCGTCCCCACCCCACTCTCAATTTCCGCGCGTTTGGTCAGATCGACGTGCAGTGCCAGCGCTTCCCTTCCGAGAGCCTGGATTTCGTCCCTCACCGAATCGGCATTGTCCGCCAGGATGTCGGCCACTCCAACCCGGGCTCCTTCCCGGGCCAGGGCCAAAGCAATCGAACGACCTATTCCACGTCCGGCGCCTGTGACAATTGCTGTCTTCCCTTCAAGTTTCATTGCTTCCCTCTTATCGGTTTTTCCAAACAGGCGGTCGCTTTTCGACGAACGCCCGAAGACCCTCATTCGCGTCCGCCGTTAACATCAGTTCGTCGTGGTAAAGATCCTCCAGCTCGGCCAGCGCCCGTTCGAAGTTCGGAAGCGAGGCCTGCTTCACCGCACGCCGGGTCAAGCCAAGCACGACCCCGCTCTTGTCGGTAAATTTTCCGATTTCCTGTTCCAGGGCGTCGGCGAGTTCCTCGGCCTTGACGAGGCGATCTACGAGGCCTATCCGTTCCGCTTCCGTCGCAGACAGGATGTCTCCAGACAACAGCAACTGGAGGGTGCGCGCCTCACCGACCCGGCCAGGGTAGTGCAACGCCGCGATCGGCGGAAAGACGCCGACTTTGATTTCGGGCTGACCGAGCTTGGCAGCTTCGCTCGCAATCACAACGTCGAAGAAAGTGGCCAACTCGGCACCGCCGCCCAGCGCCATTCCCTGGACCACCGCAATGGTCGCACAAGGCAGAGAGTGGAGATATCTGAAGATCTGGTGGAACGTCGCCAGCATCGACTTGGCGTTCTCGCCCAGGTGATCTTCGACCGCAACGCCGGCTGAAAACGCCTTGCCTTCAGCGGAAAGAACAAGAACCTTCAGGTCCCGGCGTCTGGAGATTCCCTCCAGCACCTGATTCAATTCTTCCATCATCGCCATGTTCAGGACGTTCAGTGGTGGCCGATCCAAGACGATTCGGGCGACATTGTCGGCCTCGGCGGTCTTGATAAACTCATATGTCTTCGTAAATTCCGTCGTGCTCATCTGGTCCCCTTTCAGGCAGTCTGCATAGCGATGATATCAGCATTTTGTACTTTCTCGACTCTTGACAGCAACAGCAGGGCCGCTCCGAGCGCCCCGACAAAGTCCGGCTCGTCTGGAACATTCACCGGAAGACCTGCGGTTTCCTCCAACACTTTGTCCATGCCCACTTGCTTGGCGACGACGCCGATAAAGGTCAGTTCGGGCGCCAGCCCAACACGCTTCAGCAACCCTTAGCCCGGCTGGTCAGAGAAGTGTGGATGCCTCGAACGATGTCTTCGACTACGGTATTGATCGGAGTGGCGAGGACTGCCCGGGCACGTTCGACGAGAGCTTCAAGTGCCATGAACGATCTCTTCGTTCTTGGTCGGTTCGATCGGTGGGATGCGAGCCGGAGCCCCTCCTGGTTCTTGTCCAAGAAACCCATACATGAAAAGTTCGGTGACGACTCGAGCCAGGTCTCTCGTCTCTCCGGAAAGGGCTGTAAACGGTTTCGTAACGACCGCGTTCAGCATGGCAAGCAACAGGTTCGTTGCCGCCAGTAGATCCTGGTCGGACCGATCATGCGGATCAACAGCTCGCAAGACCTCCAGGCTACGTTCGACGTAAGACTGTCGCTTGGTCGCGGTGGCTGTCCGGTGGGGCTCTTCCAGGTTTTCGAGATCCCTGATGACGACCTTGAGGGCGGAGCCGCTCTGGAGAGCAAATTCCAGGTGAGTTTCACTCAGGGCGAGGAGCTTGTCCTCGGGGTTCACGGCCTCGCCCAACGCGGCGTCGAGGTTTTCGAGCAGGCTGTCGAGAGAACTGTCGATCGCCAGAAACAAGAGTTCGTCCTTGCCTTTCACATAGTGGTAGAGACCGGCCAGGGAAAGATCGGCGGCAGCGGCAATCTCCCGCATCGAGGCCTGGTGATAACCATGCGACGCAAACACTTCCAACGCCGCACGAACTATGGCCGGATACCGCTTCACAATGGTCAAGACCGAACCTCCAACCGAACAAGTGTCCGAGAATGGCCTATGGTAAAGTGATCGGTGTGACGTGTAAATCCGTCCATCGACTCAATTTTCTAGTACGAATGCGCTAGCTCCACCGGGCCCACGCCTGATGAAAGTGGTTGGGCAGATTCCCTCAGAAAGAGGGTTTCGAGTGCCATCGGCACCTTAGAATTCAATGACTCGGTGCCCATCCAAGAATAGATTCACAAGATTGGTGCCGAGATCTGGATCAGATTCGGTTTCGCCCGCTTGAGCGGACGAGAGGAATATCCCGACTATTTTGAAGATCTGCGATTCGGGAGCGACCTCGCGGTCATTTTCTGGACGGACTCCTTTGGATGCTCGCCGGAATCGTCGGTTTCGTTCGTGCTGGTAGAGGTCAGGAATGTTCTCAGCGCCTCGGCGTCCGGGACGTCCCCTCTCAGTAAAAGCCGGCAGATGTGGCCCGTAAAGTTAGCTGTTGCGAAGCTGGGCCCGCTGAAGTTCTGCCCGACCGGCAAATCGTCCAACTGGCGAGGGAGTGGTGAAGCGGCGAAATGGAGGTTGGGATGTTGTATCACGGCAAAAGCATCCCCTTCCAGGTCTCGACCGACACTGACTCCAAAGACCCAGTCGAGGCTCCCGGGATAGGCGGGGATCCCGGCGAAATCGTATGGAGCGACCAGAACGGGAACCTCCCGGCTGACTGTTTCGAGAGCGGAACGATGCGTGTCTTTCAACGTGGCGAGGCTGAGGTTGACGACATCCATTCCGCTCTGGGCACACCACCGCAGACCCCGGACTACATCGTCGATTTCAGTTGAAAAAGAGCGGTCGAAAACACGAACAGCGTAGAGTTCGATCGAGGGAGCCCATTGTTTGATCGCCGCGGCCACGGCGGTTCCATGCCCGAGTCTGTCGTTCCAGTCGGGTTCAGGGTCGTCGTCTCCCCGACCAAGGCCGACTCCACCTGCTACACCTTCCACGTGAGGATGATTGGGATTGATTCCGCTATCAACAACAGCGACCCTGAGGGCCCGCTCAAGCACGTTCCACCCTGGGTGCCGCGGCCTGGAGAATTCGGCCGTCGACTACCTCGAAAACCAGATCGGCATTCCGGGTAAGGTAGGAACGGTGGGTGATAAGGATAATCGTTCGACCTTTCATGATGCGGCTGAGTTCCGACAGAACCTTCGATTCCAGATCGATGTCCATCGCCGAAGTCGCTTCGTCGAGGATCAACACCTCTGGATCGCGCGCCAGGGCTCGGGCGATACCAATCGACTGCTTCTCCCCACCGGACAGGGCAAGGCCGCGATCGCCGACAAGTGCGTCGGGCGGTACAGTTAGAAACCCAGGTACTTCCGATCGAGTCGTTCCCCCATAACGGATGTTGTCCCCCACGGTACCGTTAAAAAGAAACGTGTCCTGCTCGACGAGTGCCACCTTCTTTCTCAGCGCTGCCAGACTATAGAGGCGAGCGTCCAGTCCATTGATGACGATCGTGCCGCTGTCCGGATCGTACAACCGGACGAGCAGGTCGGCGATCGAGGATTTGCCGGCCCCACTCGCACCTGTGACGACGGAAAACGTTCCGGCTTGTATTCGGAAAGTGGCATCCGTCAGAACCTCTTCCCGCTCATGACGAAACGAAACCTGGCGGAACTCGATTTCTTCGACAGGTCCGTCGAAGCCGTTCGGGCCGCCGGTGACTTCGGGAACGGCATCCAGCAACTCCGTGACGCGCCTCGCGGATACCTTCAGCGAAGCGACGTTCGTATAGAGGGTCATTATGTTCTGGATAGGTGCGATCAGGCGAGACTGGTAGGAGATGAACGCGACGAACGCGCCGAGCGTCATCACTCCCTGGATGACCTGATAGCCTCCGATCAGGAAGACCATCAGAACGCCGACGGTCAATCCTGCCGAAGGAATCAGGCCTGCCAGAATCGAGGTCTTCTGGCGATCGAGCATGGCCGAAACAAATCGGTCGTTGTGGCCGCCGAAACGCTCAACTTCCCGCTCCTCGGCCGTCATCACGACCGTTGTCCGAAGCCCCATCAGGGTCTCGACGAGAAAACTGCCGATGTCCGCACTCCGTTTTCGAACTTGATCGGTGTCACTTTCCAACCGCCCTCGTACTCGTGACAAGGCAATCACGATAAACGGCAACAACACAAAAGTCAGCAGCGACAGGATCAGGTTCAGATAAAGCAGGATAACGACGGCCCCGACCAGGAACAGGACGTTACTGGTCAGAGCGAGCAACGTGTCGGCGGATATCCGTTGAATCTCACCAACGTCGTTGTTCAATCGCGAGATCACATCCCCAAGTCGCTTGTCGGCGTAGAAACGCGGAGACAGTTTCTGCAGGTGCCGGTACACCGTCCGGCGCATGTCGAACAGGATCGCGGCCGACACCTTAATATATTGGTAGCCCGTCCAGGCATTGAGCGCGTAAGAAAACGCCATCAAGGCAAGCATCGCGAGCGATATCCAGACCAGGAGATTGAAGTTGCTCTGGAGCAAAGCATCATCGATCAGGACCTTCGTGAAGTAGGGCTGTGCGAGACCCGACAGGGTGGCGATAGTGCCAAAAACGAGGACGAGGAGTAGTTGACGCCAGTAGGGGAGGATGAATTCGCGGATTCGAGCTGTGCCTTCTTTTGGTAAACGGGAATGCATTAATCGAAAAAGCGACGAACTGTCGGCCTTAACTCGCTTCCAAACGAACGTCGTCCTGTCCGAGATGTAGGTGCGGTCTGTGACCGCGCATGCGCTCATAGAGCACACCTACATCAGATGGCGTTCACTGCTTCTGGTTGGGAACAACGATCATCCGAGCCGTGAAATCGGCCGGCAGTTCCACACGCTTCTCGAACATCAGGGTCTCGGCGTCAAAGTAATCAATCGTGTTTCCCGCATGGTGAAGGTATACCTTCTGCCCGTCGCTGCTGACTTTCAACGATGTTCGTGGGCGGCCTTCGTAGGCCTGTTTGCGCACGAGCCGCTTCTGTTCCAGATCGAACTCGTAGATCTCGTGTTGATCCACGGCGTTCCGGACTCCGTAGGCCCGTTTCCCATCCGGCGACACTGCAAAGTCACCCAGCCCCACACTCGGGTTGGTCTCAAAGTAATCGAGGCTGCGGTCGGAAAAGTCGAAGCGGGCAACACCCATCATGCCGCGGCCTGTCGTAGGATCGGTCGAGTTGAAGAGGAACGTCAGCGCATACGGTTCGTCGTAGGATTCAAAGAAACGGCCAAGCCGAACGGTACCGCTTCCCGGATAGACGGGGCGTGACAACTCCACTTTCTCTACGATCTCAAGACTGTCGACATCGAAAACCAGGAAATCGCGATACAGATAGTAGAGAAACTTGCCGTCCGGAGACACGCGCATCAGTGGACTTTGTCCGCGCGAGTATTCCCGCGGGATCTCCACTGATTTCGTAATCTTGCGCTGCTCGAGATCGATCGTCACGAGTTGCGGTTCTTCGATCGTATATCGATCGATGCCCTTGACGGCCACGCGAACCACGGCAAAGACACGCTTGTTGTCCGGATGCGCCGTGAATCTCCTGACAACCCGGATCTTCCGATTCCCTTCCGACAGCTTGAAGGCGTCGACAACCTTTCGCGATTCGATGTCGATGACCTCGATGCCCTCCATCAATCCCGTATTGGCGTAGAATCGCTTGCGATCCGGTGAAAGCTCAAGGTTGAACGCCGCCCCTAATCGCAGCGGGATCTTGTCGCGAATCTCGCCGGTCTCCTCGTCCATTACGAGGATCTCGCCAGGCCAGACTGCAGAATAGATCGTCCCGATGGGTGAATCCTGAGCAACAAGAGGATCCGAGGTGAATATCAGGGCCAGGAATACGACTATGACTTTACGTGTATTACTAATCACAACCTTCTTCTCTATGGAAAGACCAGATCGATATTGCGCCAATCCTTGGCAGCCGCGCTGCACTTCTTCGTCCAGTCCGGATAGTTATTCAGATGGTCGGGCACCTGTGCCGGCCAATAGCACGTGATGTAGCAGTCGTAGAGATCGCGCTCGACTGGTTGGCACAGCCCTGCGGTACCACCTCTGGAATCCACTTCCCATCCGGGGTCGAAGACGAGCGAACAACCCATCGGAAACTGGGGGCCACTGGGAGGACCCTGATGAACGGCATAGACGTCGCCTCCCGAAAGCATGAGCCTTTCGATCCGCTGGGCCTTCCGGTTGACGGCTTTAAGATGTCGCATAACCCTTCCTCTCATCGAATCGGTCGAAAAACGCCGGATTCCGTTCCGATATCTCGGCGTAAGTTTCCAGACATGTCATTATCCACCCGCGAATCCAGTCGCAGTAATGAAGGTTGGCGTGCCCGATGTCACCGTAACGAACCTGGGCTTCGTGGTAGCACCCCCCCGAACAAAGGCCCCGCACCCAGCATGTGTGGCAATCGGCTTTGTGAGACAGGTGCGTCTTGCTGGCAAACTCGTCCCGTTTGCCTTCGTCGATCCCGGTTCGGATGTGACCCAGAACATGTTCCGGGGAATCGACGAACCTGTGGCACAGCGCGATGTCTCCGGACGGCGAAACACCCAGCAGTCCGAGACCGGCGCCGCAGGCATAGTTCTTGCTCATCCCCGTGTGGATCTCGGCGAGCGTGTCGGTCATGTTCGAGAAACCGAGGTATCCCCCCCGAACAGCCTTTTCCAGATACAGCTTTCCGAGTTTACGAAACTGCCCGAGCATGGAGTCGAAACCGTCGTCTCCGATCGCGTACAAGGTATCGGGAGATGTGGTGACTGGGGCAAACCCGACCTCGTAGAAACCGATCTCCTCGGTCAGGTGCTCAAATATCCGGACGATATCCAGCACTTGTGAGGTCAGCGTCACCCGCGCTCCGATCGGTCGGGTGTGGTGGTTCCCGAGCAATCCCCGGATGCGGGGTAGAATCCGGTCGTAGCTTCCCTCACCGTCGCTGAAAGTCCGGAACTTGTCCTGAAGCTCTTTCGGTCCGTCAATGCTGATCGTAACGCCGACGTGATTCTCCGACAGGAACCCCACGACCTCATCGGTCAGCAGCGTGGCATTGGTTGTCAGGCTGAAATCGATCGCCTTGTTGAGTTCCCTGGCCCGACGGCGGGCATACTCGATCGTCGACCGGACGACCTTAAAGTTCAAAAGGGTCTCACCACCGAAAAAAGTCAGGTTCAGCCGCGGCAGCGAGCCACTGTTCGCCATCAGGAAATCGACGCTCTCGAATGCCGTCTCTTCGTCCATGAAGGCCGCTGTCGAATCGTCGGCAATCCGGTCCTGGCCATACTCGTAACAGTACTTGCAGCTGAGGTTGCACTTGTTCGTCACGTTGAGGACGATCGTGCTCAATGGAAGCTTGTCGAGCGGAGCAAACGGCGGAGGACCGTGCGTGTCATCCCCCGGCATCAGGACGCCGAGTTGGTTCAGCTCGGAAAAGCCCTCGACGAGATCCTCTCGGGGAAACAATGATCCCAACCTGTCGAGGACATCGGCGGGATTCGCCGGACCCGCTTCGAACACATCGATCACGGCGGCGGTGACCGGATCCAGACCCACGACGGCCGAGGTTTCCACGAGGAACACAAACTCCTGTTCCGCGGCTCGAAATCGCCGGACGTCGGACAGCCGATATCCGGCTACGGCAGTACTTCCAGTTGTAGCCATCTCACGTACAAGGGAACCGTCACAACCAGGTGGGCACCGCCCCGGATCGGTTTGTCGGTTCCTTCTCCTTCATATGTCGCTATCACGCGCACGTCGCCGTAGTTGTTTGTCTGGCCTTTTCGTTCCGGGTTCGGGCCGTCGATGTTTGGCGTAAACAGCCCGTTCGGGCCCAGTGTTCCGACATAAAGGATGTCGTCGTCATTCAACCTGGCGTTAAACTCCTCGACCGACCAGGAGACCGGCACGGGGCCTAGCTCGATGTCGTCCTCCGTTCCGGTCACTCCGTCCGGCCCCTCGTGATAGGCGACGGCGTCAAACTGCTGGAACTGCTTCGGCATCGCCCCGCCTCCCAATCGCGCCATACCCTGCTCGGGCAAGACACGAACGTAATCGATGCGGTCGAAGACGGCGAGTGCCCCCCTGGAAACAATGCCGCCGACTACAACATCGCGCTGTCCCGGCAAAGCCTCCGACTCCACGCTGATGTCGACCGCAATCATATCGGATGTAACCCGGGAGCTGTTGACCCGGATGCCTGGACCGAAATCGATGTCTTCGGTGGAAAGCTCAGGATTGAAATTGGCACCGTAGATTCTCACCGTTTCGCTGGAGCCGGCCATCACCCCGCTCTTGTCGGTTCCCGACACATGGATGTCCCGACGAATCCTTTGAGCAACAACGTCTATCCCGAATTCATCGTAGGCTCCATTGAACCACCGCCCATTTAACGTGTCGTTATCGGAAGAAAGGAACATCACTTCACGGAGCTGCCCGAGGCGCTCCGTGACCGCGCTGGGATCGTTCGAGCTTCCCCGCCAGCTGTAGCCGGCATACAGCAGCACCCGGCCCGTTCGCGACGTTCGGGTTCCGTCGCTGAATTCGATCGACGTCGCGGTACGGAACTCGTCTTCTGCCGGCCCGGGAGAAATAACCATCTGTCCGTAGCCACGCCCACGGCCGACCATGTATGCCTGGACTGCCCACGTCCCCTCGATCTGTGGGGCGCGAAAGCTTGCACGCCAGGCCCGCCATTCGGGAGTGTCGAGGGGTTGTGCCCGCCCCAGGTAATCCAGGGCCCGATCCACGGGATCCCGCTGGTCGTTCAGTGAGGAAATGGTTCGGGTCGCCGGGATGGGACCTGGACGTAGAGGATCGTCTCCGACCTGGGCTTCCCCCACCGCCGGGAGCGTCCGCGAAGTGGAACTCCTTACCGCACGGAACGCCTGGAACTCGGCCATTGGATACAACGCGAGGTGAAAACTCGTCAGCAGTTTCCACTCGTCCCGATCACGCCGCTGGGACAAGATGCGGCCGATACTGTGACAGACCACACAGGCCTCCTCCAGGCTCTCGTCGGGGATGGTCTCCCGTATCATGCGGCGTTCGACTTCGTAAAAAGCGGGACGCGCCTCTTCGGGAGCCAGACCGTGTTCATTGCTGAGGTACTTGACGATCTCACGCGCAGCGGCCGGTTCAACCATGACGTCCTGCTCACGGACCATCCTCTTGATGGTCTCCTGCCACCCTTCCGGCGTCTTGCGCATGTAAGAGATGCGAGTCATTCGACCCTCATCGTCGATGGCGTGACAGGCCGAACAGGCGTTTCGGGTTGTCTGGTTTTCTACGGGAATGCCCTTTCCGGCAACGTTGTCCTGGGCCAGGACGAATAGGGCAAGCAGGTGAATCCACACAAGACAGACAAGAAAGCGGCTGGACAAGTGAACCTCCCATCCGGGGTATCGAGCGAGGGGGTATTGTACAGTGGTCAGTGTTCAGTGGCCAGTGCTGGAAGTGGTCAGTGGTCAGTGGTCAGTGGCCAGTTGTCGGAAAGGGGCCCTGACTACTGACCACTACTCTCAAACTATCTGGCGGAGCAGACCCTCCCGGCACAGATATGAGATGGTCCTCAAAACGTCAGAAGAAGGTCGGTTCTTCTTCGTGTCGACCACATTTCCGATCGGCTTTCCACGATCGAACGCTCGGACCAGTTCAACCAGAAGCTCGTGCTGCGGACCGCGATAGCCGTATGGAAACGCCTTTGTGACCAGGCAGTCGGACAGAACGATCTCGTTATCAGCGATAAACGGGCGAGCTTCGATCGACACTCCTTCTTCAACCGTGAGCAACACATGCCCAGCACGGCCCGCTTCGATCGACACGGCGAGTTCGGGTGGGAACATTACCGGCCCCGGTTGTCCCGATTCGGTGTCCGGGATGGCTCCAGTTGAAAGCGAATGCCGTTCGGCCCAGAACGGACGATCTTTCCACCGTTGTTCCCGACGAAAGGTCGAAACGGCACCGGCGGCGTACCCATCGAACATCCGGTGCTCTTCTTCGTCGAAGTACTCGAGTGCAACGGGTTCGAGTTCAGGCTTGCGAAGACAGGTATTGATTACGGCAACGGCCGTCGTTGCGGAGCACATTGCTTTGTAGACACCCTGGGAAGACAGAGGATCGATCACGGAACCCGCATCGCCCACCAGCAGAAGACCGGGTTCTGAGAAACGTTCGGCACACAGCCAGGCCCCATCGATGCCGATCGGACGGGCGCTGAGGCTTGCTGCGCCCCCCAGGAGTCCCTTTGTAAAAGAAGTCGAAGCCAGTGCGGCTTGATAGAACGGCTCGATACCCTGGCGGACTCGTTCCAGTTGGTCCTCACCGAAAAGGACAGTGGCGTTGCGAAGGTCCGACGCCAGACGGAGCGACCAGAACCAGCCATCGGAGAAGCTCTCGATAATCGTGTCGTTCATCTGGCTACCTTCGGGATGGGTGGAGTCCTTCCAGTAGCCGACAATGCCCCACTGCTTGAGGTGCGTGGTCCTCGGCCCCGTACAGCGTCCGAAACGAGATCGCGGACCGGCGGCAACGACAACCATGGCGGCTCGACTCTGACCTTCCCTGCCCCCTTCAACGAAGGTCGCGCCGGACACTCGGCCATCTTCCCGGATCAAGCCGGTTGCCGTCCGTCGCATGCGAACACGAGCACGGCAGGCATCCAACAGGACTTGATCGAAGCGAGACCGTTCGACTTGCAGGCCCGCACCGGATTCAAACACCGCACGGCGCGGCTCGCCGTCGGACCATACCGATGTGTGACCCTCCATGACGGCAAATCCTTCAGCACTCACCACGTCGCCGAAACCGAGGTGGCCGAGAAGGGCAACTGCGCGCGGAGGAAGGGATTCACCGAGGCGAAATCGCGGAAAAGCCAGCGTCTCCCAGATTTCGACCGAATAGCCGAGCCTTCCGAGCAGCGCCGCCGTGACCGAACCGGCCGGACCCGCACCGATTACGATCACATCAACTGCTTCGTTAGCTCCAACCATGTCAGTGCCATCATTATACAAGCAGCTTGGGAGCCTCGGCGGCATGACACAGAAACGGAGATTCTAAAGAAGGGGCTTCAGGCGGGCGTAGCCGGACCGGCTGACCGGCAGCTGGCTTCCATCCGTCAGGATCGCCACGCGGTTGTCCTTCGTTTGGAGTTCGATCCTGGTAAGACGTTCGAGGTTGAGGATATAGGATCGGTGGATTCGGACGAAGCGCCCCGGATCGAGCTGTGCCTCAACCTCGTTCATTGTTTCCTGTTTCAGATACGACCGATCCGAAGTCTTAAACGAGACGTAGTCATCCTGCGCTTCGACGTAGTCAATTTTTCCTGCGGCGATGACATGAACATGGGAACCATCCCTGACCAGAATCCGCTCCGACGCCTTTCTGTTCGCTCGTTGTTCGGCGGCAAGGGCGGAAATCGATGGATCCCTGCCGTGGCCGATCTGTTTTTGGGCCCGAGCCAGAGCCTGTTCCAGCCGTCTGCGACTGAAAGGCTTGAGCAGATAGTCCACTGCGTGCACTTCGAAAGCCTTGAGGGCGTAGTCGTCGTATGCCGTTGCAAATATCACGGCGACGTCATCACCTATCAGCTCAAGAACTTCAAAACCATTCAGTTTCGGCATCTGGATGTCGAGCAGCAACAGGTCCGGCTTCATTTCCGCAACAGCTTTAACGGCCTCGAATCCATTCGCGCACTCCGCTACGATCTCAACGGTCGGGTTCGAGCCCAGGTATTCGCGCAACAGGCTTCGGGCGGGTTCCTCGTCGTCGACAATGACGGTCCGGATCCGCTCATTGGGGAACCTGGCCGGCCCCGGTGAAACCGACGGCATTCGTCTTTGGGTTTCAGCCGCGAATTCGGCATCGCGCCGAAGTCTGCGAAGGTCCGCCCCAAAGTCTTTGGCGGATTGGTATCGTACGTCCGGATTCTTCTCCAGGGACTTGAGGATCATAGTTTCCAGCTCGCCATTGAGGACCGGATTCAAACGAACAGGTGCCGTTGGATTCCTGAAGAAAATCGCTTCAAACGTCGCCGACGCCGTTTCGCCTCCGAAAGCACGATGTCCGGTACCCATTTCGTAGAGCACAGCACCGAAGGAAAACAGATCGGATCGCACATCGACATCTTCGCCACGTGCCTGTTCAGGCGACATGTAAGGGGCGGTGCCCATCAGCGCGTGCGGTTGGGTAAGAAGCGTTTCCGGGACAGACCCCACAGCGTTCGTTAGTGATTCCGTCCTGGATCTGGCAAGGCCAAAATCGAGAACCTTGGCATGGCCCCGACTATTTACAACTACGTTTGCCGGCTTGATGTCCCGATGGATGATGTCCGCGCCGTGCGCCGCGTCCAGGGCATCAGCAACCTGGATTCCGATACTCAATACCTCGTCGGTTCCCAACGCCCCGTTAGCGACCCGGTCGGCCAGCGTCTCGCCTTCGAGCAACTCCATGACGATGTAGGGCTGATCTTCGTGCTCTCCGACGTCGTAGATCGTGCAGATGTTGGGATGATTCAAGGCCGAGGCGGCCCGGGCCTCTCGTTCGAATCGGTCGAGCGCCGATCGGTCACCCACTAACTCACTGGAAAGCAACTTGAGCGCAACCCTACGGTCGAGGCGCGTATCCTCGCCTCATAGACCTGTCCCATGCCGCCGGCGCCCAGCTTTTCAAGGATCTTGTAATGAGAGAAGACACGTCCTTTCATCAGCCCGCACTCCTCTCGGCTCGGACTCCGTCCCGGGAGGACCGGAGAGTGGGAGCCGAACTGGCAGCCTCGAACGCGACAAGAAACGGCAGGCGCAGTTCGACAACAAATTTCCCGTCTTCCTCTCGAAAGTCCATTCGCGCATCATTCGGATAGAGCGTCCGGAGTCTGCTTCGAACGTTCTCCAGTCCGATTTTCGTAGAGAGACTGTCGGGACGATCGGCGTCACATTCGTTTTCGACCGACAGGCGCAGATCATCCCCTACGATCTCGGACCGGATACGAACGGTTGCCCCGTCCAAACGGTGAGCAACGCCATGCTTCACTGCATTTTCGACAAGAGGTTGCAGTAGCAGCGGTGGGACTAGGCTCGATTCGCTCCGGGGGTCGACGTCGATTTCCAGGCGGAGCCGCGATCCGAATCGAACGCGTTCTATCGTGAGAAAACGTTCGACCAGCGCGAGTTCCTCCGACAACGGGATGTTCGGCTGGTTGACGAGCTTCAGGCTGGTTCGGAGGAATTCGGCCAGCAACAGGCACATTTCACGCGCGCCAGGCGGGTCCGATCCGATCAAGGAACTGACAGAATTCAGACTGTTGAACAGGAAATGCGGGTCGACCTGCGCCTTCAAGACCTTGAGTTCGATCTCCCGTGCCAGCACCTCGCTCTCGAGGGATTGTCTTTCCGCATTGCGAGCCGCCTCGAACACTATGACCAGGTAGTGCACGACAAGCGAAAGGAGAAACATGACTTCACCCAGGCCAAGGAGAAGAGGAAGCACAGCAACATAGTTTTCCTCGATGCCGGGCGAGTATATCCGGCTGAGAAGAGACGCCCAGCTTTCACCCAGGATCACCCACAGAATCGCCGTCAGGAAAGACGCGGCAAGGCCCATTGCAATCAAGCGAGTCCACTCCGTCGTGTCGAGTGGAAAAGCACGGCACAGGTACCAGGCAGGCAGACAGAGAAATGCGTAGAAGAAGGCAAGCGGCAAAGCCAGGAGGGACGCGTCCCACCATGTGAGCGGCCCCGACAGGTTCAACAGCGCGGCAAGCAGCGCCGCGATCGGAACCCAGGCGGCAAGGTAGAGGGCCAGACGTTTTCTTTCTGCAAGTAAGGGATGCATTCGAATGCCGCTCGCTCTAGTTTTTGACCTCGAGACCGCCCATAACAACAGTCCCTTCGAGAACCAGGTTCTTTTCCGAACCACCCTTTGGCGCGGTAGTCCGGTCGGAGACCCCTCCGAGGATCGGCTGGATTTTCATGGTCACGGTCCAATCCTCCGGAACCATTAGTTCCACACCGCCCCACAGGGCAAAAACATCAATCACTGCCGGGCTGGTCACGATCGAAGCTTCACGAAGGTCGATTTCGCATCCCCCCATGATGGCGGTCAGCTGCCCATGCGTGAAGTCCTGGGAAGAACAGTTGCGCTCGACCCCTCCGAGGACGGCGACAGCATTTATGGTGGATTCCTCGGTTCCCATCGAATTCGTGGATTCTTCTTCACTGCTCAGACCCGGAGTGAATTCATCGCCTCTCCGCTCGGAACGTTCCCCGTCCCACAGCCGTTCTTCCCTGTGCCTGAAGATCACCTTTACTCCCAGCAGTATCAGGACCAGCGGCCACAGATCGGAAAAATCGAGATCGATGTAACCCAGGTTATTCAACAACACGCAAATGCCAAAAAGCCCAAAGATCGAGCCGGCCAGTGGGCGGCCTTTTTGAGTGGCGAGACTCACCCCGGCCCAGATGAACAGCACCGGCCACAATCGAAAGAACAGGCGGGCGTCGATATAGCCGAGATTGTCGAGGGTGAGCAGGCCCCCTGCAAGGACCGCAACTATTCCGAACCACAGCTGAGATGGGGAGTGAACCTCGGCCCTGAAGCTTCGTCTGACGTGTCTTCTCATGAAACCGCTCTCCTGTCGGGTGTAGGGAATCGCGCCTCCGACAAGCATAGAATATGGAACCTGCAGTAGGGAACGCACCTGATTTTCGGTCAATCGCGGCTCGTCACCGGTAACTGACGCCGGATCGAGCACCTGTGGCGGAAGTCTGTAGAGTTAAGTGATCGGCAGCGACAGCGCCTACCGGTCTCGTCTTCCTGGACTTCGTCAGGATCCTCCCCCGATGATTCCCGGGGAGCGACGTTGGCCAGGCGAGAGAGTGATGCCCTTTGCAGGTGTTTCTTCGAAGAGGCAGCAGGATCAAAGAGCGACACCCGCAAGACACGTTACGTATTACAATTCCTGTCGGACTCGCCGGGCACTGAAGCTTGGGCGCACGACTAAACGCAGATGGACAGATCATGTATAGTCATTGGAATAGTTACTGTTTTTTTGAGGTGCTGACATGGGATTGAAACAATGGCAAACCGGTAGGATCGTGGCCCTCTGGATCGCAACACCATTCACGATGGCTGTTCTTTTCCTGGTGACAGCGATGCTGAGCGATGCGTTGGGGTGGACGACGCTGGCAGAAATCTCGACACCTTACCTCCTTCTTTGGACTGTGATGTCTTTCTTCCCTTTCGTTACGATGCTTCTTGTCACGTGGAGGTGGCTGAAGCTGCAGAAATGAGTCGCCGGCAACACACTGCCAGGATGCTGCGCCGCCCCCGGGAACGAGCGCCATGTCTCATTCATGACGAGGGCTGAAAAGGTGGCCGGTGCCCGCCTCGGAAGAATCCCGTGCGCCGGCAGAATTCCTATCTGAAGATTTCCAGGACCTTCGGTGTAGCGATCTGACCCCGGAAAAGCAGTGGCAGGCACGCCCCTTGTCGTTCAAAGAAATAGGGAAAGGGACAGCGGTGGCTGTCCCTTTCCCATTTCTTTGCCCAAACGGCGACACCCCCCAGCACGGTCGTGCTGGGGGGTGTACTCTACCGGTTTAATTGGAGTGCTATGTCCTCCTAGTCGTCGCCGATTGCTCTGCTTTCTTCCTGCGCTGCCCAGTCCTTATCGTAGACTGACCATTCGCCCTCGGCCACTTCAACTTCGCGCTGAAGCTGGGTGCCCCGGGAAATGATGAACCACATAAGAGGTAACAGGCCACCAAAGACGAACACGGCGCCTCCGATCATGCGCATGTAGGTCAAGAAAGTAAACACAGCGCCCTCTGTAACCGCGGAGGACCGAGCGTACCAGAGACCATTGGTGATGACCATCATCATCTGGTAGAGCCCTGCCGGGAACAGATCGAGGAACATCATCAGTACCAATCCACCGTTCAACGACCAGAACACGTTGCGAACCAAGCCCTCGTTCCAAGCTTCTTTCTTGAACAAGTGCTGGCAGCAGAACAGGACGCCTGCCAGTGCAACGTTTCCTTTTACACCGAACATAGCGGCGTGAGCATGGTTGCCGGTAATGTAGGTTGCATGCTCAAAGTAGTTGATGATTGGAAGGTTGAGAAGCGAGCCAAATACTCCCGCTCCAAAAATATTCCAGAAGTTAACACCAAGGATGAACAGCCAGACGGCCTCCATCACGGTGGACTGCCTTCCGGCGGCAAGTCCTGCATGACCGCGCTTGCCTTCCTGCCGCATCTTCCATGCATCCAGGGTTAACAAGAGCAGAGGCAACACCTGAAGGGTGGAGAAAACGCTACCCAGCGCGATAACTCCGGTCGGTTTGGCTATCCAGTAGAAGTTGTGAGAAATACCGATCAGTGCGGTCACAAGGAACAGCATCACGGCAAGGAAAATAACCCTTTCCGCCATCGGCCTTGTGATCAGACCCATCTGAACGAGTAAGTACCCAACCACGACGGTTGTGAACACTTCGAACGTGGCCTCAACCCACATGTGTACAACCATCCAGCGCCAGTAGTCTGAGATCGCAAAGTTCGCCGTCGGAGTAACGAAGAGTCCAAAGAACAGGAAGAGGACCATTACGCCGCTACCGTAAAGAAGCCATGAGGGAACCGACCACACGTTTTCTTTCGTCAGCCACGGCTTCACTCCGCGGTAAATGATTAAGATCCACAGACAGAACGAGGCCAACAGGAGAAGCTGCCAGAAGCGGCCGAGTTCCATGAACTCCCAGCCTTGACTCCCGAACCAGTACGCATTTGTGTCGCTCAGGTATCCCATTGGTCCAAGGAAGATTCCCACGATCGCTCCGCCGCCCACGAGGACACACAGACCGAACAGCAGGTTGGTCAGGCCAACCTGCCCGGGGGGGACTCTCGAAAGCCTGGGCAGGAGGAAGAGGGTGTACCCGATCCAGCACAGGAAGAACCAGTAGATCTGCAGCGTAAGATGCAAGCTGCGAGCAACGGTAAATGGGATTATGCTGGCGATATCAAGCCCAAACAATGTATCCACACGGATGAAATCGTTTGCGCTGATGATACCTACGAAAACCTGAAGACCGAAACAAATGATCGCAAAGACAAAGAACTTATATGTAGCTCTCTGAGTGGGACGAACATATCGTTTTTCCAGGTCTTCGGTCGTAAGCGTCCCCAGGGCAGAGTTGTGCCCATCGAAAACGCTTCGCTCGGCCCGATCGTCCGGGTCACCGGGCATTGCTTTGATTTCGCCGTAGACGTACAGGATGACCCCAACGCCAATGAACAGGGCGAAGATCGAAAGGAAGCTCCAGAGATAGACGGCCATCGTCGGGGTGTTGCCGGCGGCCACATCGGGCGGCCAGTTATGCGTATAGCTATAGACCTCACCCGGTCGATTCGCCGCTGTCTGCCAACCTCCCCAGTAGAAGAACGACGTCAATGCCTTGAGGTCGGCGGGGTTGGAGATATAGCCAATCGGCTCCATTGCCTCCGAATAATCGGCATCCGTGAACATCTGAACGTAATGCTTGTTCAACTCTCCGTACGCGTATACCTGGGCATCGTTCATGCCGATAACGCCGGCGGACTCGTCCCAGAGGTTCTCATGGAGCTCTCGTTGGACCCTCGCCGCGATCGCATCAACGTCGTAGTCGGTTGCTACACGTCCATTTACCTCGGGTTTGGCATAGTACTCGGACATGCCTACGAGCGTCAGGTGCAGAGCATCGGCCGTGAAATCCGGTCCGCGTTCCGCACCATCACCGAGGAAAGAGCCATAATTCATCAGGCCCCTGAGGTGAAACACTTCTTTACCACGGTTGATCGATTCGACAGGGATCACCGTCTCCCCGGTGCTGGCCGACACAAAGTCGACAAGCGGGGGCGCTGCGGAATAGGTCGCAATACCAATATAAAGTAGCCCAACAGTGCTTATCGCAGCTACGATAAGGAAATGTATCCACCAATATCTTTTAGCGAGCAGAACTTGTGCTAGGTTCTTGCGGCCCGCCGAAATCCCGTTTGATTCTCTACTCATACTCTCCTCCTTATCTAATCTAACGGCACTCTTCAACATCCAAGTCTAACGGCACTCTTCGACAGACAGATGTTGCGCATGATCCTGAAATTCGAGGGTAAAGGGATCGGTCAGTCGTGTAAATCCGCTGAACAGCCCAATCTACTAGTGCAAACGAACTAGTTAAGCGAGAAATGGGGCAGGACGATAGGCCGTTATGGTCAAACATGGCCGGGTCTTGACGTCAAAAGAGTGAGATTTCGCGGGCGATTCAGAAAAAGGTTCACGGGGAAGGGGTGTCCGCGGACGGAAAATGGCGAGATCAGATGGGGAATCACTGGATCCACTCGGTGTTCAAAACAGCTCAAGTAGCCCCATGCGGTAAAGTGCGATTACGATCGAGAGAAGGAGACCCGTCGCTACAAAAAACGCCAGCTCAACCCTGCTCATCAGCTTGATAACACCCCACACTTTTCTTAGGAAATTCATCGTGTGCTCCGCTAAAAGAAATTCGAGCTTCCGGGGACACTCGCGCGCGCCCCTGTTTCTCGCACATAGTTTTTAGCACAGGGACCACATCGATTGCAGCACGAAATGGGGACGGGCGCGTATGTTCCCAATCTCAGACACCACCCTAACACGTTGAATAGATGCCAGATAAAGTAGGATGACGTACTTATCCCTGAACGCGAAGACCTTGTAGCCCCCGGGAGTTCGCAGGTGTTCCATGAAAAGAATGAGCAGTCGTCAGGCCGATGACCACGCTCAGGAATGAAACGGTCACATCCGCGCCACCCGAAAAAGCCACACCGGCGTGGGTGTAGGGTTTCGACTGGGACATTTCCAGTGGGAGCGATTCGCCGCTGACGTCATATATATAAGGAGTCCGGTTTGTACAGCGTCAGGACGCTCTGATCGAGGTACTCTAAGAATAACTTCGCAGAATTGGCGACCAGGTTTGCGTCGGATTCGGTCGCGACCGATTGAGCAGGCGCTAGAAAAGGCAAAGTGTCAGAAACGAAGAAAATCGAAAAGACAGACGACGAGTGGCGGGAGGAATTAACTCCGGAGCAGTACCAGATCTGCAGACAGAAAGGAACCGAACGCCCATTTACAGGCAAGTATCACGACTCGAAGGAGCCGGGTGTATACCGCTGCGTGTGTTGCGGCAACGCAGTCTTCAACTCGGACACC
Organism: uncultured Solibacteraceae bacterium; assembly: GCA_964584435.1. Taxonomy (GTDB): domain Bacteria; phylum Acidobacteriota; class Terriglobia; order 20CM-2-55-15; family 20CM-2-55-15; genus CAZOZZ01. The sequence continues at coordinate 3,293 of CAZOZZ010000045.1, read as the reverse complement.
AAGTTCGATTCGGGTTCAGGCTGGCCGAGTTTCTACGAACCCGCTTCCGAAGTGAACGTAGCAAGTGAGGAAGACCGAAGTTACGGCATGCGTCGGACCGAAGTGACGTGCGGTTCCTGCGGGGCTCATCTCGGTCACGTCTTCCCGGACGGTCCGCGGCCGACGGGGCTTCGCTATTGCATCAACTCCGCCGCGCTCAATCTGGATCCCGAAGACCCTTCATGAACCCGGGTCTGGATCGGAGCCCAATTCCGGACTCTCCACCGTGGCCGCTTGCCCCAGTCCCCAGCGAATCACGCCGGATGAATCGGCGAAGAAGGATCGCTTGTCGCCGACTCCCGAGGTCGGTTCCGCGCTAAGAGTGTACCGGTCGGCCGAAGGACTGCCGCGAAGGGCGAACCGGTAACCCAGGCCAGCTCGCGACGGATCCGCGGGAAGAAGGATTTGTCCGACGAGATCTTCGACGTTCAGACCATAGCGTCGCTGAGTCGCCATGTAGTTGTCCTGCGCCTCGATGATGTCTCGGACCGCTTCGAGAGCCGACGCTTCGCTGCTCTCCCGAACCCGATCGAGCATTTCGCCCGCATCGTCGGCTACGTCGCCCGAGGAGTGCTCGGCGACGATCTGCTCGAGGAGTTCTTCGCTGTCGCCGAATCTGCCATCTTCCTCAGCCGCCACCGCAGTCCGGTACAGCGCGGCCGCTTCGGCCGCAGGATCCGAAACCGGCTCGACCTCCGCGCCCGGGCCACATCCCGCTACCAGAGAGACAAACAACACGATGAACAATCTCCTCATCAATCCTCCATTTGTATGACGAAGCCAAGGGTAATCGGGTCGTGGTCGGACAGGGGGATCTCCCGGTCTCCGACATCGGACAGAACCGACGGGCCCTGTTCGGGCTCCCCGGGATCAACCCGAATTCCCTTGCCGGTAAACCAGTCCAGCTTCAGAGAACAAACACCTCCCTGTGGCTCCAGCGCCCAATTGATGAACCAGAAACACCACTGCGGCACCCACTCGCCCATGTTTCGATTGGCGGCGAGGTCGCGGATCGAGTAGTGCAGCGTGCATCCCCCCGGAACATTCAGATCCCTGTAGTTATAGCCCCTGGTTTCCAATTCACGGAACAGGTGTCGCTCAAACCAGCGATCCGGATAGGGATAATGGTTGGCGACGGCGTTCCGGACTCCCATCAGCACCCTGCGACAGAAACCAATGATCGAGTACAGGGCGCGGCTGGCGTTGTGGGTGGTCGTGTTCCAGTCTCCGCCGATCACGACGGGAAGGGACGGTTCGAGCCTGTCGAGGTGGTCCAGCAACAATTTCATCTGGAGATGACGATGGCTCTGGCTCGAATGTGCGTCCACATGTAAAGTCACGGCGCGAAACATACCGAGAGGGTGATCCACATCGGCGATGACGGCACGTTGGGAACCCAGCCTCTTTTCCCGGCCGCGCATCTTGTCCTTGCCGTTGGGAAGCGCAAGGGAGTGGGACCGCAGGAGCGGAAATCTGGACATCAACGCGTTCCCGTGCAAAGCCAGCGTGTTGTCACCTTTTGCATCAGCTTCCGCCCCCGAACCTTTGTTCAACGCCAGATAGCACGGAGCAAATACATAGTTCAGCTCGAGCGCGTCGGCTATCTCACGCGCAACGTAGCGATTTGCGGCGCGAGCCATCCCATAGTCCACTTCCGGCAAGAGAAGAACATCGCTTCCCCTCATCACCGGGTGTTCCGCCAACTCGCGAATGATTCCATCCAATTGGCTGCCACGCTCGAGATTCCACGAGGTCGCATGAATGTAACTCCCGCGCGCGGAGGGTTCTCCCATCGCAAAATCTTCCTGCTCGACGGTGGTGAGGATCCGATCCAGTTCCGGCTTCAGGCGGCGGAAGACATCCGAATTCTCACAATCCCTCGTGCTCTCGAAACTTGCCAGTTCCTTGAAATAGGGTTGGAGTTGGTGGTCGAGGACCGATGGTGCGGTTGTGGGCGTCGTCATGCTTCTCGATTTGGCGTCTGCCGATGCCAGATTAACAGCAGTCTCTGTCTTTGTGAAGTAGCCGAGGATCGGAAGTCGACGACGGCCCCCTTAAATCAGAAACGAGCATTTTCGCCTCTGTGCCCCGATCATCGGGAAGCGGGGCCGGAATGGGTTAGAATCGTGCGACATGAAACGCCGGTTCCAGATCGGGATTGCCCTCCTGCTGAGCGAATACCTGCTCGGCGGTGCAGGATACAAGCTTCTGAGTCCGCAAACCTCCTTTCTGGATTGTCTGTACATGTCGGTTATCACGGTCACGACCGTTGGGTACGGCGAGATCATCGATACCACGGGCAACCCGATCTTGCGCGCCTACACGTTGTTCTTGATCCTGGCGGGCGTGGGTGTGATGCTGTATGCGGTTTCGGTGGTCACCGCATTTATCGTCGAAGGGGATCTGAATCAGTATTTCTGGAAGAGACGCATGGAACGCCAAATCGCAGGCTTGAAAGACCATTTTGTCATTTGTGGAGCTGGAGAGACCGGCAGGCGAATCGTCGAAGAACTCGTTCGCACCCAACGGGAATTTGTCGTTATCGATCCGGACTCGAAGACCGTCGAAGCGTTTCGGGAACACCACGACGAACCTATCATGCAGGGCGTGTCCGATGATGAGGACATACTGAGAGCCGCGGGCGTCGCACGGGCCGCAGGTGTTGTGGTCGCGCTTCCCAACGATCGCGACACCCTCGTCACGACACTCAGCATCCGAATGCTGAACCCGTCTATCCGTATCGTGGTAAAAGAAGTCGAACCCGGTATGGCAGCCAGGCTCCGGCGTGCCGGCGCCGATTCGGTTGTGAACCCGGGGACGATCGGCGGCCTTCGACTCGTGTCGGAACTGGTGCGGCCGTCCGTCGTGATGTTTCTCGACACAATGCTGAGGGACAAGGCGTCGACGTATCGTTTCGAGGAACTGACCATTCCGGAAACCTGCGATTGGGCGAACCAAAAGCTGGGAGACATTCCGGTTCGCTCGGAATTCGGACTGTTCGTCGTCGGAGCGCGAAGAGCGGGTCAGGATAACTTCGCTTACAATCCGGACGACTCCTGGCTCGTTGAGGCCGGCCAGACCCTGGTGGTTCTCGGCGACGCATCGGATGTAAAGCGTGCCAGGAAGGTACTTGAACCAGACGGCGCCTGAGGGAACATCCCGAGTTTTCTGCCAGGGCCGGTTCAGATTCGGATTCAAGCATTACTAGTACAGCGCCCCTAAAGTTATGGTACAGTCGCGATCAGCGTTATGGA
>CAZOZZ010000044.1:0-25950 GCA_964584435.1 uncultured Solibacteraceae bacterium | reverse complement strand
CCGGCACCGTTGCACTCCGAAATCTAGTAACGCTATCTCTGGCGGGGACCACTAGAACAGCCTGTCCTGCTGTCGCAGTGTGCCAAACGATCCTAGATTCTTCAGGGAAAAGGAAAAGCGAATACGACTTTCCCGGCGGGGGCCCAGATCAAATTGGGTCAACTCCAGGTGCAACCCGTAGCAGTCGGTGTTGTAGCTGAGCCGGGCGGTGGATGCCTGGAAGAACGCCTGATCGATGTTGTACGCAAAGCTGAAAGCGCCACTCAATCCCGATCTGAGGGAGTCTCCATAACGTACCGTCGCACGAATCTGGTTGCTGGGTAACTGGATCGGACTCCTCCGTGTGAAGAAGTACGCAAGATTGAACGAAGCCGGTCCCTGGCCATAGCCGCCTATGACGCCCGCGCTTCGGAACTCCTTCTTCTTGGTGTCGTAGTCGATCTGAAGATCCGTCGTGCTGCCCGGCTTCGGCGAGAAGCGGAGCACGGACACGAGCGGCGAAAACCGTCGAGCTTCGTCGGTAAAACCAAAGCCTGTCAGATCCAGCAGGGGCTCCAGAAGATTCTTGCGGCCCGATACGAACGCTCCACCGAATGTCGGATCGCTGAAGTATTTCTGTGAGACCGTCCAACTCAACACTTCCCGATCCGTGAAGAGTCGGTTCGTGATGCCGTAGGTCACCTCATTCGTGTCGGAAAGCAGGTCCACCTCGTCGACCAACAGCGTGTCCAGGAAACGATCGACTCCTGTGACATACCGATACTCCACTTGAGGCTCGATGACATGTTTCCAGTCACCGAATTCCCGTTCCAGTTGTGGGCCCGAAAACTCAAAGCTGTAATCGAACGACGTTCGGTTCAGCGCTTCACGCTGAATTCTGGGACGCTCACTGTGGGAATAAAACGTCTCGCGGATTCCAATTCGATGGCTCCAGCTGACCGCCGGTCCTCTCAGTACGGCAATCTCCAGGCTTGGGTGAACGTCCAGACGCGCCACGAAGGGTGGGGTCTCCAGTACGGCATCTCTTCGGTGCAGGGCCGCAGTGCTGCCAGTGAGACTGAAATATACGGGGAGTTTGCCCAGTTGCCTGGCATGAAGCCGCATCTCCCCGGAGGGAAATTTTCTGAGGATCGTCGTGGGCTGATCAACAAAGAAGGTGCCTCGCCGGCTGTACTCCAGATTGTAGGTTGCCGGGGCTGTGTTGTAGGTGGCGAAAGCCTGCGAATGTTCCGTGGGCGAGGCGATCAGATCGAAGCCCTCCTCGAAGACCTGGCGGAACACGAAAGAGCTCACAAGGTTCAGGTCGGCGACCGCTCGAAAATTCTGCCCGAATTTTGTAGTGCTGAGAATCCTTGCGCTTTGACCACCCTGACCCTTGCGGTCCCTGGCGAAAAAGCTGTTGACCTCGATCCGCGAATTTTCGTCGGGAACCGCTCGAAAATCGACCGAGCCGGCCGGCCCGCGCACAGTAAAATACTCGCCGGTCAGCATGAGGTCGGCGCTTCGGTTGATCACGTGATAGTACGATTCCCGGATACTCCGCCCTTTCGTCGTGGATGTCGATGTCTGCGGAGTCAGGAATCCGGACGATCGAGGTTTCGATTCCGAAGGCAGGCTCAGATACGGCAGGTAGAAGACAGGAAACCCTTTAACCCTGAGGACGGTGCTCGATGCCCTCACCTGTGCATCCGGTTCGATGGTGGCTCTGGCGACGTTCAATTCCCACCCGCTGTTGTCGGGATCCTCACAGGTCGTGATCGTGGCGTCCAGAAGCTCATAGTGCCCCTGCTCATCGCGGCGCACCTCGCCGGCTTCAATCAGATAGCCCGGACCCAGCACTCCCTCCACGTCGATCAGTACGCCGGCCAGAGTGTCGAGGTTGATCTTGAGACGTTGGCCGCTAAGCCGTTCGTCCCCCCGGATGAAGGTCACACCCTCGGCAGCCTCCAGTTCCATCGTTGCCTCATTGAAAACAACGGAATCGGCGCGGACCTCGATGTCCCTGTAGGTTATGACAACATCTCCGGTGGCGGTAAAAACGTCACCAACCCGTGTCTGGACGTCGGCCTCGGTATTGATGATGTCCTGTTGAAGCGGGAGCAGAAGAAGGGTCAATAATAAAGCTTGCATAGCCGGTTGGGAAAAAAGTGAGCGGACCCAAACGCCGCTCCGCTTGAATTAAACACATTAAGCTGCCTGTCGCAAGAACCGTGATAAAATTCCGGCGGCATGCAACGAAAAGGGCGGCGAACGATCATCGACATATCGAAGATCCAACCCGCATTGGACTTCGACGAAGCGGAACACGCTGCCGAGTTCATGCTGCCCGAATACCAGCGAAAGCTGCTCCTCGACCGCACCTACGCCTTCCTGATCGACGGGGGCATCGTTCTCGGCATCTATCTCTTTTTCGTCATCGCGACAGTTTCGGAAATGCCGGAATCGGCCACGATGAACAGGCGGGTTGTCGGCATCTACGGCGCCGCCTACTTGTTGCTGGTGGCCGTGTATTTCTTCCTGTTCATGCTGAGCATGAGCCAAACGACGGGAATGCGAGTCCGGGGGCTCCGGGCTGTCAACCGGCACGGAGATCCTCTCAAGCCCCGTGAGGCGTTCAGGAGGAGTTTCGGCTACCTGGTTTCGATCACCCCGCTGATGTTCGGGTTCCTGTGGGCATTCGTGGACCCCGAGCACCTGACCTGGGCTGACAAGGTCTCGAATACCTTCATAAAGCGTGTTTGAGCGTGGAGCGGGCAGCATGGAGCGGGCAGCGGGCAGCTAGGAGCCTAGCCCGGAGTTCCCTGTTGCTACTGACTGCTGCACGCTGCTCGCTACTCGCTACCTGCTCCCTGCTACTCGATCAGTTACAATACTTTTGATGGAGAATTTTGCGCTCATCAGTCTGATTGAGAACTTGAAGCGGGTGGCCGAAGACGTCGTGATTCGGCGTGTCGTCCAGCATCAGCCCAACGGTTTCATGTTCCAGACTCGAGCTCGAAAGCTCCCGGCTTTCAAGGTATTGCTCGATAACCGGAACCCGGCTCTCTACGTCTCTGCCTTGAGGCCCCCTGTAGAGGCGCCGGTCACGGACTTCCTCATGGTTCTCCGGAAGCATCTCAACCAGGCGCGCCTGACGGACATTACGAAACCGCTGGCGGAACGCATTGTCGAGATGAAGTTCATGACAGTGTTGCCTTCTAAGGAACTTGAAAGCGTCACCCTCGTTGTGGAGTTGCTACCCAACGCACCAAACCTGCTCCTCCTGGATGGCGGGCGACGACTGCTGGCATCCTTTACCCCGCCCAGCCCTCAACACGGCATTGCCGAGTACGACGAATACCGATACCCAAAGGTATCCGGCAAGGTCGATCTCGATGAAGTACTCGGTCCCGATGACTACTGGTTTGATGAGACGGAGTTCGAGGAGAAGGGTAAGACGTGGCTTATTCGAAATATTGCGGGAATTGGCCCGTTGTTCGCCTCGGAGATCGCACACCGGCATTCGGTCACAGAACGGAGCGTGCCCGAAACGATGCAGGACCTGCTCGGTCAGCTCGAGAATCCGCCTGGTTTCGCCTGGATTTATTCAGAACAACCCCTCACGGCAATCCTGGAACGAAACGACGTCCCGCTCCTCGGACGGGCCGAACTCAGTCCGATTGAGATGGGTTCCCTCTCGCGCCACAGCTCCCAGACTTATCCCGACATCATGGAAGCCGCCCGGGTGCATTTCGACGAACTGGAATCCCGTACCCTGCTCGAGCGCGCCAAGAGCCCTCGACGGCGGGAATTGAAAGCCCAGGCACGCCGCCTCAAGGGTCGCCGCGACAAACTGCTTCGTCGACGTCGACGCTTCGAAGAGGCCTCCCTGTTAAACACCACCGGGCAGATGCTGGTATCGAGCGGAGCGGCCATGGACGAGCATCACGAAACGGTGACAGTTACCGATTACTACGGGGATGAACCCCGCACGAAACAAGTATCGGTAGATTCTTCGATTACGCTACGCGCCAACGTGTCGAAGATGTTCAAGCAGTATCAAAAGGCCGGTCGAGGTATGGGGCGGGTCGAACGCCAATTGAAGGAACTCGACGTACTCGAGGAAAACGTTCGGCGTCAAAGCGAACGCCTGGCTGCGATACGGGACTGGGATACGTGGCTGGGTGTTTCGAATAAGACCGAAAAGCAAGCGGGAGACGAAAATCGGAACAAGGATACCCGTCAGGCAGGTCGCCGACGCCGTGCTCATATACAGATCGACGGCCATGAGGTTCTCGTCGGTCGAAGCGGTCGGGAAAACGATGAGTTGACGTTCAAAGTCGCAGCCGCGGACGATTTCTGGCTGCACGTCGCCGAATACTCAGGGTCGCACGTTATCGTGCGAAATCCGGCTAAAGAGCAGGCCCTCGAAGAACCGGTGCTCGTTCGAGCAGCCGAACTGGCTGCCTACCATTCTCAGGCACGCAATTCGAACAAGGTCGAAGTGCACTACACGCGTCGAAGGTTCGTGACGAAACCGAAGAAGGCCAAACCCGGATTGGTCCATCTACGGGAATTCAAGACGATCTCGGTAGAGCCGAAAGGCTGGAGACCGTCGGAGGAAAGTTGATCGAGCTGGACTGCACGAACGTCTTTGAAGAAGCTGTCGGTCGAAACGGCATCCCGGCCAGGTCGATCGAAGAGACGACTGACTCCTCGGCGAAACTCATTGAGCGGCTCGAAGACAACCGCCGGGCCGGCCATCTGGGATTCGCCGATCTTCCCTTCGACCCGGCTCCCGTCCGAGCCGTCGAATCCTTCGCCAGGGAAAGAGCTTTCTCTCATGTCCTGGTCGTCGGTATCGGGGGCTCTGCCCTGGGACCGATCGCTATCAACGCAGCCCTCAACAGCAGCAAATCCGGAAAACGCCTCTGGGTACTCGATAACGTCGACCCGGACTTCATCCAGGACACACTCGATCGAATCGATCCACACGATGTCATCGTCAACGTAATCGCACAGTCAGGTGTAACGGCGGAAACCATGGCCACGTTCGCGGTGGTACGCCGTTGGTTGATCGACGCGCTCGGCGAAGCTGCCGCGCGATCGCGGTTTGTTGCGACGACCGATCCAGCCAAAGGAGACCTGCTGGCGATCGCGCGACAGGAGGGATACCCCACATTCGAGATCCCCCCGAACGTCGGCGGGCGATTCAGCGTTCTGTCTCCGGTCGGAATCCTGCCGGCAGCGCTACTCGGATTCGATGTAAATAAACTCATGGAAGGCGCCCGGCGGGGAGCGCTCAGCGCCCGCCGCCCTCTAGTGGAGAATCCGGCCCTGACGATGGCTTTCATCCAGTGGTTTCTCGATAAACACCGGAATAAGACGATCCTGGCTCTGTTTCCCTACTCTCAATCGCTATGGCAGTTCTCCTTCTGGTACAAACAACTCTGGGGAGAAAGCCTGGGGAAGAAGACGAATCGTCAGGGAAAAGAGGTCTGGTGCGGACAGACGCCCACGGCCGCTCTCGGCGTGACCGACCAGCATTCCCAACTCCAGCTTTTCGTTGAAGGTCCAAACGACAAGTCTTTCGTCTTCTGGAATCTAAAGGACTTCCGGAATAGCCTGTCCATTGATGACGCGTTTCCCGCCTACTCCTCGATGTCGTACTTTAAGGGTCGGGACATCGCTCAGCTGTTGCGTGCCGAGAGGGAGGCCACTGAGATGGCACTGACCGAAGCCGGCCGGCCAAACGTCACCGTTTCCATCGACAGGCTGGACGAAGAAGGCCTCGGCGAACTGATGATGTTCTCCCAATACGCGACCGCATACGCCGGTGAGCTTTACGATGTAAACGCGTTCGACCAGCCGGGTGTCGACTACGGCAAGCGCCTGACGTTTGCCATGATGGGACGCGACGGTTTCGGAGAGTACGAATCCAGGGTAGACAAGCACCGGAAACGGAACAGGGTGGTGGTTCGATGAAGCTACCGATCCGACTCCCCGTGCTCTGCTTCATCGGTGTCATGGTGGCCGGGTCCACGGCGCTGGGCTATTACTATTATTATGTCTACAGTCCCCCACTGGAGGCCGCGGAATCGTTCATGAACGCGATGGAGGCACGGGATCCAAAGCGACTCGACAACGCCGTGGTCTTCAGCGTCGGCCTGGATTCAGGCTCCCTTCGGCCGGCCAGCGAAGAAGAGATCGAAGCGCTGCTCTTTCCGCCGTTCGAGCGAGGCCGGGTACTCGATCAGCGAAAGCGTGAGGGAAAGAGCAGAACCTATCATTATCTGATCTACCGCGAGCCTGATGGCCACGTCTTCGCTCTCGTGGTCACTGACTTCGACGGCAGATTTCGCGTTGTGATTCCCGAGTCGCGTATGAGCCAGCGCCAATGGTACTTGTGGGATTACACTTGGACGAACTAGGCCGTTTCCGATATACTTTTTGTGTAGCAATTTATCCAGATTCACGGTTACCCACGTTCGGGGCGTGAAGGATAGAGGCGGAGGAACTCGATGTTTAGATTAGGCTTACCGGAGTTAGTGATTATCCTGATCATTGTTTTCTTTCTGTTCGGCGCGAAGCGCTTGCCGGAAATGGGTAAGGGAATCGGTGAAGGAATCAAGAATTTCAAGAAGTCGGTGAAGGGCAAAGAATCCGAATCCGATGAGCCGGAGTCCAAGCAGACTTGAGCATCTATCTTTTGTAGCTGAGAAAGTACGTGGGCGGCCTTAAGGGCCGCCTTTATTTTTTACGCGGATTACGCCGATGGACCCCGGATAATTCTGCGTTCGAGAATCTGTGTAATCCGCGTAATCTGCGTTCGTCCTTCCCTTCCCTGCCCGTTCGATTCCCGTAATCTGCGTCTACAGGATGACCCGGCTGTCCCCGACCCGCTTCGTTACGCGCTGGCGGTCGAGGTATTCAAGAATGGGAATCGCATACTTCCTCGACACTTCGGCAAGATCCTTGAACTCCCCGACGCCGAGCTTTGGGGCGGTATCCTTCAAGGCCTGAAGGCGCTGAATTATGCTGTCCATGGAGGCCTTGTGAATCAGCAGGTCGTCGGTGATCTTGACAAGGACACCCTCGCGGACCATCAAACGCAGGATCTTTCGAGCTGTGTCTTCGGCGACCTTCGCCTTTCGGATCAGCTCATCAGGAGATGGAATTCTTAGCCCTCCTCGCAGGAACTCCGCCGACAGCTTCTCCCGAATCTCTTCTTCGTCGGCACTCAGCGTAACCGTGCGTCCATAGGCGTGGATTACGTCCTGTGCAATCGCAAGCTGCTTGCGTTTGATCAACTCCTCCAGGGCGGCCTGGAACGTCAGGTTCGGAGCACCCGCAAAAATGCGGCTCTTGAGCTCCTCTCGCGAGATCCCGACCGCCAGCGGGTTGGCGCGATGGGATGACAGGACGCGGGCAAGAGTCTTTTCCACTGCCGCACTGAATGCGGCTTCGGAGACCACGACAAATGGGCTCTCCGACAGAGGGCGAACCTTTCCATCCGCAACCAGATGGTTCAGCCTGGCCTGGAGGGCGTCCGGCAGCATTCCAACCTTGCCAACGATGTCTCCGACAGACAGCGTCGCCAGACCTGCATCCTGGATAAGAACCATCAAACGGTCGTCCAGGTTTCCATCCTTGAAAATCCTCAGCCTTTCGAGGGCTTTCTCATCTTTACGTCGGTGCCGGCGCGGTTGCTGCTCCAGGATTTCTCCCCCGCCGATCGTGATCATCGGTGAATATTGCCGGATGATGAACCGATCGCCGGGCAATGCGAAGGTTGGCTCCTGCAGCCGGACCTGGACGAATGCTGCATCTCCCGGCTCCAGGCTGTCCTGCCCCAACAGGGTGACGTATCCCATGATTTCGGCAGTCCCAACGTGAAACCGGATGCGCTTCCGGAGACGGATCGGCCCCGGAGCCGAGGCAACCAGTTCCAGATGACAGTCGAACATGGAAGTCGCTTCGAAGAGTCCGGACTCGGCCAGCAACATGCCGCGCTGTATATCGGAAACGTCGATTGACTGCAGGTTGAGGGCCGTCCGCTGGCCTGCCGTCACGACATCAGAAGCCCGGCCGTGGACTTGAATTCCCCTGATGCGTGTCGTCTGGCCGGACGGCAACACCTCGACCTCGTCCTCCTTGTGCACCGCGCCCGAAATCAACGTTCCGGTCACGACGGTTCCAAAACCCTTCATGGTGAAACACCGGTCGATCGGCAGGCGGAAACTCCTCGAAGTATCTTTTGGCCGAACCGTTCCACAAACACCCTTCAACGTCTCGATCAACTCGGGAATTCCGGCTCCGGTCTTAGAGCTGACCCTGACAATCGGACTCTCACCGAGGAAGGTCGGCTTCAGGTATTCCCGCACCTCAAGCTCGACAAGATCTGAGAGTTCCTCATCCACAGTGTCGGTCTTCGTGATCACGGTCAGGCCGCGCTGGATGTGGAGCAGCGAACAGATCTCCAGGTGTTCACGAGTCTGGGGCATGATCGATTCGTCAGCCGCCACAACCAGCATGACGACATCAATCCCACCGATTCCCGCCAGCATGTTCTTTACGAACCGCTCGTGTCCCGGAACGTCAACGAATCCGATTGTCGTGTCGTTGTCGAGTTCGAGGTTGGCAAAGCCGATGTCGATGGTGATACCACGCTCCTTTTCTTCCTTGAAACGATCGGCATCAATGCCGGTCAGAGCCTTCACGAGTGCCGTCTTGCCGTGATCGATATGTCCGGCGGTTCCTACGATAACGTTTGACATAGGAGTTTGTACGTCAGCGGAAGCGGCAACCCGACCACGTTGTGGTAGTTCCCTTCGATCTTCGGAATGAAAACCCCGGCAAGACCCTGAATAGCGTAGGAGCCTGCTTTATCCGTCACATCCTCGCGCCTGACGTAGTCTTCAATGGTCTCTCGGACCAGGGCCGAAAACCACACCTTTGTGTGCTCCAGGCCTTCCAGACTGGCACCGGTATCCGAATTCATTACAACCACACTTGTATAGACCGAGTGCTGGCGTCCCGAGAGCCGTTCCAGCATTCGAATCGCATCCCGCTCGTCGGTCGGTTTGCCGAGGATCTCATCGTCGATGACGACGATCGTATCCGCCGATAGAACTACCGATTCGGACACTCTCCCTGCCACTTCAGTTCCCTTGTCGCGTGCGGCTCTACCGACGAAGTCGGTTGGCGTCTCTCCTTCCTCCGGCGTTTCCTCGGCTCTGGACGGAACAACGCTGAACTCGAATCCGAGCAGGGCCAGGAGTTCACGGCGCCGTGGGGACCCGGAAGCCAGCACGAGCTTCGATTTCGGCTTCGATTTCGACATGCGGGATTCTAACATGGCGGGGGGGGAGAGGCCCTTGGCGAAGCCTGTGTTCCAAAGTACGAATGGGATCGGGAGTGATCGCGATCACTCCGGGCGCAACGCAGACATCGGATCGATCGTCACGGCCCGTCGGGCCGGTATGAAGCAGGCGGCGGAAGCGATAACCAGCAACGTGACGGTGACCAACAGGAAAGTAATCGGATCAGTTGGCTGCACCTCGAAGAGCACGGTGGACATCAGCCCGACGATAGCAAAAGACCCAACGGCACCGACCAGGAGGCCTATGGCAATCAGCCCCAGCCCCTGACGCATCACCATCCAGAGCACTTCCGAATCGGTTGCGACCGATTGAGCAGACCGGAGGAATAGCCCGGCTATTTCAAGGATCTGCGATTGAGGAGCAGCCGAAGATGGCGTGAGACGTCAAGTCATTCTTGGGCTGGCCCCAAAACGACGACGCCTTCGATCTCAATCAGGTAGTCCGGATGGGCGAGTTTGTTGACCTCGAGCAGCGTGTTCGCGGGCGGGTTCGGACCCAGGTAAGCCGCACGGATCTCCCGCAGCGCAGCCAGTTCCGACATCGACAGGACATAAGTCGTGGTCTTGGCAAGGTCTTCGAAGGTGGCGCCGACGGCTTCGAGCGCGAGCTTGAGATTCTCAAAGACTTGCCGGGCCTGCGTGGAGAATTCCCCGACTCCAACGACGTTGCCGGAAGTGTCTTCGGCAACCTGACCGGATATGTACACGGTTCGCGCGCCGCGAGTTTCGACGATATGGGTATAGCCTTTCGGTTGCCCGAGAGTCGGTGGGTTCAGGTGTCGGATCATGTGTTGGTCTCCTGCTTTCATCATTTAAGCAATCGCGTGTATGTTTCCTGATCGAAACCGACGATCAGCGTCTTTCCCTTCCGAATTGCGGGTGCCCGGAGTTTCCCGTTGCGACAAACCGCCTTCACGAGAACTTCCCGGCCCGGCTTCTCCTTCTTGAGATCGAAGGAGACGAGTTTCTTGCCCATGCTGGAATAAATCTTGTCGACCTGTTTGACCAGGTCCATAACTTCATCTTCGAGAAACGCGACCTTGCGGGCGTTCACCTCCTCCTTGATTTCCACCTTGTTGTTCGCAAGAAACTCCTGCGTTTTGCTACAGGTCTTTCAAGCGGGGCGGTGATAACTCCAGTCTACTCGTGACATCTTCTCCCTCCCTCGAACCTCGTTCAGCAGATACCCAACAGATTCCGCAGACAGCGACCAGCCTATCACGACCCCCAAGCACTAGACGTCAGTGGAAAACCATTCGTCAGCGTGCAGAAACTTTATATACTGCTTCGGTTACGAGCCTCGGCAAGCGGAGCCCACGATGCGTTTCACTGTACTGATGATCGGCGGCATTATCCTGCTGTACGCCCTGATAGCTTCGTTCGGATGGCGGATCTTAAAGAAGCTTCGTCATAAGGAGTCCGAGGGGCTGTTCCCTCACTTCGAAGCGATCGCACAAAAACTGGATGGCGATGTTCAGAGGGAAACAGTCGAAGAGTTGACGCTCCCCCGGATCGAATTCAAGCACAACGACCGGCTCTGCGTTATGTGCTTCGCAGTTGGAGGAGGCAGAATTCGTCTCGACGTGCCCGTTCGCCCGGAAAGCGCCTACCCTTTCGAGATCGCGCCCGAAGCCAGGGATACTCAATGGGTGATCGAGAAACTGGCGGGACGCGACGATATCAAGACCGGCGCGCGGGAGTTTGACCGGAGATTCAGTGTTCGGAGTGAAAACGAGATCTGGATGAGAGGTATCCTGGGTGCCAGGCTTCGTGAGGCAATGATGGCGCTAAAGTCGAAAGTCGACGACGAGTTCGCGAAGCAGGGCTATAGCGTCCAGCAGCAGATGCGAACCGTGGAAGTGCGGTGTGACGGCGACGTCCTGATGATCGAACGGGCAGGAAGTGGCATCGACTTTCGTTCCCTCGAAGTGTTTGTCGATGCCGCCCTGGAGGTTGTGGACGCTTTCCCGGGCTGATTGTGGCAACCCTTTGTCGATACTGTACCCGTCGGTTGGGGGAGAGCACCGAAAAATACTACAGCCGCCGAGGGTTGTCCATACCGGCAGGCCAAAGTCTGCCGGCGGAACACGGACCGAAGAGGCGATTACGGTACCCGGACCGTCTGCGGCGCACCTGTAGCCGACAGGAACCTAAGCGTTCCGGATGTGGTTTGATTCCTCGAACCGGCAAAGAGGATAAACTCGGTACTGTATCCTCCGCCAACCACCAGAAGTGGCAGGAACACGTCCGTTCGCAGCTCGAATGTCCCTTCAACCCTGGCCGGCGTGGCGACCAACAGGAAGTCGCGTCGCTCGTTGATCCGGCCCCGGAGAGCCGCCACCGCAATGCCTTCACCCTCACTCGTGGTGATGCGAAGGACACCTCGAAACGGGAGCGGCAGTGCCTCCAGGCCTCGAACCTGGTTCAGGAAAACCGCCAGCTGTCCGCGCCCGGGAACGGTAGCTGAACCGACCAGTCCGAGCGGCACACCGTCAGTGCTGAGAAGCTCGAAAGCCAATGTCGCCGGGCCTGGCGCCAGGTTGGCTACAGCTATTGCCGTACGAGTCGATCCGGCCTGTCCCTCCTGGCCGGAAACCTCTGCGTACATTCGAAACGCCGGACTGAGAGGAGAAGCCTCGAGGACAGTTTCCGATATCGTGAAATCGCCGGGCCGGTAACTGAGAATGATAAAGGCGGCAGGTGCTATCTCAAGAGTCGCCGGTGAAATCTGGACCGACCCAGTGCGGGTAGGCGAGGCCGGCCCCAACATCCTCATCCGCCGCACGCTGCGCGGAGGAACGGAATATTCAAACTCATCGCCGGACTGACCGTCGAGGATAACCGATATTTCCCCGGCGGGAGCCAGGGGGGTGCCCTGTCCCAGGAAACGAACCGATCCTCGAATAGCGTTGTCACTGGAATTCAAAAGGACGAGGTCCGATGTCCAGCCGCCGCCCTGTGCAAAGTGGGGAATAACCACAGTTCGGGTTCGCGCTCCCACAAGTCCGGTTACGGGTATGGTGGTCGCCAGGAACTCCGATCTCTCATTCGTGAATCCCCGGATGGCGCCGACCGTCACCGGAACCGAGGATCTGAACGTAAAGGTTCCGGCAAAGAGCCCACGTTCGATCAGGAACGGATCTTCGCCTAGAAAGCGGACAACCTGGGCACCGCCGGGTATGTCCACGCTCCCTGCCCCAAGGTCTACTCCGTTCCAGTCAGTAAAGTGGAAATCTATGGTTGCGGTTTCCGAGTTCGGATTCGCCACCGAGACGCCCGTCCTGGACCCACCGCCAAGTTCAGCAAAGATGCGTCCTCCGGTAACCGGGCCGGAGGCGACCAACTCGCTCTCAGACACCAGAATCCCGTCCTGGCGATGTCCAAGTATCGCAAACCCGGAAGGGGCCGAGTGGAACGGAAGAGGTTCCACACTGGCATACCCCGCTGATACCCGGGACGAGCCTCCATCGGTCAGAAGGGAAAAACTGCCCGCGGGAACCGAAAACATCATCTCGGTTCTTTCGTAGGGGGGGACCCAGGCTACAAAAGTTCCGCCCTTGAAAGAAGTGAAGGCGCCTAACTCTTCGCTGGTCAAAACGACATCGCCCTCTGCCGATGCAACGACGATAAGCCCTTCCGAAGAAAGATCGATGTCGGCCAGGATCCCACCAACATTCAGGCTGTTCTTGACCACGGTACCGTCGGTGCCATCCAGATGAAAGATGCGTCCGTTCGCCGCGGCTGTAAATACATCTCCATCTCGATTGACGGCAACGGCTCGGTGATCCGCGGGGACAAGCCGGATGGACTTCAGGAAGGTCATGTCCGCAGGGTTGTATACCCGGAGTGCTCGGGCGTCTGTAAACCCATACAGCAATCCGTCCTGGCCGATAGTCAGATCAATGAATTCGGATTCCGGAGCAAACCTCGTACAGGAAAAGTCCCGGATGTCGAATCGGACGATCCCTGAAGCTCTCTGTTCGATCGAACCAAAAGTTCGCATGTCGCTCACATAGACAAAGTTCCCCAGGGTCGCAATCCCTCCGTAGCCGGGTCTGTCTACGGTGCTCCAGCCCGAACAGATTGGCTGCCACCAGGTTGCGGTGTCGGGAGCAAGAGTGCTCAGAAAAGGCTCAAAAGTGCCGTTATACGTCCCGAGATGGCCGTTTCCGTAGACGACGATATCCCGCACGACTTCTCTTGCACTCGCGGCTTCCGGATAGAGGATGAGCATGTTCTGGGTTTCGACACCGGCCGGCGTGTATTCACGAACTACGCCGTCGGAGACGGCCAGGAGGTTGCCCGGCGTGAAGTGACGGGTGGTGGCTGGCGCAGAAACGATGAAGAGCGCCGGGAATAGTATCAGTCCGAGGATCCGGATGAAGGTCGGGCCTCCCCAAGATGAGATCCTCGCCGCTCGCTCTGGAAAACCCTTCCGCTTTTGTTCCCTGAAAAATGTTGAGGTCATTGGGCGGTTAATGCTTCCTGTGGTTGTCCGGTTCCGTTCTGGATTCTAATCCGTCAGGTCTCGAAGGGTTGACTAATTGTTGAATCGATGTATACATTGCATACTTACGTATACAAAGTCGGCACCGAATCCTTATGTCACCGAAAACATACGCGGGTGAATTCGAACAGATGGTACTCCTGGCTGTACTCCGATTGGGAGACCAGGGCTACGCGGTCAGCGTCCGGCGCGAACTCGAGCAGCGCGCAGGCCGACGGGTCTCCCGTGGGGCATTGTACCGGACCCTGGATCGCCTGGAGACAAAGGGTCACCTGTCCTGGACGTTGGAAGATGCGACACCGGCACGCGGAGGACACCCCAAACGCCTCTTTCGGGTCACGGTCAAGGGGATCGAAATGCTTCGCGCCTCGAGAGCCGCGTTGTTCGGATTGTGGGCCGGTCTGGACACGATACTGGGAGAGCCATGAAACCGGGTGAGGGCCAGTCGCAACCACCGCACCGATCTCTTGACGAACGTTGTCCTATCGGAAGGTGCGCTCTATGAGCGCACGTGAGCGGTCATAGACCGCACCTACATTAAGGGATAGCTTCTCGAAAAGGGAATGAGCGGTCATAGACCGCACCTACAGTGTGGGGGGCTAGCTGCTAACCGAGGTTGCCGTATTCTTCCTTGAGTTCGATCAACCTTGGCAGATCTGGATCGGCACGGTCCCACTTGGCGAAGATCGTCTCGTAGGTTTGTCGGGCTTCTCCGATGCGCTCCGCCCCGACGAGAACCTGAGCTTTCTCAAATGACGCGAGGAAGCTCACGACGGCGTTGACTGTCGACAGAGAGGCAGTCCCCTGGTTGTCGAGCACCTTCTGGAACTCCGACAGAGCGTCGTCGACGGAACCGATTCGCGAGTAGGCCAGGCCACGCGCGTAGTTGACAACCGGTTCGGCCCTTTCATACTCATCGGAATCCCGGAGCAGGTCGAGCGCATCCTCGGGCTCTAATCTGTTGATCGCTATCAGGGCTCGGATAGCGGGGAGGACAGCGTCTTGCGCGACATCGTCCGACGGAAATTGATCGCCTATCTGTGTAACCAGTTCTTCGGCGTCTTCATTCTCTCCAAGCAGCGCGAGAATTCCTACAGCTCCCAGTTTTGATCTCGGTGGCACGTCCTCCCGGAGGGCGGATCGAACAGCCTCCAGAGTTTTCTCGCGATAACCCGCGATGAAGTAGATGCCTGCGATGTCGGCCAGGACGAAGCTCCGTCCGCGATCACCGGGCACCTCCAACGCACGCTCGAACAACGCTTCGGACTCCCGGACTCGGCCCAGAAGTCCCACAAAGATCGCCTCCAGGCCCCACATGAAGTGTTCGTCGGGCCGACCGCGGGACCATTCGACATGTACGGCGGCAGCGGCTTCGTCACCTTCAAGCTGGGCGATCGCATACGCCTGAAGACGCGGAATGGGGTTATCCGGGTTGGCTCGAACCGCGTCATCGGCAAGAAAGCGGGCCTCCTCGATGCGGTTCAGACAGAGGTAGGCAGCGATAAGGGGCTGAAGATGTTGTGCCGAAGACTCCGCCCGATACGCCAACTCGGCTTCTCGGAGGCTGTCCTCAAACTCGCCACGCCCGCGCAGATAGGTGGCCATCTGAGAGTGAGGGGTTCCGTCATCCGGGAATTCGTCCATCCAGTCCTCGAGCGTTTCCAACTCGTCGTCGGGCTGGCCCAGACGGCGGTACGCGTTCACCAGCTGACTGTACGGAATCGGATGGGGTTCCAGTTCGACGCTGATCCGTGCCCACTCCGCAAGCCTTTCGAAGTCACCCCGGCTGCTGTAGATTGAAGCCAGGTTTGAGGCCGGGGTGGAGTCCCGAGGATAGGTCTCTCGCCACAGGTTATATGTCTCGATCGCCTTCTCGGAGTCTTCTTCTACCGTGTTGTAATAGTGGGCCGTGAGATAGAAGCTCTCCCGCTCGCCGGCACGGTCTCTGAGTTCGAAAGCTTTCTTATAGTTTTCGATCGCTGCTTCCCGATTGCCCATGTTGCTGAGTACAGTCCCCAAGCGAGCGTAGGCCACAGCAAACTCAGGGTCCAGTTCGATCGCGCGCCGGTAAAAGGGTGCTGATTCTTCGTCACGCCCCATCGTTCGTTGTGCGTCCGCCATGGAGAACGACTTCAGCGCATCGAGAGAGGAAGTCGTTGCCTGTTCGATCGGGGTGCTGAAGGAATCGATCATGGGGAGCGACTCCCCGAGCTTTCCCCTCATGCTTTCGGCTGCCGTGCCGAGCACACCGAGAACCTGTTCCTTACTTTCAGCCTGCGTCTGTTCCGCGGCTATCGTTTCCCCTGTGACACAGTTCAAGGCCGTCAGCGTGATGACATAGTTGCTGCCGAGCATTACGATTTCACCGGTCATCATCGCTTTGATGCTCTCCCGCTCACAGACCTCCCGACCGATGTCAGCGGTTACCGGTTCGTCAGGAGGGCGATCCATGAAACGAAGAGTTTCCCTGACCCGGGTTTCGGAAACAACGTTCAGGAAAGGCGACTCTGCGAGGTTCAGAGCGAGGGCCTGCTTGAGCGTGTCGTCGAAAACCGGCTCACCCGTTGAGTTTTCGAAATCCGTAAGCAGGATGAGGTCGCTCTCGTCCCACGCGGGAGTTCCACGAATTGCGAAAGCCACAATAAAAATGACGGCCATCAGTACGACGGCTGCTGAAAGAATGCCCACGACTACTTTTCGGCCTGAAAAAACAGCGTGCGACGTCGGGCCAATCTCAACAGTGGTTGTTGCGGTGAATCCGGATTCCGAGTCGCGTCTCAGCCGCTTCAAGTCGGACCGAATATCGGCAGCATGCCGATACCGCAGTTCCTTGCTCTTTTCCAGCGACTTGTTGATGATCGCTTCGAGTTGGGGGGGGACCTCGGGATTCAATCGAACGGGCGCAGTCGGGGCCCTGTTCAGGATCGCTTCAAAAATGACACCGCTTGTGCTGCCGGAAAAGGGTTGTTGCCCGGTGGCCATCTGGTACAACACAAGCCCGAACGAAAAGAGGTCGGAACGGCCGTCCAGGTCTTCCCCCCGAACCTGCTCGGGCGACATGTACGCCACGGTTCCGACAGCAGATCCCGCGCGGGTAAGATTGACGTCGGCCAGGGTGGTCGCCGTTTCGCTCAAGGTGGAGTCGTCACCGGTACGGGTGGCTTGTTTCGCCAGGCCAAAGTCAAGAACCTTCACTACTCCGGCTTTCGTCAGGAAGATGTTTGCGGGCTTGATGTCGCGGTGGACCATGCCCTTCTGGTGAGCCGCATCCAGGGCATCGGCTACCTGCGAAACCATTTCAAGAAGACTCTCGATCGCCAACGGTCCGGCTCGAAGACGGTCTCCGAGCGTCTCACCCTCGAGGAGTTCCATGACGATAAAGGGTCGGCCGTCATACTCTCCTATTTCATGAATCGTGCAGATGTTGGGATGGTTGAGCGCTGCCGCCGCGCGAGCCTCACGCCTGAATCGCTCTACAGCTCGATCATCACGGGCCATCTCAGGGGGGAGGAACTTCAGGGCTACTTTTCGCTGAAGCCTGGTGTCTTCTGCCTCATAGACGACACCCATTCCGCCGGTCCCCAGCTGTCCAACGATCTTGTAATGCGCGACTGTCTGTCCGATCATCAGGGAGCTTCCGAGACACTCATGTTGGTTTCAAAAAAACGCTGCGGGTAGCTATTAGATCCGGTCCAGTATTGTACCAGAGGTCGAAACGGGACGGATCTGTGATTGCTTCAAACTGTCGATTGAAATTCGCGATATGCGAAGTAGGCAAAGAAGATGGAAATGATCGGCTGACTAACCTGCCAGGCAGCAAACGCTATCAATCCGGCAACGATTACCGACACGATCGATGAAATGGAGAATCCGGTGTCTCCGGCGAACTGGACCAGCAGAGATCTGGCGATCTGCCCGCCGTCCAATGGCCACACCGGCAGCAGGTTGACCAGACCCCAGACGACATTCACCCACAACAGGTGGAAGTGAAGGGCTCCGAGGATGCCGCTGTCTGTAGATCCCAGAACCGGTATCAATGAATAGGCCACACCGGCCAGCAGAAAACCTGCAAGCGGACCGCAGAAAGAAACGAAGGCGTGACGCCATCCCAGGCGTGCGGAGGTCGGATGATCAAAGATCGTCAGGCCGCCCATGCTGTGCAGAACAACATGAGTAGCCTTTCCGAAGAGACGGGCAGAAAGAGCGTGGCCCATTTCGTGGGTCAGAATCGAAAACAACACGACGAAGATCCACAGGAGGTGTTCGACGATGGGCAGGGTCCATCCGAGCAGGGCCGCGACCACCCAGAACATGGGATGAATCCGGACCGGGATGCGAAGCAGGCTGAAGCGGACATCCAATCGGCTGGGTGGGGGTTCGAAGAACAATTTCCGAGCTCTCCTCTCTCTCACATTCTACATTCTTCGACGTTGCTGTTGTGGGCGTCAAACGCTCGTGGGAAGATATTCCGAATGAAGATCCTTGTTATCGGGGCAACGCGTGGAATCGGGCTCCAATGGAATCGGGGCGGGAGACAGCCGTAATCACGGAGGCTTCTTCTACGACAAGCTGGTCTTGCCGTTGCTACTCGAGCGAATCTACGAGGACAAAGACCGGCAGGAAGCGGTTATCAAGGCCAGCGACGTGGACTGGGTAATCGTTCGGCCGGGTTTTCTCACGAACGGAGGGTTCACCGGGGAGTATCGCGTGCTGACCGACCTCGACGGTGTCAAGGCCCGCCGCATATCACGATCGGACGTGGCACACTTCATCCTCGAGCAACTCCGCTCCCCAAAATACCTGAAGCAAACGCCTCTGTTGACATACTAAGGGGGGGGAGTCCGAGGTCCGGGGTCCGAGGTCAAAGACAGGCGGAGTGGGTTAACGACGGAGTGCACGCACTATTTCTTTGGCGACCCGGAATTCGCTGTTTACGTCCTTCAAAAGGTTCAGGTCGATGATGTCTGTCGCTCGCATGATCTGCTTGAACTTCGGCCGCATGGTGTCCATGGAACGGGAGAGCAGGTCCAGTTTTGAAAACAGGGGAAGACGTGCCAGATCGTCGGGAAGAGCAGCAGTCGGCGCATCAAGCTTTATGATCATCGACGAAACGCGGTCGAGCCGTCTATCCAGTTCCCGCGAGGCCTTCCTTGCCGGCTCGACGGCCCAGTCGGCGAAAGCGGGCGCAAACCTGTAGTAGAGAACTTCGCGCGAGGCGCCGTAGAGTTCATTCAGCCCGTCGGCCAACTGGTCCAATCGTGCGGGATCGGCCATCCTTCGTGCCAGTGCCAGGTCCGGCAGGTTGGCAACAGAGGATGCCACGGCAGCGGCGATCTCGGCGCGCCACGCCGCTTCGTTCCCCAACGTCATTTCCATCCGCTCAAGCTCACTGACTTCTTCGCCCCAGCGAACGAGCGTGTCGTCCTCTTGCGCCCTGGCGTCAATGGACACTCCCAGCACCAACGTGATCGCTATCAAGCTGACAATCAGACCTTTCATGGGCCCCCCAGTTTTGCTGTCAGGTTTTGTTTTATCCTCCTCCTTTCCACACCCATCGGCAAGCAAAAACCCCTGCCCCGGGATCGTGAGGGGTTGTTGATGTGGGGGGACAATACGTGTTCAGGAGTGGGGTGCTCGTGGTGGTGTCAGGTCCGTGTCAGTGGTCAGTTCCCTTCCATCTCCTGACCACCAACCACTGTTCAACTTGCAGCTCGATCACTCGTATCGCAAGGCGTCGATGGGATCCAGCCTGGCAGCCTTGTGCGCCGGATAGTAGCCGAAGAAGACCCCGACCGCCGCTGAAAACCCGACCGATAGCAGGATTGCGGCCGGAGACACCAGCGTCGGCCATTCCAGGAATTGGGCGACGCCAATGGACATCGCTCCTCCGATCGCCACGCCAATCAAGCCGCCTGCCACGCTCAGGATGATAGATTCGGAAAGAAATTGCAGGCGAATGTAGCCGGGTCGCGACCCGACCGCCATCCGGATTCCGATCTCACGAGTTCGCTCGGTGACCGACACGAGCATGATGTTCATGATCCCGATACCACCGACGAGCAAAGAAATAGCCGCGATGCTTCCCAGGAGCAGGGTCATTACCAGTCCGGTCTGCTCGGCGGTCTCGGCAATGTCACTGAGGTTTCGGACACTGAAATCGTCCTCCCTCGGCGGGATGATATTGTGACGCTGCCGAAGGAGGTCGGTGATCAACTTCTCGGCGACCGAGGTCGCGGCCGGAGTGACGGCGCGAAGCATCACCTGGCTGATTCGTGGAACGGACTGCCCGAGCAGTTTTTTCTGCGCGGCCGTGTAGGGCATGATGACGGTATCGTCCTGGTCCTGCCCCATTCCAGACTGCCCCCGGGCACTCAAGACACCGACGACCCTGAAAGGCAGGTTCCGGATGCGGATGGTCTGGCCGATCGGTTCAACACCCGTAAACAAGTTCTCGGCAACCGTGTTCCCCAGCACGACGACGCGCGCTGCGGAGCGGACGTCGTTTTCGGTAAAGAATTCACCGTACGCCACAGGCCATTCCCTGATGTCTGGAAAATGCTCGTTGGTTCCCTGAACCGATGCGGACCAGTTCTGGTTGCCAAAGATCATCTGACCGCTGGCACGAACGATCGGTGTGGCTCCAGCGACAACCGGGACCTCGAGTGCTATCGACTCCACGTCAGCCACGGTCAACTGGCTGCCCTGATCGGCACCCCGAACGCCTCCCATACCTCGCCGGCCACTGGGAAAGACGTACATGATGTTGGTGCCCATCGCTTCCATCTGATCCTGGACCATCGAATTGGCGCCCTCGCCGATCGACACCATCGCGATGACGGCCGCCACGCCGATAATGATGCCCAGCATGGTCAACGCCGACCGCATCTTGTTCCGTCCCAGCGCCCAGAAAGCAATTTTCAGTATGGCGAGGCCTCTCATCCGTCGTCCTCCTCTTCGTCCTCTTCCACAGGCAGATCCAGCAGTGCCTGTTCAGCGCTTCGTCGGTTCTCGACCCGATAGTCCTTGCGAATTCGGCCGTCGCGAAACAAGATGATCCGCTTCGCGAAATCAGCGATGTCCGGTTCGTGGGTGACCAGAATGACCGTCATGTTCTGCTCTTCGTTCAGCTTCTGGAAGACACCCATGAGTTCGATCGACGTCCGGGTATCCAGAGCCCCGGTCGGCTCATCCGCCAGGATGATCGCCGGGTTATTCACCAGAGCGCGCGCGATCGCAACCCGTTGCTGCTGACCACCGGAGAGCTGGTTGGGAAGGCTCTTTTCCCTGTCGGACAGGTTCACGATCTCCAGTGCCCTGCGGGCCCTTTCGGTTCGTTCCTTCCCGGACACCCCAGCGTAAATCAGAGGCAATTCCACATTCTCGATGGCCGACGTTCGGGACACGAGATTGAAACTCTGGAACACAAAACCGACGTTCTGATTCCGGATATCCGCCAACTCGGCCTTTGACGCCTTGGAAACATCAAGCCCGTCGATCTTGTAGGTTCCTTTCGTGGCATGGTCCAGGCAACCTACGATGTTCATCATCGTCGACTTTCCCGAACCCGAGGGACCCATGATCGCGACGTAGTCCCCACGTTCAACGGTGAGCGTTACTCCACGCAGAGCGTGCACCACAAAATCGCCCAGTGGGTAGTCCTTGCGCACGTGATCCAGCTGGATCACCGGCTCCGGCGTGGCGCCCGTACTCAGAATCCGGTCCGCCACCTGTTCGGTCGTCGGCTCGATCACCGGCGCCCCTGACCGCCGCCGAATCCGCCGCGACCGCCGAATCCGCCAAACGGGTTGAATCCCTGCTGGGTCTGGCCGTCGTCTCCCTGCGACGAATCACCAATTATGACCATGTCGCCTTCCTGAAGGTCGGACACCATCAATTCGGAACGGGCGCCATCGGTAATCCCCAGAGTGACGTTACGGAGTTCGGGAATTCCCGCCTCAGTCAATATCCAGACACGACCCTGACGCGGCATCACCGGCGGTGCGTCACTGAACTGGAGCTTCTCTCCTGCATCCCACAACTGGCCGGGAGCCGCAGACCGGATGTCCCCGCCAGAGAACTGAGCGCCTCCGGTTCCAGGCGCAGATGGGAAACCACCGGTACGTCTGCCGCCTCGGGCCTGCCGACCCTGCCCACGGCCACCTCGACGCGCGCCTTCACCGCCGCCTCGGCGTTCACCCTGACCGCCAGGACCAACACCTCCGCGACCACCGCGCTCTCTGCGACCCGAATCGGCAACCTGTTCAGGCTCGGCCGTGATGGGACTGTCCTCGGGGGACTCCGTCTGGGCCGCAGCCCCACGGCCGCCGCCCCGGCCACTTCGACCACCACGGCCACCACCATCACCACCGCGGGTCTGCTGTAGTGGCTGGTCTTCCTCACCCGGAGGACGATAACGCAAGGCGGCGTTGGGCACACTGAGGACTCCGTCACGCCGGTCCACCGTCACGGTAATGTTGGCCGTCATACCGGGCTTCAGCTTCAGATCCGCGTTGTTCACTCCGATGATCACGCTGTAGGTAACGACGTTCTGGGACGTTGAAGGGCTGAGCCGAATCTCCTCGATGAACCCTCTAAAACGCTCCCCCGGATAGGCATCAACAGTGAAACCGATCTGGTTGGACTGAGAAAGCTTGCCGATATCTGCTTCGTCAATACTCGCGTTCACCCGCATCAAAGACAAATCGTTGGCTATCAGAAAGAGTGTGGGTGCGGACATGCTGGCCGCCACCGTCTGTCCCACGTCCACTTCGCGCGAGATGACGACGCCATCGACGGGAGAGTAGATGTTGGTGTACTCCAGGTTGATTTCCGAGCGGCTGACGTCGGCTTCGGCCTGGATGACCGACGACTTGGCCTGCTCGATGCCCGCTTCTCTCGAAACAATCTGTGCCTCTCCCTGGTCGATACTCGCCTCAGACTGCTTCACCCTCGCTGCTGCGGCGTCGGCCGTTGCCTTGGCATTGTCGAAATCGGTCTCCGAGATCAGCCCGGCATTCTTCATTTCCTCCGCGCGCCTGAACTGAATGGTCGCTTTCTCGCTGTCCACCCGCGTGGCCTCCAGACTTGCCAGAGAACTTGCCATACTCGCCCTGGCGTTCGTGAGATCCGCTTCCGCAGTCGTCACTCGTGAGTTCGCCGACACCAGACTCGCCCTGGAATTCGCAAGTGTCGACTCGAAAGTTCGAGGGTCGAGCTTGGCAAGAAGCTGCCCCGCAGAGACAACCGAGTTGAAGTCGGCGTAAAGCGTCTCGATTTGCCCGGACACCTGGCTGCCGACCTGTACGGTTACAACCGGTTCTACCGTCCCGGTGGCGGAAACCGTGTTCTGAATCGATCCGAGTGCGACCTCGGTCGTAAAGAACTCCGTCTCCTGGACGTCTTCACCAAACAAGCTGAAAGTAACAAGCCCGATGACTACAACGAGCCCACCCAAAGCGATACCGACCTTAAGGCTTTTGTTCATGACCTCACAACCCTCTCCTGTAGCACGATACTGACGGCACTTCGACCTGAAGCGTCCAACCTTCTTCAATTAAGCTTTTTTTAAAGGCGGGCCCGTCTGACTGTGCCTATATTCGAGTACGACCGTAACAGGCAGAAAGTTACGATATCAAATACTTTACAGGATGTGAAGCAGTGCCTTAGACCGGTTCGGGGGGGGCTTCTGGATGGGCCTGCGGTGTGGGTGGCCGGGCCGGGGTACGGAGCGACGACGACGGGAACCGGAATTCGAGCGTAGTGCAGGGCTCGAATCCAGGCTCCCGGGGCAGGCTCAATAACCCCGACTCAAGAGCGCTCCTTCCTGCACCAGATCTACTATCTTCTCCCGTTCCAGGAGCGATGTCGGGTCGAACGTGAGGCCCTTGGTGGAACGGAGCGATTTGGACAATTCAAGCCAGTCTTTGTCGAACCGGGCACGCCAACCCAGACCGTATATCCTTCTGATAGAGTCTCGATTCTCACTACCGGAAAGATACGCGAGACAGCGCGTTCGGTCGCTGGTCTCAATGAAGAATTCGTCATCGAAATCGGGCACGCCGATCTTGAGGTCCTTCATCAGTCCGATTCTCTTGCTCAGCTTGGTGTCCAGGCCTTCCCGTCTGAACCCCAGGGCGAAACCCGGAGCCTTCAGAATCCTCACCCGCAGGACCGCCGGTGAATTCTGCATCCCATGTTCATACAAGACCCGGAACCCCACGTCCTGGTAGTGCCCTTCAACCCGGGGCGTTCCGAATGAGGACCGTCCAACCTGCGCGCCCAGGGCGAGAGCCACCTTGTCGAATACCTCCTTGACACGTTTGTTCATCGAGGATCGAACAAAAACAATAATCAGCAACACAATGAAGGCGGAAAAAATAACGATGAGAATCTCAACAGAACTCATCAGACCTCCTTTACACGCTCTGAGATCGAAGATCCGTCCCTCTACTCGACGAACCCCTCTTGTTTTACTTGTCGGCTTGGAGAAGGATCCGAGAGGCGAGCGTTGGGTGCAATCAGGCAGTCACCCGAGAGAGTCACCTTGCCGGCAAGTGTCGGTGACGGGCGTCTGCTGGTTGGTGGCGTATTCTCACGCCTCTCTGGTCAACTTCTTGTGCTCCTTGTAGATCGAGAGTGCTGCCAGTATCCACAAGACACAGAAAAACGCGAGCACTGCTGCGAACTTGCCCAGTGACAATCCCAGCCACGTGCCCACGAAGACGACGCCGGCCTGCAACATGTCGCCCAGCCGGACGAAGAACGTGTCGATGGCCTGCTTCGCCTTGTATTTTGCCTCACGGCTGGTCGGCAGGTACAACGCGGCACGAATCGTGTTCATCAGCGAATAGTCCGTGCTGTTCTCGGCGATCTTGACGACTCTGACGATTTGCAGCATCGGCAAGGCGATCAGCAAGGCATACCCACCGATGGCGATACACGGGAGAATAAACAATGCAAGGCGGACGCCGAGGAACTTGAAGATCCGGGATACGAGGAACATCTGGATCAAGAGGCCCATCAGGTTGACCCAGCCAAAGAAGTCGGCGAAGTATTCCCCGATGAAGACTGTGCGCGCCTGGTCGCGTTCGTCCTCGGTCGCATCCGTCATCGCCGCGACCTGGGCATCGGCATTCGATGCCACCAGGCTGTTGTGCAGGAATCCTCCCGTCGTGTTCACCAGGTTCAATAGCAGAATCAGGGCGGCAATCGACATCAGGTAGCGGCTGCCCCTGATGAGATGGAACGCGCCCTCCTTGCCCAGAGGCTCACTCGCCTTTTTCTCTTCAGCGACTCCGCCACGCGCCAGCATCCGCCTGTTGACCCAGATGGTTATCAATACGCACACGATCAGAATCCCGCCGCCGATGATCATGGGCACGTACGCGCCCAGACTCGCAAAGGTCTGCTCGATGATCTGCGTCCCGATCCAGGCGCCCAGGGAGGCGCCCACCGAGATGATGGGAAACAGTCTCTTTCCCTGTTCCTGGGAATAGATGTCGTTTGCAAACGCCCAGAACTGGGCGACGACGAACACATTAAAGACGCCGACCCAGAGGTAGAACGCGATACCGATCCGGAATCCCGCGCTTCCCACCAGATAGAAAACGACCAGGTGGGAGACAAAGAACAGGGTCGCCCAGGAGACCAGGCGTATGCGATCCACCTTGGATGCGAGGATCCCGTAGGCCGGAACAACGAGCAGGAGGAGTAAAGCCTGGCCTGCCGCGGCGTAGCTGGCTGCGACGGCACCGGATTCGGCGAGAATCAGAGTTTCGCGAACGATCTTCAGGAAGTAGTACGCACCGAGGAGAAGGAAGACATTGAGCGTCAGCAGTAATACGGTGCCGCCCTCGCCGGACCGGACGACGCTGAACAGCGAGAGAAACCTCTCCAGGAAGCTCTTCGGCTGAGGAGGCAGACCGCTTTCATTTGTAATTGCCATAGGATTTCTGAGATTTCGCCTTTCTCGTGCCCGACAGTGTAAATCGCCCCGACGTAGATTCCAGTCATCAAGCGCACAATTCGAACACGCGATCGCTATCCGAGAAGACTACCTCTATGTTGGCAATCGAACGCCTGC
>CAZOZZ010000043.1:0-26151 GCA_964584435.1 uncultured Solibacteraceae bacterium | reverse complement strand
TTTGTCTGTACTAAACTTTTGGGAAAAGTCTCCAGTCGGAGGGGCGCACTCAACTATTATAACCAATCGCCGACCACTATCGCAGCGTTTGGACTGTCAATTAACTGGGTCATCGGGCCTCTACAATAATCATCGTAATGTCGTCGTTCTGGGCGTGTCCCTCTGTGAAGCTTTCAACGAGGTCGAGCAAAGCGGCCTGGACCACGTCCACACCGCCTCGTGCATTATCCTTCAGGGTCTTCCGAACGGCTTCTTCTCCCAGCATCTCTCCGGATGGCTTCTCGGCCTCGGAGAGTCCGTCTGAATAAACAAGAAGCACGTCTCCAGGCGTCAGTGAGATGGTGTCGGAATGGAACGTCGCGAAGTCGAACGCACCCACGATCATGTTGTTTGAAACGATGTCTTCAAGGTGACCCGATGCCCCCCTTAACAGGAACGCGGTGTTGTGTCCGGCACTCAGGTAGGTACCGTTGCCATTGGCGTCAAGCTGTAGGAGAAACATCGTGACGAAGCGTTCCGGGGCGGTTTCAGATAGCAACAGATTCAGCGACTCGATCGGCGACACGAGTGGATGGCCCGATCGCAACTGCGTTCGCAGGCAGCCCAGGGCCATGGAACTGACCAGCGATGCGGATACCCCCTTTCCGGACACGTCACCCAGCAACCCGTAGAAGCCGTCGTTCGGTCCAGGGATGAAATCGTAAAAGTCTCCGCCAACGTATCGTGTCGGTTTCGAATAGGCCCCGAAGCGGAAGCCGGCGATCTCAGGTAAGTGCGCAGGAAGCAATGCCTTCTGTGTTTCCTCCGCAAGCGCCAGTTCGTGTTCGAGGGTGCGGCGTTGCTCGATGCTCTTGACAAGCTCCACCCGTTCGAGGACATTCGCCGCTTCGATCGCCAGCTTGTTCACGATCTTTTCGTCCAGACCGGTCAGGGTGTGCATGGGTTTCCGGCTGTCGAGGTAGAGGAGGCCCAGAACGACTGGCGTGTCACCATCGGCAGGCAGGCCGTGCAGAGGGATACATGCGACTGCTCCCAGCTCCAGGTCCATGACGCTTCGCTGGGCTGCGAAGTCCGAATCCAGCTTCTCCGTCATGAACAGAGGGTTGCCTGTCGCCAGAGCCTTTGAGACTGCCGTCTTACTGGCCCGAAACTGTTCCTGCTTCAACGTGCGGCCTTTGCTGTCGATACCCGCGGCGTAATCGAAGCCGTCATCCTTCCGAACGAGCATGAACGCACGTTCCCCCCGGCTGATCTTCAACAAAGAAGTAAGAATCTGTTCGAAGGCGACTTCGGGCGTGAACAGTTGCTCCCATCGATAGCGGAACTCGAGGATGTGGGAAACCTTGCCGAGGATGGAGGAGTCGCTTATGAGTTTCTGCTGAACGTCGGTGATGGAACGTTCGATCACATCTGTGTGATCTTTCGGACGGGGGCCGTCAGCCGAACCGAACTGAAGAACGTATCTCTTCTTGGCGAGTTCTATCTGGTCCCCGAACTTCAGGACGTGGGAATTAATCTCTTCCCCGTTGACGAACGTGCCCTGTTTGCTCTTGGTGTCCGTGAGTCGATATCCACCATCGAACCGATCGATGCAGGCGTGGTTGCGTGAGATGGCCGGATCGCGAATCTCAATGTCGCTGTCCTGGCGTCCGATTGTCATCCGGTCGCGGTTCAGGACGGTCACGTGTTCCTTACCGTCCGAATCCTGCCAGAACAGAGCTGCGTGAGTGGCCTCAGCGGGCATCAAGGGTGTTCCACCTCGGTGTAGGGAGTGAGTTCGTCGATCTCGTATGGGCGGAGTGTTGTTCCTGCCGCAAGTGGCATGGGCTGCGCTACCTCGCGGGCGGTCCGTCGCCCTGGGTTGGGAAACTGTGTAAACGGTTAGTTTCCTTCGGTGCCGGTCTCCAGGATCGCTCGGCCTCGGGCGGCCAGGTCCAACATGTGGGCCCGGGTCACCTCGTCCCCGGTTCCTGTGGCGGCCTGCTCCGCGGCCTCCTGGATCGCCTGGAGCTGTGCACGGGCCAGCGGCCGGATGTCGGACTGACTCACGTCCACACGGGTGGCGTTCTGCCCTGCAGGCGGTGTGGCCGTCGGGTCGTCAGTCATCAGGAATTCGAGGCGCTCGACATACGCACGCTGGAGGTTGCGACGGTAAGTGTCGATAGCCGTGCCATCGTCGAACTCGGAGAAGACCCCATCGCGGAGGTCGCCAAGGTAGTCGACAAGGCGATAGGGATCCGGATCGAATACTTCCGACTCGATGACGCGCTGCATCCGCGACGGATTGAGCATTTGATTGAGAAACCCGACCTGCCGGCCGCGTACTCGCTCGAGTGCTCCGGCGTGCTCGATTCGCCGGAGGATCTCCCTGTCTGCGAGCCAGGTCGGCGATTCGAACGCTTCGTCGATGACGAACCGAACGGCCTGTTCCTGATTGGCCCGCGGCACCGGGATGTAGATGGGCTCGTCCTGATCAGTGGACTTGGCGTTCTCGTAGCGGCCGCCCACGAGCGTGATCACGTGGCCGATGTACCGGCTCCACTGGCCCACGAGTTCGCCGTAGAGTTCCTCGAGGTCGTCGAAGTTTTCGCCCGGGGACTTCGTCCATTCGACCAGGTTCGGCGCCACCCGCTTGAGGTTGGCAACACCGTAGCCTGACGACTTCACCGGGTCGTTGCCCATGTCCTCGGTCTGAGCGTCGGGGTTCCAGCCAGTGCTCGCTCCGAAGCGGTACATGGGGTCATCAGCGTGCGCCGCTATCCACTCGTCGAGCGTGGCCTTCTCCTCGTCGGGAGACTCGGCCTTCGGGATCACCCGGTAGCCCCAATTGACTGCGTAGTGATCGTAGGGACCGATCTTGCGGATGTAGTCGGTGGGCTCGAGGCCGTCGCCGGGTTGAGCCACATAGTTCTGGCGGGCGTAGTCCATGACCGATGGGGAGACGCCCATCTTACGTGCGAACTCGGGGTCTCGCAACGACTCGGTCGGATAGGAAGACGACCCGATCATGTTGTGGGGCAGTCCGATCGCGTGCCCGATTTCGTGGGCGATCACCTGCCGGACGGTCTCACCCATGAGTTCGTCGGGCATGTCGAGCGACCGCGCGGCCGGGTTTGACGCGCCGGTCTCGAGCATGAGCCGATTTCGATACGATCGCAGATGGTTGTGGAACCAGACGATGTCGCTCTCGATGATCTCGCCGGTGCGTGGATCGGAAACTGACGGACCCATGGCGTTGCGGACCATGCTCGCCGCCCAGCGCACGACCGAGTAACGGGTGTCCTCGGAAGCCCAGTCCGGGTCTTCGGCAGGGCTCGGAGGATCCCTGGCGACGATAGCGTTGCTGAATCCGGCCGTCTCGAACGCGGCCTGCCAGTCCTCAATACCTTGCCGCACGTGAGGACGCCATCGGTCCGGCGTCGCAGGATCGACGTAGTACACGATGGGCTTCACCGGATCAACCAGCTCGCCGCGAGCATACGCTTCAGGATCGGACGGTTCCAGACGCCAGCGCCGGATAAAGGTTTGCTCGGCGGCCTTGAGTTCGTCGAGGCCGAAGTTCACCTGGCTGATCGAGGAGTAGCCGACGCGGTCATCGTGGCGGCGCGGCATCATCGGGTCTTCGGGCAGGAGCACCATCGACTGGTGCATCTCCATCGAGATCGTCGCGGCGTTGACGTCGGCCGGAGGCGCCGAGGCGGCAAACGTCAGCGTGTGCCTCACATCGACGTTCTGAGGGTAACTGCGCGCGTAGTTGATGAAGCTCCGGTCGGTGTCGAGACTGCGGACCTCGTAAGTCTTCCGCTGCGCCGACGAGAGCCCAGAGAGTGCGGGAGTGTCACCGGAGTAGAAGTCGGTCACGTCGATGACCACAGTTTTGCCGTCCGGCCCGATCGCCTCGATGTCAAAGGCCGCCAGGATCGGGGCGAAGTTGTTTCGCACCACCGAGTCGAAGATCGGAAGCGAGTCTTCGGCGACCTGGCTGAAGGATATCTTTCGCAGCAGTACGCGATCGCCGCGGCGTTCCCAGTGGAGCACCTGCTCGGAGACCTTGCTGCCCGACACGATGAACCCTCCAAAGCCGGCCGGCACCCGCCCGATCCGCGTGACCAGGAGCATGTCCACGTTGTAGAGGGCTTCCGGAATCTCGAAGAAGTACTTGTCGTCGACCTTGTGGACCGTGAACAGTCCCTCGTCGGATTCGGCTTCCCCGGTGATCACCTCAGCGTAGGGTTTTGGGCCCCCTTTTTCTTGCTCTTTCTCTTCACCGCTACTCTGTGGAGCGGTATCCTCCGGGTCGCCGGACTGGCCGGCCTGGGACAGCGAGCCCGCTGGGCTGAAGGCGGGGGTAGCCGTCGCCACCGCCGAGGAGAAAACACCAAACGTTATGGCGAACAGGAATGCGAAATACGAATTTCTCATCGTGACCTCTCCAGATGATCGAGGAAGTTCTCAGATGGCTTCGTTCCGGCTGCGCCGACATGCCCGCCACATTTTGTGGCAAGATTGAACCACTTCTGGAGTGGACTTGCAAACAAATCAGATTCATGCACCGCGTCTTTCCCGCGGGTGGCCAGGGACGGCCACGCCGACACGCTGACCTGCACCGCCTCGGCGTCGGATGAGGAGTGTCGGGGCGTCCCTCTGTGGGCGCACACGGATCAAAATGGTCGCGAGGACAGTCATTTCGACGCTGAGACTGAAGGAATACGGTGAATCGTGATCAAGGAGGCCGATCGGGCGCCGCCACCTCGACTTGGCAAGACGTAAAAGGACCGAGCCTGTTCGCGGTATGGACATTCGGGCAGACGGAGCCCCTGGAGTCGACCGAATGGCACAACGAATTTGCTATTCCCTCTCGAAACAGGTGCGCAAGAACTTCATTCGAAGGCCAGATCACTACGCATAGCGTTTACGAAGTGACCGCCGTCGTTTCTGTCGCACCCAATGTCACTTCGCCGAGGACTTCGGCTGGCAGTGACAAAACGGGCATGCGTGCGGTACGGATAACGCGTTCTGCCGTCTGGCCGATGACGATGCCTTCGACCCGACCCTTTCTTCGGACGTGCAGGATTGTCAGATCGAACTCGCCTCCGTCGGCTAGATTCACGATGGTTTCGTGTGGCACCCCTTCCATAACAAGCGCCTGCTCATCGTGTATCTCGCTATTCAACGACAGTCCCATCCGCTCAAATTCGCGCTCGGCCGTGATGTAGTCGCCACCGCTGGCCAACCCCTGACTCGCGACATGCATGACGATCACTTCCGCCCCAAAACGTTTCGCGATCTGTCTGGCCACTGTCAGACCAGCCTCTGAATCCGCTCCAAGGTCCGTCGCGTAGAGTATTCGATCCAGGTGAATGCGAACTACGCTCTTCATTTCCCGTTCTGCATCGAGATGCGAAACCGTCAAAATTGGGACCGGCACCTTTCGTAGCATGTGCTCAGCAATAGAACCTAAGAACAAGCGCTTCGCACGTTGTCGTCCATGGGTTCCCATTACCAGCAAATCAATATCTTGGTTGTTAATAATATCGAGAATCTCGTCCTCGACGCGTCCAGCCCTGGAAATCGCCTGGTAATTCAACTCGGCTTGGAATTCGGGAGGGATGAGTTTGATCATTCGCGCCCGTGCTTGCTTGGGCCCAGGTTTCTGTACCGAAGAAACCGTCTCCGGCGATGATGAAACGATGTGCGCAAGAAAGAGCTTCGCATCGACTTCAGCCGCCAGGGTGATCCCGTAATGAAGGGCTTTCAACGAAGGTTCAGAGAAATCGAGAGGGACAAGGATATTCTTGAATCTAGTCATCGCTCTGTCCTCGTTAGGTAAGGTATTTGTCCGCAAATTTCAGGTCAGCCTCGCCTTCACTGGTCCGGCCGGAAACACCGCCGGCTTACGGCTGGTGGTCAACCTCAACGACAAGAACATTCACACTTTAAATTTTACCGTGGATGATGAAGCGGGGTAAATTCGCCATATGCCCTATTTGTTGTGGGGCGAACGACTTAGATGACCGAATTGAGTGAGCCAGGGTCTTGGGACGGCACCTTGGAATTCTTCCAGAACGCGGACAGGCCCAGGACCAGAACTCCCACCGAAATTGCTCCGCAGACAAATCCCCAGAACCAGTACGGCAAGAACAGTAGCTCTGCGATCTGTGCAACGTCGGAAGGCATTGCTCCGGCGCTCGTCATCGCCGTCCTGGTGAAGAGATAGTCCGCACGTGAGAAAACACTGAGGGCCATTTGGACGGCCAGGAGCGCGGCAGTGAACTGAGCGATCCCGACACCAAAGCGAAATCCTACAAAGAACAGGCTTCCTCCCACTGCTCCAACGAAAACAAGTCCAAAGACGTTGCGGACGACCAGGACGCACGCAATGACCATCAAGACTCCGGATATCATGAGCGCGCGTTGGGCAAGGCGGGGGCGGGAGGACAACCAGAACATGAGGGCCCCAGCCACGGCCGGTCCGGTCAGGCCCCCTGCCGCCGTGGCTGCCCGGCTCAATCGGCCGGCCTGGCCGCCTATCATTGCGACGCCGGACCCGTCAGCGTAGAGGCGAAACGAATCGAAGTCCAGACCCACCAGCAGAGCCGCCAGCCCGTGACCCATCTCGTGTGCCAGGGTCGACAATAGAAGAAGCGGGTAACCGACAATTCCACCAAAGGGAAGGAAGGGCAGCAGGACAGAGACCGCACTGGCTGCGACCAACACAGCTCTCGCACGCGTTCCGCCTGCCTGTTGAAGATATACCTGGTCTCGCACAAGGATGGGAGGCTGCCCTATTTCCAGTTGAAAACCTAGATGACCCGTCATCCCCCCCTGACTCCGTAGAATCGGGACGCAATGCTTGTAAGGGGAGCACCGCCAATTACAGTGTAAATGGGGACAGGCACGTGCCTGCCCCTATTCTCAAAAAGATGTGTCGTCTGCTATAGTTAATGATGTCTCGGCAAGGGCGGCTAGCGTCGAGTCTTTAAAGTCCACCGTTAAGGGACGCGACCTCGCTGTTCATCTCAGAAGGCTGAAACCCCTCCAACGACCTGAGCACTTTAAAATAGGTAAATCAAAGCTCCTCTTGTGTTCAAGCTACCCGTGTGTCGTACGGGAGGGTGAGTTCGAGACATCGGAAAGCCATCTCTTATCACCGCCTGCACCCTATCGGTCGTCGAACGCGGCGCCGCCACAGGGAAATTAAGAAAAACAATCAAACATAGCGAAGCTGGGGGACGGCAAAAAGACACCCCGGCACACCTCAAAGGGGTCTTTTGAACAATCTCGCATACGCGCCGCCAAAGAACGGCGGCCAATCCAATCCGAAACCGCAGCCACGTCCGCTTCCCGAAGGCGCTTTCGCCAAGCTGATTCCAGAGCTTCAACGTGCCGTAGCTGCACAGGGGTACGTCACCCCGACACCTATCCAGGAGAAGTGCATTCCCCACCTGCTGGAAGGACGAGACGTCCTGGGAAGCGCCCAGACGGGCACGGGCAAGACCGCGGCCTTTACTCTGCCGCTACTCGAACGACTGGCCGGCAACCGAACGCCGCCCCGGAGGGGAACACCCCGGGCCCTCATCCTTGCCCCGACCCGCGAACTGGCGGCGCAGATCGCCGATAGCATTCGCACGTACGGACGATTTCTACGCTTGAACCACACCGTGATCTTCGGCGGAGTCAACCAGGGTCCCCAGGTCCGGGCCCTGAAGCGCCGGGTCGACATCCTCGTGGCAACCCCCGGCCGACTGCTGGATCTGATGCAGCAGGGGTTCATTCACCTCGATGAGGTGGAGGTCTTCATTCTGGATGAGGGAGACCGCATGCTCGACATGGGCTTCATTCCCGACATCAAGCGGGTGTTGGCCAAGATTCCGGCCGAGCGTCAGACGCTCTTCTTCTCGGCAACCATGCCGCCGAAGATGGTCGAGCTGGCCCACACCATGGTCCGCAACCCGGTCCGGGTGACGGTCACGCCCGACAAACCTGCCGTGGAGCGTATCGCCCAAAAGGTGCTTTTCGTGGGGAAAAGGGACAAGGATGCCCTCCTTCTCTCCGTCCTGGAAGAACCCGGGGTCCACAAGGTCCTTGTGTTCACCCAGATGAAGCACGCGGCCAATCGGGTGGTCAAGAAGTTGGAAGCCGTCGGGATTCGCAGTACCGCGATCCACGGCAACAAGAGCCAGGACGCGCGCACCAAGGCACTGAACGGTTTCAAGCGGGGCCATTGCCGGGTGCTGGTTGCCACCGATGTCGCGGCACGCGGTCTGGACGTTGATGACATCAGCCACGTGATCAACTACGACCTTCCGATGGAAGCCGAAACCTACGTGCACCGTATCGGCCGCACCGCCCGGGCGGGAGCGAGGGGTGACGCCATCTCGTTCTGCAGCGCCGAGGACCGCGCCTATCTGCGCGCAATCGAGCGACTCCTGGGCAAGTCCGTGCCTTCGGACATGGAACACGAATATCACTGCGACGAAGCCTTCCGGTCCCGGGTGCCTGCATCGAAGAACTTCGGTCGCCCCAGTTACGGCCGACCGCAGGGCGGACGCCCCCAAGGCAACTTTGCCCGCTCTCGTCGCCGAGACCGTAGCCCCCGCCGAGGCCGTCGCTGAAGCTGAACTACCTGGGGTGTCGGTAACCCGTACCCCGGGAATCTTCCCCGTCCTCCCATCAGACAACTGTTACCTCTACCGAAACCTCGAAACCGGCCGCTACGATCCCAGCCTGCCGCTCGCCTTCA
Source organism: uncultured Solibacteraceae bacterium (assembly GCA_964584435.1). Taxonomy (GTDB): domain Bacteria; phylum Acidobacteriota; class Terriglobia; order 20CM-2-55-15; family 20CM-2-55-15; genus CAZOZZ01. Next base: position 17,408 of record CAZOZZ010000043.1, on the reverse strand, counting down.
GCATCGCAGAAATTTACGGACAGCCGATCGAGATGATGTTCTTTCCGAACGGCCAGGATCACTCACAGACGATACGCACTTTTTCCTTGTTCTTGCCTTTCACGTCGACCGACAAGTCTCCAAGCCCGGCGATAACTTCTTCAATCGAACTGAGGTCCCCCTGAAGGTCGTCCAGGTCGATCCCTCTCTTGCGCAGCTTGTCCCGGACCCGGTTCCCCTTGTCGCCCGGAATGCAGGCACCCAGTTTGATGCCGGCCTTGAGGAAGTTCAGCGGTATGCGAATATCGGCACTTTCGCTTTTCCCGTTCTCTCCCCCTCCTTCGCCTTCAACCATGATGCGAAGAAATCGGGGCTTCTTCTTCACTTCCCTCGACTCGCCCCCGGGATGCTCTTCATTGGCTCCCCCCGAGCCCATCGCCTTCAGCAGTTGTTCGGCCTCGGCGGCGTTGATCTTGCCTTCCGCCAACATGTCCAGTACGCGTCGAACATCTTCACTCATCATTCCTCCGTTTGGCCTCCGTTTGGCTCTCCTCGTCGTTGCCCTTGAGCCGTTCGATGGCTTCGGACGCCGAGATCTGACCGCTTTCGAGCATCGAGAGGATGCTGGATCGTTCCAGCGGCGGCGAGATCTCGACGAACTCGAGTTGCTCGGCAATGCGGTTCAGTCGATTCTTGATCGTGGGGTAGCTGACACCGAAAGACTTCTCCATGTGCTTGATCGAACCGTGGCACCGAACGAATGCGACGACGAAAACCTGGTCCTCTTCGGTCAGACGGGCCAGACTCGGCACCTCGAAACTGCCCTCGATCGCTGTATCTGTTCCGACGATCCGGACTCGTTCGATGATAAAGGGTTGGTCCCCAAGCAGGTCGGATAAGGTTTTCCAGTCGGCAGCCATGGTCTAAATAGACAATATTAGCCCCGCAATGTCAATAAATTAATAAATCATAGCAATATTATTAATTTTCTTAATTGAACCGCCCAGATTGTCCACTCGACGATTGCCGGTCACTTCGGAACCCATCATTTCTGCTTAGAGTTTCTGCGTTCTATATCGTGGGACGCGACTTCAAACAACCGAAAGAGGGTCTCGGAAACGACAACAGCCCTTCCGCCCACATGTGGCGCTCGGTAGCAAACCCAAACATGCCGTTGTAGGCGAACTGGAAGGGAAAGAGTGTCGGGGCGGCCGGCCCGGGCCGCCCGCGGGGTTGCCGCAAACCCGCTTGCTGTGAACGCCCATAAAGAACTTCGCTGACAGAAGGCTCCGCTCTAGAAACTGTCACGTTTCGCTTTCCCGCGGGTGGCCAGGGACGGCCACCCCGACACTCTGGCCTGGACATCTCTCCGACTTGGTGGGGGAGACGTTCGGGAATGCGTGTCGGGGGTCGCTACTGCGGTGGGGGGGAGCGGAGGTCGGCGATTTGACGGGCGGTGGATTCGAGGGCGGCTGATCTTTCCTGGACTTCCTCGAACAGGGTGATGGCCGCTGGAAAATTTCCGGACTCGAAGATTTCTTTGGCTTGATTCAGTGTCGCGAACGTTCCGGCAAGCTCATCTTCGAATGCCTCGAGTTGCCGACGTGTTATCGGACCGGCACGCGCGGCCTCTACCGCTTCGAAAGCAGCCTGAAACACCCTTTCAGATTCGGGCAGGGCGGTCCCGACCTGCTCGAAAATGCGGTCTTTGTTTTCGAGTGCCAGGGCTTCGGCCTCGCCGGCCTGTTCAAACGCCAGGCCAAGAAGATCGAGCGCGGGTTCGTAATCCCGACGCCAGGGGACCTCGGCCTCCTGTTCTTCGATCGCAGTAAAGCCACTTTCCAGATTCGTCAACGCGAAATCATAGGTCTCGGGCGCATAGATGTCCGCTTCAGCATCTCGCGCCTGCGCTATCGCTTCTTCGACTTCCTGCAGTTCCATGATCGGTTTTTCAGCACACCCCACGAGGAACGTAAGGACCAGACCCGCCACATTCACCCTGTTCATGACTTTCCCTCTCTCGGGCGAATATACCTCAGGCAAATCCGCGACGGACATCGAATTAACGCCGGAACGTTGCCGGAGACCTGGAAAACAAACGGGAAGTGGTCAACAGCCGTTCACTGCACAGGCAGGGAGATCGCTTCGCCACTCGTGTTCGAAAACCTCATGGTACCGGAGGTTGTCTGACCGGCGAGGCCGGCGAAGAGAATGAACTGGGTCGTGTATCCGTCCCCGTCAGCAAAGTGAGGAAAGAAGAACTCCGCGGAGGTCGACGTGCCGGACTCGTCAACCGGCGGGACAGTCGTGATCAAGAAGTCGTCGCGTTCGTTGTAGCGGCCGCGAAGACCGACTACGGACACCCCCGTTGCCGCCCCGGTCGAGATCCTCAAAACACCACTGAAAGGCAGCGAAAGGGTTTCAAAACCCTGAACCTGGTTCAGGAACAAGGCGACCTGGCCCCGGCCCGGCACCGTCGCAGCCCCGGTCAAACCGGAGGAAGTACCGTTGAGATCGCTCAGTTCGAACGAAAGCGAGATCTCGGTGGAAGCGGGATTGGCGATTGCCACACCAGTCTGGATCGATCCGACATCACCGAAACTTCCTGACGCTTCGGCATACATCCGAAACGCCGTCCCGGCAGGCAGCGCGGGCACTCCCGATTCGGAAACGGTCGTGTTGTTGTTCTTGAAGGAAAAGACAGCCAGACCTGAAGGAGCAACGCCTGAAGTGGGTGTGACCGAGGCAGCTCCCACTCGAACCGTTTCCGCCGACCCTGCGGTCCGAAACCGCTGTGATGTCCGTGGCGCGACGGAATACGGAAAGCTGCTGCCTGTCTGACCCTCGACACCGAGAACGACCGCATCACCGGACTGATCGAAAAATTCCAGTGTTCCTCCAATGGTCGCATCGGACGGATTGACCAGGACGATCTGGGTCGTCCACCCGCCGCCGTCGGCAAAGTGGGGAAAGAACAACGTATCTGATGACGTCGACCCGACCGTAGCAACCGGCAGGGTCGTGATCAGAAATTCTCCCCGTTCGTTCGTGAAGCCACGAAGCGCGACAACCGCCACGGGCACGTCGGAGACAAAAGTAAATGACCCATTCAACGGTGCCTCACCTTTGAACGGCTCCTGATCGAGAAACTTTGCGGTCTGTTGATTCGCTCCCAATTCAAAACTATCGGTGCCGAAGTTAACTCCGTCCGCACCCGTGAAGAAGAAAGAAATGTTTGCTGTTTGTGCGTTGGGGTTTGCGATCGCGACACCGGTATTGGCCGCACCGGCCACCTCGGCATAGATCCGGCCCGTATTCCTCAATGGAACTGCGGGAACGCCGGCCTCGGTTACCCGGACCCCGTTCTGGCGAAGCCCAAATATGGCTATTCCTGAAGGTGTCGTGCCGGTAGCATCCACCTCAATTCGAGCATACCCGACGCCGAGCGAGGCCGAACTCCCGGCGCTCGTTATCGACGTACCTCCCCGGTCCGCGACCGAAAAAGGCTGCCCGGCGGGAGTGGTTCCATCGACTCTAAAAACGAAAGCGGCCTGGCTGCCACCAAAGGCTCCCAGGAGCGGTTCGACTGTCGGAAAATCGCTCGACACTGTCTTTCCCGTGACATATGCATTTCCCGAACTATCTACCGCGATTCCCATACCGTCGTCATCATCGCCGCCACCGAAGGGAGTCGCGTAGACCAGGGACCCTGAAGCGCCGAACTTGGCGAGATAGGAATCGTGGGTGGTTGTGGCCGCACTGAAGACCTCGACAGGCTCGAGGGTTGGAAAGTCTGTCGAAGCCGAGTCGCCGATCACGTAAACGTTTCCTTCGCTGTCGAGGCCAATTCCCTGCGCGGTATCCGGGCCGTTACCACCGAAGTAGGTGGAATAGAGAAGTTCGGAACCAGACGGGTTGAATTTGGTTACGAATGCGTCGGAGAACCCGTTCAAGGTCTCCTGCACCGGGTTAACGGTAAGGAAATCGTCCGAAGCCGTCCAGCCGGCAACGTAGGCATTCCCTGCACTGTCCGCAACGATTGACCTTCCGAGATCTGACTTTGTACCTCCGAAGAAAGTGGAGTACACAAGCTGCGAACCCGAGGCATCAAACTTGGTCACGAACGCGTCGCCAGTCACCGTGGTGAAGAAACTTCCCGGTTGAAGTGCATTGACGAGCGGAAACGTACCCGAACGCGTCTGGCCGGTCACATAGGCGTTTCCCTCGCCATCCACAGCTATTCCCAAGCCCTGGTCAATCCCGTCGCCGCCCAGGTAAGTGGAATAGGAGAGTGCGGATCCGGAAGCATTCAGCTTGGTCACGAAACCGTCGCGGTCACCGTCGCTGTAAGTGGCTTCAAACGGGTTCTCGGTGGGAAAGCCGGGCGAGTTCGTCGTGCCTGTCAGATAGGCGTTTCCCTCACCGTCGACGGCAATATCGGAGGCGGTATCGTCACCACTACTTCCCAGAAATGTCGAATAGAGAAGCGTCGACCCGGTCGCGTCCAACTTAACCACAAAAACGTCCCTGGCACCGGCGAGTGAGGTTTGAAACGCGTTCGCCGTCGTCGGAAACGCTGTCAGGCTGGTCGCTCCGGCAACATAGGCGTTCTGCTCGCCATCCACCGCAATCGACGTGCCGCCGGAACCGCTTCCCAGGGTGGTGAAGTATACGAGTGCGGATCCGGAAGCGTTCAGCCGGACCACGAAAGCATCGCCCGATCCGTCCGAACCCGTCACGTAGGCGTTGCCGGAAGTATCGACCGCGATAGCGTTTCCCGACCTCGAATCGAGAAACGTGGAATAACTCAAGACCGGATCAATCACAAGCGGCAGAGATCGGTCGAATTCGCCGACTCGGAAGCCTATTTCAGATTGATCGAGCACACGGTATTCGCCCGGAACTTCCATTCGCCGCCCGGCGACCTCCTGGTAGATCACCGGCCTGAGCATCTGGATCTTCGCCGGAGAGCTTTCGAGGATCAGGTTTCCCATGGAGTCTTGACGAAGAGGCTCACTCCCATCAATCCGAACCCGAATCAGATCAGGGTCGGATCCGGGAGCCACTACGAAGTCGTACTCGAGTTCCCCTCCCTTACCGTAGTAGACCTGGTCAATCCCCGGGTACACGTCCTTGTGCCGGACCGAAGCATACGTCGGGATGTTCGTACGCCACTTTGCCGAATCATTGCCGATGAAATAGTTGACCTTCCCGGGGAGTTCGTCAAGACCTGACGTCACCGGATCAGGGTTGGCGCCAACCAGTTGCATCCGGAACCGAACGGATTCCCGAACGGGCGCCACTGCCGGTCTCCGGTCTTCGGTGTCGGCTGCCGGGTCGGACGCAGGTTCGCGTAGTTCCAGGACGGCAAAAGCCGGACTGAGGAACAGGGTGTAGCCGCTTCCGCGGGCAAGGAACCTCACGTCGGTGTCGGCTTGACCATGGTTGGCTTCAAAACTGAGAGGCAGTTTGCCGTATGTACTTCCTGTCGGAGAGTGTGGAACTGCTGTTCCACCCGCTGGGGAAGCATTCCAGCCGGTGAGCGATGACTCTCGACCGCAGCCCACCGCCAGAAAGAAAACCAGACACAGGGCAAAGACAAACCAGGCAAAGCTCCTTCCTGGACGGCATTGGCCACATAGCCCATCGAAGTCGTCATCGAAGCCGCCATCGAAGCCGTCAAGGGGTCCATCGAACGGAGTCACAAACGAATCCCCATTAGTTGATAACTTCCTCCATATATGAAAGCGCACTCGACAGCAACCCTGCGCTCAATCAGAGTGTTTGCTACCCAACCCGAAACCGAAGACTGTATAAACTTAACAACCAACGCGTCCGGTTGCGAATGTGTATATGTGTTCCATATATTCTGGCGCCCGGCAGGACCGAGAAAGAAGGGTGCGGCCGGGGACCGGCAACATGCTGTTCGAACTCGCCAATTCGGACGCGGACCTTTCTTGCTGAGGAGCTGTTAGCCATTGGCTGTCAGCAAGAAAAAACCGGCGCTCTATGAGTGCCGGTTTTCTATTCAGTCCTACTCCGAAAGCCAAAAGCTAACCGCCAAGAGCCGGTAGCTAGTCGCTAATCCCCAGACTCGCCTTCAACGCGTTCAACACTTCGGTCCGATCATCAGAACCATCTTGCTGTTGTACTCCAGACCGAGAAGCCGGTCCATCTGTTCCTTGACGATGTCCGGGACATATCCCGAAGTGGCGACTCTGGCGGGGACCACTAGCCCCGACGGATTCCGACTGACGGAAGAACCCGATCGTGAATCCGGGCCGCAGATCGCTCTCAATCGGGAACCCGTCGTCACGGCGCCGGGTTCGAGGACCTCTCCAGACTTCTGGTAGGACCACAGGGCGCCGGAGCCATTGCCGATCCATTCCGGATTCTTCGGTTTGAAAGATCGGTTCGGCTGAACGATGCCGGACCAACCGTCTCTTTCCAAGAAAACAGGATTCGGTACGGAATTCCGTGCAGGGGGACAAATTGGATCAACAAATCGGCCCCCGGATAGGACATGTTTCCACGGCCGAGCTCCTGTACAATTACGAAACCAAACGTCCGGGCGTTACTTCATCTTTCAAGCGAGGTTGAGTGTTGCATTTCCTGTCACGGATTGTCCGTTCCACAAGATCATTCGGAATTTCTCGCAACCTGGCGGCTTGCTGTCTGATCGCCGTCTTCATCCCCGCCGTGGGTCTGGCCACGCTGCAACTCCGGTACGCCGAGGAGTATCCGGTCATCGGATACTCGACCAGCGAACCGAGCGGTCCGGTGGCGCGCTTGCGACAGAAGATCGAAAGCGGCGAAGTCACACTACAGTTCGACGAAGGCAACGGATACCTGGCCTCACTGCTCGGCGAGCTGGACATCGATGTCGCTTCTCAGATGCTCGTGTTTTCCAAGACCAGCGCCCAGATCGGCCGGATCTCGCCCGAAACGCCTCGGGCCCTCTATTTCAAGGACGACGTCTACGTCGCGTGGGTCCAGGGAGCCGAGGTCATCGAAATTTCATCTCTCGATCCAGAGCTGGGACCCGTTTTCTATACCCTCAGCCAGGAGAATCCCGCACGGCCGGAATTCGTTCGCCAGACATTCCGCTGCCTCCGGTGTCACGACTCCTACTCACTGACCGGTGGCGGCGTACCGCGCTACATCATGGGATCGATGTTCCCTGACGCGAACGGCCGTTCGGTTTCCCACGAGGGCTGGTACTTGACGACGGACCGGAGTCCGATCCGGCAACGGTGGGGCGGATGGTACGTCACCGGAACACATGGCGATCAGGAGCACATGGGTAACCTTATCGTCACGGATCCCGCCGATCGCGAGCAGTTCCTTCTGACCAGGGGGGCCAATGTGACCGACCTTGACGGCCTTGTCGACACATCTCCCTATCTCAGTAAGCACAGCGACATCGTCGCGTTAATGGTGATCGAGCACCAGGTCACCGTCCAGAACCTGATCATTGCGGCAAACTGGAGAATACGAACAGCCCTCGCCGACGAGGATCCGGATCCCGCCGACATCCGCAGTCTGGTTGAAAGAGTTACCGAACCACTCGTCGAGGCGATGTTTTTCGTCGAGGAAGCCCAGCTGACGGCCCCGATCACCGGCACATCGGGGTTCCGGTCGAACTTTGTCAGTCGCGGCCCCCGGGACCAGACAGGCCGATCACTTCTGGAGCTGGATCTCACCGAACGGTTGTTCCGGTATCCACTGAGCTACCTCATCTATTCCGAGGCCTTCGACCGAATGCCCGAGGAAGCCAGAGACTATGTCTACCTGAGGCTCCGGCAAGTCCTCAGCGGGGAAGACCAGAGCGAGCAGTTCGCCCACTTGTCCGAGGCTGACCGAAAGGGCATCCTTGAGATTCTGGGGGCAACGAAGGCAGATTTCGTAAACTAAGGGTTCGCTTGCTGTGAATTCCCGTAAAGAACTTCACTCACAGAAGACTCGGCTCTAGAAACTGTCACGTCTCTCTTTCCCGCGGGTGGCCAGGGGCGACCACCCCGACACGCTGGCCCGGACATCTCTCGAAACTGGCTGGACTGCGAGGCCTTCAGCTTTAGTCGGGTGGTTCGAGCGACTTTGAGGCGGCGTCCCTCCGAAACTGTTGGGCGTAGAGTCGGGAGTAGGGGCCGTGCTGCGACAGCAACTGAGTGTGATTCCCTTCCTCGACAAGCCGGCCGTGGTCTATGACCAGGATTCGGTCGGCGGCTCGAATCGTCGAGAGGCGGTGCGCGATGATCAGGCTGATCCGGCCCTTGAGAACCGTCTCGATTCCCTTCTGAATCCGGCGTTCGGTTTCCGTGTCGACCGACGAGGTGGCTTCGTCGAGTACAAGGATCTGCGGATCCGCGAGAACCGCCCGGGACAGCGACACGAACTGCTTCTGACCCGTTGAGAGACGGTCGCCGCCCTCTCCGACCTCGGTGTCGTACCCGTCGGGCAGACCGGTGATGAACGCTTTTGCACCGACTCTCCCGGCGGCTTCATCGAGTTCCCCATCCGTTGCGTCGAGCCGCCCGTATCGGATGTTCTCCCGAATGGTTCCGCTCGAAAGGTGGGGTTCCTGCAACACCATGCCGAGGTTGGACTGAAGCCAGTGGAGGCTGCGGCTCCGATAGTCGATCCCATCGATCATGATCCGACCTGCCGTCGGCTCATAAAACCGGCAGAGGAGGCTTGCGATCGTACTTTTCCCGCTGCCGGTTTCGCCGACCAGCGCTATACTTTCGCCCGACCTGATCGTCAGGTTGAACCCCTCCAGAACGGGCTCTCCCTTCTTGTACTCGAAACCTACATCCTGGAATTCGATTTCCCGGATCGTCGCAGGGTGGCCATCCAGGGCACGGCCGGATCCCGGGGCCTCGCGCTGCCGCTCAATCGCCGCATGCACCTCGGTCGAATCGGCAATCTCCGGCACCGTGTCCAACAAACCCTGCAATCGTTCCGCGGAGGCCTGGGCCGCCTGAACGGCAGTAAACCGCTCTGCCATCTCCTGGATGGGAATGTGAAACAGCCCGGCATATTGCATGAACACGACGAGTTCCCCGACGCGAAGTCCGGTACCGGTCAGCAGACCTCCGCGCCAGAGAGCCAGTCCCACGCCGGCCGAGCCGAGAGTCATCACGATCGGCAGATACACGGCGGCCTGTAATGCACTGCGAACCGAAGAGCCAAACATCTCGTTGGTAAGAAACTGAAACTCACCCAGGTTCTCCTCTTCCCGGACCAGTGCCTTCGTCGTACGAACACCTGAAATCCCCTCGTTGAAACTCGCCGTGATCCTGGAGTTCGTCTTCCGCACTGCTCTCTGGGTGCGGATGAGCTTTTTCTGGAACACGGCAGTCACGACCGAAAGCGGCGGTACGATGACAAGAACCACCAGGGCAAGCCTCCAGTTCATCCAGAACATCATTGCCGTGATCCCGGACAGAAGGAAGAAACCCCAGACGACATCCAGAAGCGTCCAGGGCAAGACCGACGCAATACGATCGCAGTCGGACGTCAACCGGGCCATGAGCCAGCCCACCGGTCGGCGGTCGTAGAACGAAAACGACAATTCCTGGAGCCTGGAGAACGCGGCACGGCGGAGGTCGTAAGCCACCCCCGTCGCCGCGGCTCCCGCGAGGACGATGAAGACGCACACCATGAGCGCCATGGTCACGACCAGGCCGAGGTACATGCCTCCATACATCCAGACACGCGCCCCTCCGTTAGTGAGGGCATCGTCGATCACGGCCCCGGTAATCAGAGGAAGCAGGACGTCGGCACCCGCAACCACCATGCCTGCCAGAGCCAGGCCGGCCAGAGGCCGCCGATAGGGTCGAACCCGAACGAGGACCCGTCGCCACAGGCCCATGTCGACTCGACCCTCGTATATCTGCTCGTCGTCTTCGAATGAAGTCATGCCCCCTCCTGCCCGTTCATCCCGGCACCTTCGTTCAGGTCGTGCAGAAGCTGTTCTTCGACAGCGTTCTGGATGTGCCAGATGCGGCGATACAAACCCGGTTCATCTTTCAGTTCGACGTGTGTGCCGCGCTGTATGACCTGACCGTGATCCAGGACCAGGATCTGGTCGGCGTCCATCAGAGTCGAGATGCGGTGAGCGATCACGATCGTCGTGTGCCGCCCGCGGCGACGGCGGAGGGCATCGAGGATGAGCGCCTCCGTCTCGGCGTCCACTGCGCTCAAGGCGTCGTCCAGGACGAGAACGGCGGGTTCCCTCAGCAATGCCCGGGCAAGTGACACCCGCTGACGTTGTCCTCCGGAAAGCGTGACCCCACGTTCTCCAACCAGGATGTCATAGCCGTCGTCAAACCCCAGGATCGCGTCGTGAACACACGCCGTCAGCGCAGCTTCGGCGATGTCGTCGTGAGCCGCGGTCGCACGGCCGAGCCTGATGTTGTCCCGCAGTGTCTTCGAATACAGAAACGGTTCCTGCATGACCGTCGAGATTCGGGCACGGACCTCCTTGCGGTCTACTCGAGCAATGTCTTCCCCATCCATCTCGATGACACCACTGTCGGGATCGTAGAAACGCAACAGCAGGTTAACGATCGTCGACTTGCCCGCGCCGGACGGGCCGAGCAGCGCCAGGGTTTGCCCCGGCTTCACCCGGAACGAAACGTCTCGCAGCACCGCCACGTCGTCGTGGTGTGAGAAACTGACGTCTCTGAAGACGACCTCCCCCTTGCTCGATACCGCAGGCAACGCGGGCGCCCCCATGGCGGGTCCTTTCTCCCTCGGACGTCCCAGAATGTCCTGAATTCGTCCAATCGCTACCGTCGCCTTTCCAAGCTCGGTCAAGATCCGCCCCATCATCCGCACGGGCCAGATGAACATGTTCACGACCATCAGGAAAAAGAAGAAGCTCCCTACACCCAGGGTGCCCGCCGCGAGCCATGTTCCGCCGGCGACAACGACAAGCGCAATCTGAGCCATGCAGAGCAGGTCCGATGCCGACCAGAAAGCGGCCATCACCCCATAGAGACGGTAATGCAGATCGCGGTGCTCCCTGTTGCGAGAGGCAAACCTGGATATCTCGTACTCCTGCCGAGCGAAGGCGCGTACCACGCGAATCCCTGTCAGGTTCTCCTGGAGGGCACTCGTCATCCGTCCTTCGGCTTCATCGACCGCCTTGAAGCGCGTGCGTACGCGTCGAAAGAACATGACCGAAAACACGACGATCAGTGGGATGAAGACCAATGAGATCGCCGCCATCCGCCGATCGATGGAGAACATCAGGGGTAGCGGTATGAGCAGCATCAGGGCTGCACGTCCGATCTCGACAACCTGTGCACTGAGAAACTGCCGCAGCGTTTCTACATCCGACGTACAGCGTTGCACCAGATCACCCGTTTGCGCTCCGTCGTGAAAGGTGCAGGGCAGATGTTGCAGATGATCGTAAAGCCGCTCCCGAACACGACGGGTGATGCGCTCGCTGGCGATCGCAGACCAGCGGCCGCGAAGGTACGTGAAGATTCCGGCCGCCGCTGTCAATGCGACGATCATGAGTGCCGAAATCCACAGGTGGGTCCGCAGGAACTCCCTGCCTCCTCCCAACTCCACCGCTCGGGAAACGAGTGCAGAAGCATCTTCCGGGTTCTCGGACAGGACGCCGTCCAGTACCACGGAAGGCACCAGGGGCACCAGGTAGAGGAAACACGAAGCGAGGACCAGGGCGGCGACACCCGCACCGTAACGCGCACGCTCTCCTTCCATGAGCTGCCAGATCAGTTGGTACTTTGAAGTCATCCCGTTCACGAATCGTCAAGATGCCCGGGCAGGGCCGTTTAAAACAGTGACGAACGGGATTGAATACAGGAAGAAGAGTTCGGAGAGCGCCCGCTCGTCAATCGAGCAGGCCGTCGGATCAGAACCGTCTACGCACCCGCTCGAACTGGGGTCGGTTGAATGCCGACCGGCAGCAAAATCGGTATGTTGGCGTTAAGGATGCGCATGTAGTTTCCTCTCAAAACATCAGTGACATCAGGTCGCTGACATCAGAGGAATATACGCCAGGTGGTAGCTGGTATCAAGCCTTTTTGGGCATCGCCCAGGCTTATGCAAAGAATTAGCGGAACAGAGTGTCGGGGCGGCCGGCCCTGACCGCCCGCGGGGTCGCCGGAAATCCCGCTGTCCGCTAAAGGGCTTGCAGTGGAACTGCGCTACCGCTAAAGGACGTACAGTGGACTGTGCTAGAGGAAGGGAGGGTGTTGCTGTCCCGCGGGTGGCCAGGGACGGCCACCCCGACACGCTGGCCCGGACATCTCTCGCCAAGCGAACCGTTCGGAAGTGTGTGTCGGGGCGGCCGTCTCTGGTCGCCTGCGGGGTTTGCCGAGGAGTCCGGCGTGGTACGAGTCGCTATTTTTTCTCGTTTTATCGGTGGGAACAAATAGGCTATGTTCAACGTATCAACCCGACGAATCTCAATAACTCCGGACAGACAGGGGAACATGACAAAACTGAGAATCGCCCTGCGCACGCTCTTGACGGCGCCGTCCGTTACCGCTATCGCCGTCGCATCGCTGGCGTTGGGAATCGGCGCGACTGTGGCCATCTTTTCGCTCTTCAACCAGATACTCATCCGCCCGCTCCCTGTTGAAGCTCCGGACCGCCTGGTTAATCTGGCAGCACCCGGGCCGAAGCCGGGATCGCAGTCTTGCAATAACGCGGGCAACTGCGATGTCGTTTTCAGCTATTCGATGTTCCGCGATCTCGAACGGGAACAGGATGTGTTCAGCGGGATTGCGGCACACCGCACGTTCGGTGCAAACCTGGCTTATCGTGGACAGACGATGAGCGGAGCGGGAGAGCTTGTCTCGGGCAGCTACTTTCCGGTCCTCGGCCTGACGCCAAGCCTTGGCCGCCTGATCTCGCCTGCCGATGACCAGGCAGTCGGCCAGTCGCCTGTTGTGGTTCTCAGTCATTCATACTGGCGCGAGCGTTTCGAGGAAAGCCCCGACGCGATAGACGAGACGCTGATCGTTAATGGCCAGGCGATGACCATCGTCGGCGTCGCGCCCCCGGGCTTCGATGGGACGACGATGGGATCAAAGCCTCGAGTATTCGTCCCGATCACGATGCGAGGCCAGATGCAACCGGGATTCGATGCCTTCGAAAACCGGCGCACGTACTGGGCCTACCTTTTCGCTCGCCTCGAGGACGGCGTATCGATTGAGCAGGCACATTCCGCGCTCAACGTACTCTACGGCGGCATCATCAACGAGGTTGAAGCGCCCCTGCAAAGCGGTATGAGCGAACAGACGATGGAACGGTTCAAGGCGAGGGAAGCCCTGCTTGAGGACGGAAGGCGCGGTCAGAGCTCATTCCACACGGAAGCTCAAGCCCCGCTGATCCTGTTGCTGGGCGTCACCATATTCGTGCTTCTCATCGCGTGTGCAAACGTCGCCAACCTGCTTCTCGCACGTTCGGCGGCACGCTCGGGCGAAATGGCCGTCCGGTTGTCGATCGGTGCAAATCGCCGGCAACTCGTCACCCAACTCCTGACCGAGTCCTGCCTGCTGGCCGCTCTTGGAGGCCTGGCGGGACTCGTGGTTGCCCGCTGGACGCTCGACCTCATCATCTCGCTCCTGCCGGCTGAAGAGGCGGCGACGATCCCGTTTGTCCTGGATGGAACCGCACTCTTCTTCGCCGGGGCACTGACCCTCGGAACGGGCGTCCTGTTCGGCCTGTTTCCGGCATTGCACAGCTCCAGGCCCGATCTGCTGTCGACGCTCAAGGGACAGGCGGGCCAGCCGTCGGGTGCCCGCGGGGCTGCACGGTTCCGAACTGCGTTGGCGACCGCCCAGATCGCCCTTTCGATGACGTTGCTCATTTCCGCCGGCCTGTTCATCAAGAGTCTGATCAACGTGAGCCGGGTCGATCTGGGCGTCAACGTCACCAACCTGGTCACCTTCAGTGTCTCTCCGGAGTTGAATGCGTACACACCCGCCCAATCGGGCCAGCTGTTTGAACGGCTTGAAGAAGAACTCGTGGCAATTCCCGGAGTCAGTCGGGTGTCAGCATCGATGGTACCGATGGTCGGGGGAAACAGCTGGGGCAATAGTGTCGGAGTCCAGGGTTTCGAGGCGGGCCCGGATACGGACACGGGCTCCCGCTACAACGCGGTCGGCCCCGGCTACCTCGAGACCCTCGAGATCCCCCTGATGTCGGGTCGCGAGTTTACGGACTCCGATGTCTCCGGCACACCGAAAGTCGCCATCGTCAACGAGCAGTTCGCACGGAAATTCGACCTGGGCCGAGAAGCGGTCGGAAAACGTATGAAGGTCGGGGGTGGTGACGAGATGGATATCGAGATCGTCGGGTTGGCCCAGAACGCGAAGTACAGCGATGTGAAGGCCGAAATACCGCCCCTGTTTCTGCTTCCCTATCGCCAGGACGACGACATCGGCTCGATCTTCTTTTACCTCCGGACCTCGATCGAGCCGGAATCCATACTCTCGCGGGTTCCGCCTACCGTCGCGAAACTCGATCCGAATCTCCCTGTCGACAACCTGCGTACGATGGAACAGCAGGTCCAGGAGAACGTCACCGTCGACCGCATCGTCGGCGTCCTGTCGTCGGCATTCGCTCTGCTTGCGACGGTCCTCGCAGCCGTCGGTCTCTATGGCGTACTCTCATACACCGTGTCCCAGCGAACAAGAGAGATTGGAGTCCGCATGGCGTTGGGCGCAGCTCCGGCCCGCGTCCGGGGAACGGTACTGCGTCAGGTAGGCTGGATGACCCTCATAGGCGGCGTGATCGGTCTGGCCATGGCTTTCGGCCTTGCCCGCCTGGCTCAATCGATGCTCTTTGAGTTGGAGGGAACCGATCTCACTGTCCTGGCCACCGCCACGATCCTCCTGTCGCTCGTCGCACTCGGCGCCGGATTCATTCCGGCTCTTCGAGCCTCGCAGGTGGATCCGATGCGCGCGCTCCGGTATGAGTAGCTATTGGTTGTTGGCTATTGGCTAAGAAACTCGAAGAAAGACTCGAAAGCCTGCGCCGGTTGCTGGCGGCTGACCCGGACGACGCGATCACACCTCTGCGCAAGTCGCTCGGAGACCGTGCGAACCTCGTCGTCGCCGAGGCTGCCAGAATCACGGCTGACTTGCCCCTGTCATCCTTGACACCGGATTTGCTTGACGCCTATGACCGCCTCTTTGGCGATCCCGTCAAGAAAGACCCGAAGTGCTGGGGCAAGACCGCCATCCTCAAGGCGCTTACCCAACTGGACTACGACGAGTCTCCGCCTTTTCTCAGGGGCGCCCGACACGTTCAGATGGAGGCGGTCTGGGGAGGTTCCGAAGACGCGGCTGCCGAGCTGCGAGCAACTGCGATCCTCGGTCTGGTTCAATGCAACGATTTAAGCCGAACCGAGATCTTGCGACATCTCGTGGATGCCCTGGCAGATTCCGCCGATCCGGTACGGATCGAAGCGGTCCGGGCAATCGAGCAAATGGGCGGCGACGAGGCAACGCTGTTGCTGCGGTTGAAGGCCCGGACGGGCGATGACCGGTCCGTCGTCACCGGCCGCGTCTTCGACAGTGTCCTGAACCTTGAGCCGGACCGGGGCGTTGGTTTCGTGGCAGGGCACCTGGAATCATCCGACGTCGAGATCCGCGACGAAGCCGCCCTGTCTCTCGGTGCCTCCCGTCTTCCCGAAGCCGTGGCGATTCTGAAGAACGCGTGGAAACAGACCTCCGTCGCCGAATACCGGGACATCCTTCTTCGCTCCCTGAGCTCGTCCCGCCGCGAATCAGCGATCGAGTTCCTGTTGGACCTCATCAGGAACGGCCTCGGTCAAGACGCCAAACAGGCACTGGATGCACTCCGGCTGCATGATCAGTCCCCGGAAATCCAGGCTATGGTGGAAGAAGCGGTAGAGGAACGCGAGCGAGTAGCGGGTAGCGAGTAGCTTTTCCGAAGCTACCCGCCGCTCGCTAATAGCTACTCGCCAAAAAAATCGCCCGGGCCATTTTTTCTAATTCCCCGTAGGCCACAAAGCGCCCTGGTTTTCTTTCGTCACGGGACCAAGGCCCTTGTAAACGAACTTCTGGACGCGTTTGCCTTCGTAGGTTTCGGTTGTGTAGATGTTGCCCTTCGAGTCTGTGGCGATGCTGTGCACCGCAAAGAACTGACCCGGCTGCCGGCCGCCGTCGCCGAAGCTCGTCAAGACTTCCATCGTCTCTCGCAGGATGATGTAGACCTTCATGTTCTGGCCATCGGCGAGATAGATGTACTTCTGATCGGCGTCCTTCGAGAAGGCGATGTCCCACGTCGAACCCTGAGACAGGGTCTTCGGCGCGACGAACGCTTCGCTAACGTACGTTCCGTCGCTCTGGAACACCTGAATCCGGTTGGACGCCCGGTCACATACATACAGCAGGCCGTCCGTCGAGAGCTCGGCACAATGCACCGGGCCGCGGAACTGTTGGGCGGGCTCGGCCTCCGGATTGTAGCGACCGAGAGGACCGTCATCGGGCTTGTTGCCGTAAGCTCCCCAATAGCGCTTGAAGTCGCCGGTGTCGCCATCGAGGACGGCAACGCGCTTGTTCAGATAACCGTCGGCCAGGTAGACCTCATTGGTCGCAGGGTCGACAAAGATCTTGGCCACGCGTCCAAAGTTCTCCGTATCGTTGCTGTCGGCTGTAAACCGTTGCCTCCCATTCGGTCCGGGTTCGCCCGCAGCATGCACGCCTGATTTCCCAACTTGCATCAGGAATTTTCCGTCCCGGGTGAACTTGAGAATCTGGGCGTCCGGCTGACCGTTCCCGCCGATCCACACATTGTCTTTGTGGTCGATCGTAATCCCGTGGTTCGACCCGGGCCATTCAAACCCTTCTCCCGCTCCACCCCAGTGCCCTACCAGGTTGCCTTCCGGATCGAACTCGAGGACATTGGGAGCGGGAATGCAACACTCGCTGAGCGGTGGATCGGCCGCGGCGCCGATTTCCGTTCGCGCAGCAAACGTAGTCTGACGGTGAATGATCCAGACATGGTCGCGGGAATCGACCGACACGCCGATCGTCGAACCCAGAATCCAATGGTTCGGCAGTGGCTTCGGCCAGAACGGATCGACCTCGAACATCGGCGCTTCGACTCCCTGCAGCACTTCGGCTGCTGCCTTGTTCTCGATCAAGGTCGATCCCACACCGAGCACAACGAGGAGCGCGACGAACGTCGCACCAATGTAAAGATTTCGGTTCAGCTTCATATGTCCTTTTCCTCCCCGGGTTAGGAGTAAGCTACAGAAAACTCAGGAGCTTTCGCTGGGTTCTCGAAGGGCGCCAGTATATATGAAAATTCAGAGCCAGGGACAAGTTTCTTTGACTGAAACGAGAGTTTATCGAGCGACATTTTTTCACCGGTAGAGTAGGGGAGGACGCGAAGAGCGACCTCCCCCCTCGTCG
>CAZOZZ010000042.1:21116-26366 GCA_964584435.1 uncultured Solibacteraceae bacterium | reverse complement strand
TTTGTCTGTACTAAACTTTTGGGAAAAGTCTCCAGTCGGAGGGGCGCACTCAAGTGCCGAACGCTCCATCGTCGAAATCGAACTTCGGGAAGAGGGCGATGTGACTGTTCTCGAGAGAACAACGTCGAACCCCGCCGGCCAGTTTCGCTTCGACGGCGTCAAGGTGGGACGCTACTGGGTGGTGATCGAGAGTGGGCAATATCAGTGGGTCAAGCACCGGCTGGATGTCGACATCCGCACGTTCGGCCTCATCAACCTCGAACTATCGCTCTACCCCAGAAGCAGGCTCGAGGACGGAGATCTCGTCAGCATGGAGGAACTCCGACGAAACATCCCGTCGGGAGCACTCGAAGAATTCGACAAGGCACTCGAGGAATTCGAACAGGATGACGACAGGAAAGGAATCGAACGTCTGGAAGCGGCGCTGGAGATAGCTCCCGACTTCTACGACGCGCACCTCCAACTCGGGTTTGCACACCAGCGGAGCGACCGGCGCGAAGACGCTATCCGATCGCTCGAACAAGCGGCGACGTTGAACACTGCCTCCGCCGAGGCCAGGACGTGGCTCGGCAGACTGTATTTCGAAACGGAACAGTTTGAGAAGGCAGTCGATTCCTTAACGGAGCGGCTCGAGCTGGGCGCTTCGACCTACGATGATCACTTCCACCTCGGCTCCGCCTACTACAAGCTGGGCAACCCAGACGGAGCCGAACAGAACCTTCTCCGTGCGGTCGAGCTTTCTGCCGAAGAAGCCGGTCCCGCGCGTCTCCAACTCTACAACGTCTACATGCGTACGCGCCGGCCAGCCCAGGCTTTAGAGCAACTCGACGCCTGGGTCGAGGACTTCCCGGACGCCTCCAACAACGACGATATCAAGGGAATGGCGGACAGGCTTCGAAAGGAAATAGGGCCGTAGGGGAGCGGGAGGGCTGTCGGAGTCTTTACGCAGATTACGCGGATTGCGCAGATTAGGTGGATGAGGTTCCGAGGCCAAGCTCCAAAGTCGAGGAGTCCAAGGTCTCTAAGCAGATTACCGGCGAAGATCTCTCCGAATCGCCTCATCTGCGTAATCTGCGTAATCCGCGTAAAGATCTATCTGGCGACGGGGAAGGAGACGCGGTCGGACCGCTTCATGCGCACCTTGAAGGCGTACATCCGCTTGTCTGCGACGGCGGTGACGTCGTTCAAGCTGGCACCGTCGTCGGGGCCGCAGGCCACGCCCCAACTCACGCCGAACCCGTAGTGCAGGTAGCGTTCGAAATCCGGATCCTGGGCAACCTTCTTCCTGAAATCGCGGATCTTCCTGCGGGTGTTGAACGATGAGTCCGGAGTAGCGACCAGGAATTCATCCCCACCGAGCCGGCAAACGACCTCGTGGGCCTCGAAACTGAACTGCAGATGTTCGGCGATGCGTATCAGCGCCTCGTCACCGGCATGGTGGCCGAAAGTGTCGTTGACCGCCTTGAACGCGTTGATGTCAAACAGGACGATCGAGAACGAATCATCGCCGAACTTCGCGAACGACTCATCGAGGGCCCTGCGATTGGCCAGACCGGTCAACCGGTCGGATGTTGCCTCCAGCCGGGCAGATTCCAGCACACCTGCCTTACTGATAGCGCCCGCAATTCGTTCGGCAGTCGCGGTGGAGAGCCGTACCTCTTCATCGCTGAATTCCGGGTTTCCGCGATAGACCGACAACACACCCATCGTTTGCCCGTCGTGAACGACCGGAACGGCAACGACATTGGAGCCCTGGTAAGGACCGAAGTTGGCCTTCAAATTGACGCAGGGGCTCTGCTCAGCCGCCACCCAGCCTGCCACGCCGGCTCCGAGAGGCATCATTCGGACGTCTTCCTCATGCTCGTCACACGAAACAAGCTCGTCTCCGTTCAAAAGCCAGAAAACGGCCGTACAGGGCTGGACTTTGTCTTCCAGCATACGGGTAGCCGTGAAGGCCACATCCCGAACCGACTCCATGGAGGCAATCGATTCGGACAGGCAGTCGAGCGAATTAACTTCTGAAGTCGCGCGCTCGATGTCCGAGTAGGGGCTGGCCACGGAATCAACGTCTTCGTCCGACCCGCCCACGGCTGTGACTTCGTGGCAGATCTTGTTCCACGCTTCCACGATCTCGGGATCGAAAAGGGTTCCCGAGTCCCGCAGGAGCATATCGACCGCTGCGTCGGCACTCACGGTCAGGTCGCCATGCCGCGACATGAAGCCTTCACAGGAATCCACAACTGCCAGGAGCCTCGCCCCAAAGGAAATATCGAGTCCTTTCAGCCCTTCGGGATAACCCGAACCGTCAAAGCGCTCGTGGTGGTAACGAATGGCGTCTTCTACGGGATAAGAGAAATTGATGTTCGAGATGATGTCCGCTCCGGTGTCGGAATGGAGCTTCATCTTGTTCATCTCTTCCACGGTCAAGGCGCCCTCTTTCCGGAGGATGTAGTCCGGAACGGCCAGCTTGCCGATGTCGTGCAGGAGAGCGGCCGCGGCGATTCCCTCGACCTCGTCGTCATCCAGGTTCATGGCAACAGCGAGGGCTCGGGCATATTTCTCGACCCGCACGACGTGTCCCTGGTTTTGATCCTTGGCGTCGATAGCCAGAACGAGCGTTGCGAGCGTGGACTTGTGAAGCTTTGCCATTTCCTCGGCGTGCGCCTTCTCTTCTTCAAGGTTGTCCAGGTACACGCGGTAGGAGTAGTAGCTCATGTAAAGGATGGGCGCCAGTACCACGAGAACGGCGAAATGGACTGTCATCAGGATCTCGCGGGCCGCAAACGCCAGTATCCCGGCCATGAAGAAGGCAGGAGCCGTATACAGGAAGTGGTCGTGCCAGATCTTGAAAGCCCGCTGGAGAGGGCGACGATCATCGATACGAAGACGGAATTGCCGAGATAGTATATGAAGGATGCCACCATCAGTCCGACCAGGATTCCGGAAACCCCGCCAAAATCAGACAGTTCGTACCCGAGTCCCGCCGCCCACACGGTCACGGCGATCATCCCGACGTTAAAAGCCAGGTTGTATGAAACCACTGTTCGGGCCGGCACGGCCGTCTGGAGGACAACCCCGATCACGCCTATCATGACCGCGGCTTCCAGACCCAGCCAAACCAACGCCATGAGAACGACAGAGGTCAGAAGGGATAAGGACGATCCGCCAAGCAATCGCACCTTCGTATTCGCGGTGACAACCGCGACGGCCAGAATCGCAAGGAAGCCCCAATACTGGGTCCAGTCGAACTGAACAAGCGCACTGATAGCCAGGATCACTCCGAGCGTCCCGGATACCGCTATGGCAGCCTGGCATTTAACCGGCAGGTCCCAGTACTTTGATTGCTTGCCCACGTTCAGCCACCCCCAATGGCTAAATACGGCGTCAGGTTCAACGCCCCTACATACGTTATCTATATCGGTTCCAGATTCACGGACATTAGTACTGTCGACTACTTTCTCGAACGTTCCGCCCGGAGATGCATCTCTCGCCGAAGGCCGCGGGATCTTCCTTTATATATATCCCGGGGTCTTCGTACGTTCACTCAACTTGTTTCGGAGAAAAAGCTAAGCCAAAGACTATTCGCGCCGATAAGACGGGAAGAAGCGGAGGAGTCCGACTCGCGCTATGCGTGGCGGCAAACCTCCGATAGGAGCCAACGCACATGCGAATCAAAACCTTACTACTTGCACTCATTCTTGCAGCCGGGACACCGTTTGCCTCGCTGGCTGAAGCCGCGACGCCGCCTCCTGCTGCGCAGAATCAAAAAATCGATCGGGCCTTACAGAAGAAGCTCAGCGAAGCCAAGAAGAAGGCCCAAGACGCCGAGAAGGCTGAAAAAGCGAGAGAAACAGCGGCCGCAAAGGCCAAGAAATCGAAGGCCGCAAAGGACGAAAACGATGCGTCAAAGGCCACCGAGAATGCACAGCAGGCGACCCGGGAGGCCGCAGACGCTTATGCGGAGATGACTCGGGTGATCGTTCGTGAAACGGACGACACAAAGTTGAACGTGGGTCAACTCAAGAAAATGGGCGGTACGGTTTACCGCAAATTCCTGTATTTTCCAGGCATTGCGGTAGAGATACCGTTGGAGAGCCTCGAACTGCTCGCAGGGAAAAACAACGTCGCCGGTATCTCGGAAGACTCTCCGACATCCCGGACAGCATACGACGACATCGCTCTGGTCACCGGAGCCACAGCGGCAGCTGAAGCATACGGTGGGAGCGGAGCCGGAATCGGCGTCGCGGTCATCGACAGCGGTATCGCCAACGTGGCCGATTTGCAGTCGTCTCTGCTGGGCAGAGTGGACTTCACCATGTTCCCGGATCGTTCACCGTTCGATCCATTCGGTCACGGAACCCACGTTGCGGGCATCATCGCCGGTGACGGCGTTTCTTCCGGTGGTGTCTACGGTGGAATCGCACCCGATGCACATCTGATCGACCTGCGGACACTCGATGCCAACGGCCGGGGATACACCAGCGACGCGATCGCCGCGTTAGAGTGGGCCATCCAGTATCGGGACGACCACAATATCCGCGTCATCAACATGTCTCTGGGACACGTGCCTTACGAAGCGGCCGAAACAGACCCGCTTTCCATGGTCAGCCGGATGGCAGTCGAGCACGGCATCGTTGTCGTGGCGGCTGCCGGTAATCTCGGCCAGGTCGAAGGCGAAGAAGTCTACGGCGGCATCACGAGCCCGGGTATCGAACCGTCCGTCATCACCGTTGGCGCGGTGACGGCCTGGGGTACTCCCAGCCGGTCCGACGACACAGTTGCCTCTTACAGCTCAAGGGGTCCGACGCGTTACGACGAGATCATCAAACCCGACATCACGGCTCCCGGAACCCAGATCGTGGCTCCCATGAGCCCGGGCAACAACCTGGCAATGGAATACCCGAACGTGGTTGTGGATGACAACTACATGTGGCTGAGCGGAACCAGCATGTCCGCACCCATGGTTTCCGCTGCAGTCGCCCTGATCCTGGAGCAGAATCCGGATCTGACGCCGAGCGCGGTCAAGGGCATTCTGATGTATACGGCCGAGGACACGGTCGCCAACCCGCTCCAGGAAGGAGCCGGATACCTGAACATCGCCGGTGCCCTCAACCTGGCCGCCAACATCGACGCGACCGTCGAAGAGGATGAATACTGGCTCATCGACAACGGCACGGGCCTGACCTACCAGAACCAGATCACCGACGACTACACGGCCGTCTGGGGCGAAACCATTGTCTGGGGCAAGAC
>CAZOZZ010000042.1:0-21016 GCA_964584435.1 uncultured Solibacteraceae bacterium | reverse complement strand
CTGGGGCAAGACCATCGTCTGGGGCAAGACTATCGCCTGGGACGAGATCGAAGCCAAGACCATCGTTTGGGGCAAGACTATCGTCTGGGATGACATCGACGCCAAGACTATCGTCTGGGGCAAGACCATTGCCTGGGAAGATTTCTAAAGGACCGGGTGTTGATGATGTCTCACGTACTACTACAAGAAGTTCGGATAGATCATCAGATCGGTTCGATGGCGGGGCAGGCCAACTCTTTCCTGAGCCTGCTCCGCATCCGGGACCCCTACACGGGACTCCATAGCGATCGGGTGCTCGAACTGGCCAGCCAGGTCTGCGCCGTATTCGGCCTCGATCGCGTGGAAACTCAAAGAATCGAGATTGGCGCATACCTGCACGATATCGGCAAGATCGCCATTCCCGATGAGATTCTCCGGAAGCCCGGCGGCCTCGACGACGACGAATGGGAAATCATGAAGAGCCATTCGGCTTTGGGGGCAGCCGCCCTCCGGGAGATGCCCGAGTTCCGGGATGTCGCTCCGATCGTTCTCCACCATCACGAATGGTACAACGGCGAAGGTTATCCGAGCCGGCTCGCCGGAGTAGGCATTCCCCTCGGATCACGCATTATCTCCGTGCTGGATGCCTACGATGCGCTCACGACAGATCGTCCTTACCGCAAGGCACAATCGGTCGAGGTTGCGGGAATGGAATTATTCATGGGTAAGGGAACCCAATTCGATCCCGATGTCGTTGATGCCGTATTGGAAGCCATCGGGTACAGGGTGTCAATCATTCAGTAAACCATCCCATCCACGAGGACAGGGACGGGGATTAATATGTCTACACTGCTACAAGAATTCGAGAGGGCTCAGAATCAGGGGCAGACCGTGATGTTTGCGAACCTGCTCCGAATGCGGGACCGTGACTTCGGGGCGCACGGAGAGCGTCAAAAACTCATGGCCCGCGAAGTCGGTCAAAGAATGGACCTGGAGACGGCCGACGTCCGGACGATCGAGGCCGCCGCACACCTCCAGAACCTGGGCGTGATCGCGATACCGGATCCGATTCTCAGGAAGCCCGGGGCGTTGACGTTAGAGGAGCGCTTCGTCATGCAGAGTCACGTCCGTCATGGGTTCGAGGCGCTGGAACACACCGAACAGTTCGGACCCATCGCCCATATCGTTCTCCACCATCACGAGCGGTATGATGGCAAGGGTTATCCCGACGGACTCGAGGGAAACTCGATACCGTTTGCAGCACGAGTCATCTCAGTTCTTGATGCATACGACGCGATGACCAGCGAACGCCCGTATCGGCCCATACGTACGCCCAGAGAAGCTGCTGAAGAACTGCTTCTCGGGAAAGGAACACAGTTCGACCCCATCGTCGTCGACGCCGTCCTTCAGGCGTTGCGCTTCGCGGTGCATTGAATTGGCGAGTAGCGAGTAGCAAGTAGCGGATAGCAAGCAGCGGGCAGCTGATCAAGGCTCCCTGCTGCTCGCTACTTGCTGCCAGCTATTCCTCACCACCAGCCGGTGGAGCAGTTTTCTTGACGGCTTTCTTCGTCGTCTTGACAGCTTTCTTCGTTGTCTTGACGGCCTTTTTCTTCGTCGTCTTCGTGGTTTTCTTTGCGGCCTTCTTCTTCGTCGTCTTCGTGGTCTTGGTCGCAGCTGCCTTGCGTTTCCGCGCCGGAGCCTTCTTGGCTTCGGTCACTTCCTGAACGGCCCCGACCTCCTCAGGCTCCGCAGCGACAACTGCGGGCACTTCTGCCTCGGCAGGCTCTGCCGCGGCGGCCACGGGCACTTCCGTTTCAGGCGGCGAATCGGGAGGAGCTTCCGCCGGCTCCGCAACCGGAGCGGACTTCAAGAGTTCGTCGCCCTGGAAGATGCGCAACACACCCTGGCGGTTGCGTTCCAGGCGGAATACGCCAGCCCTCTGGCACTGCCGCACGACATCGAGCAGGCTTGAGAACCCGTATTCCTTCTCATCGAAGTCCGGCTCAACGGACTTCATAAGCTGCTTTACGTTGCGTAGATACATTGGCCATTTCGGCGTCTTGTCGGTCTTCTCGAAAACCGCCCGGATCACCTGAACGGCCTCCGCCACACGTGGTGGCGTACCGTCATCCGAGGTGTCGGCTTCGACATCCGCGTTTCCAGACTGTGCTGCCGGTTCGGCCACTTCAGGCGCGGCGGTCTTCGGCCTCCGTGACCGTGACGGCCTCGAAGCTTCCGGCGTTTCGGGTGCCGGCCTCTGCGACCGTGACGGCTTCGGAGCCTCAGGCGTCTCGGGTGCGTCCTCGCGCAACTCCACAAACAGGCTGCGATCCACTCTCTTCAGGTTCACCGCACCGGTCCGGGCAAGCTTCTCGACGAAATCGCGGAAGGTCGTGCCGCCGTAGTCCCTTTCCGAAAAGGTCGAGTCCAACTGAAGCAGGGTGCTCTTCAACAGGCCGAGTTGTGGAGAGACTTCGCGGTCGCTCAGGATCTTCAGAGCGCGTCTCATCAAGGGCATGGCCTTGTCCAGGGGAGTTTCGCTCGACGAGGGTCGGGTAGAACGCCCGGGCTGCCTCCGGCCCGACGACTGCGACCTGATGAGGTTTTCGTATGCGATGAACTCGTGGCAGTTCTTCTGGAGAATGCTACTGGTGAATGCCCGGCCACCGACGACAAAAACTTTCTTGTCGTACTGTTTCAGTTTCTCGACCAGCGTGATGAAATCACTATCGCCTCCGACAATCACGAAAGCGTTGATGTGATTTCTCGTGAACGCCATTTCCAGCGCATCGAGCGCCAGGTTGATGTCGGCGCCGTTCTTGTCGCCCCCGGGCGTCAGGTTTCTCTGGACCATGTGGATGGCATGCTGCCCCATGGCACGGCCATGGTCCCCGGCCCGCTTCCAGTCCCCGTATGCGACTTTGGTCACGATTTCGCCTCTCTCCTTGATAGCTTCGAGGACAGAGCCGATATCAAAATTTCTATTCAGCGTACTCTTGACTCCGATCTCGATATTGTCGAAGTCCACGAATACGGCGATTTTTAGATTTTCTTCTGTCAAATTGTTTCCTTATTTTCTTAGCGTCAAGCCATCTGGCACGCGATAAGACCGCGTTTACCAGGCTCAAGTTACTGTCGTCCCGGGACAGTCCGGGACCGCAAAGCCGCTTGAACGCGAAATTACACTTCACAGCAGTCTAATTCATTGGAGGCAAACAGGCCAAGTGACACGGTGGCAAGTCAGTTACATCCGGATGGATACCGATCTTTCGTAGCGGCGATCTCTGGGGGTCAAACCATCGGTACGGATCAACGAATCGACCAACTACCGAAACAGGTCATCGAACGCGCTGCGGGCCTCTCTGGGAGTGTGAGTGCCTCGTCCGGGTGTTGATGTTTCTTTCTCGATCGAAGTTCGCGGATCAAAAAACTCGCACTCGGTACGAACATCCTTGGCGGTGATGCGAGTCGGAATCGGTTGCGTGCATTCGAGACGGGCAGACGTATCGAAATGATGGCAGTGCTTGCACGAACGCAGATCGCCCTGACACTTCGGACACTGGCTTTCGATCGTGATTTCGGTCAACTTGGAAATGATGTTGCCGCACATGGCGCAACGCATCACTTCCTGAAAGCCGGGCATCCGTGGCGATCGCGGACCTTCTCTCGATCTGCCGGGTTGTTGTGGTTTTACTCTCCGCTTCTCGCGGTCGCGGTCACCGCTCGTGTTCTGGTAGCCGTCCTGCCTGTATTTTCTTCCCATGTCTCCTCCCAGACGCGATTCGGAAAAGTGTCGGGCGATGAAGTGATAGAAAAGGGGAACTTGATGAGACGCCTCAATTATACCGAGGGACCACGGAAGACGGCGAGAAATTTGTAATGAAAACTGTTCACTGCCTCCCATTCTCCAGAAGACCGGTAACGGCGTTGCGCAAGGCCTCGTTGATCGCCGCATATGGATCCCTGGTCTTCCTGAACTCTTCCGGGTAGATCGGGTCCCCGACAACGATCTCTACCGGATGCGCACGCAGCTTGCCGCCGCGTGGCCAGGCCTCAAAAGTCCCTCGAATTCCGACCGGAACGAGCGGGACATTCAGTTCGATCGACAGGATCGCCGATCCTTTCTTGAACTTCGTCAGGTTTCCGTGAAAACTCCGCTCGCCTTCGGGGAAGACAAGAAGGATTCTCTGTTTGCGCAGGCCGACCGCGGCGATCCGCATGGCACGCGTAAGGTTGGCGTTCGGATCCACTGGAACGATATTCACAGTGCTGCCGAGCCAGGACATCACGGGGCCTTCGAAGTAGTCGCTGTAGCCCAGGATAAAGATGTCGCGAATGACGCGGAAAGGCAGAATCGAACAGACCAGGAAGGGGTCCAGGTACGACACATGGTTGGGACAGATCAGGTAAGCCTGATTCCTGGGAAGCTTTTCCACACCCCGGACTTTCGTCCTGAACGGAATCTTGGCAATCAACCCGAAGAGACGGATCGTCGGAAAGCCGAAGAAGGTCAGGCTGGCCTTGGACTCGCGGATGAATCGATGAGCCAGCTCGTCGTCTCCATCGGCTGTCAGCTTCTCCTTCCAGCCCCGGCTTCCAGTTGTGTCTCCGCGACCGGCCTCGTTAACGGCCTCGTCAATGGCCTCGAGCAGGTCGTCAATCGTGAAGATCTGGTTCGCAACTTCCTCAGTCACCTCCAGGTCCAACTCAGCCTCGATGTCGGCCAGCAGTTCCACACGCCCGAGTGAATCGAAACCGAGATCCAACTCGAAATTCATCTCGGGACCGAGGCCACTGAGATCGGGTTTGGCATCGTGAATCGCCTTTGCCACCACCAGTCCGGCTCCCTCCCGCAGTCGTTCGTGATCCTGGACAACCCCGGGTGCTTCCTTCGCCCGGGTCCGGGCAACCTCTTCTTCGTAAATCTGGAACCGCTTCAGCTTCCGCGTCACCGTGCGGGGCATCGGCTCGTTTCGAATGGCAAGCGAGTGGATCCGCATGAAAGAAGCAAGTTCCCTCGACCGGTTCTCAAATTCGTAACGGATCATCTCGGCGATCGACGTCTGGCTCCGCTTCCGAAACTCCTCCAGATCGGGAACGACGATAGCGTGGAGCGTGTCGCCGGGACCCGAGGTATCCGGCATGCCCATGACGCACATTTCCTTAACAAAAGGACACTTTTCGTAGTGCTCCTCAACCTCTTCGGGGTAGATGTTCTTCCCGGTCGAAAGGACGATGACGTCTTTGCTGCGCCCTGTAATAGTGAGGTTTCCAACGGAATCGAGTTGCCCGAGGTCTCCCGTGTGAAACCAGCCGTCACGGATTGCCTCGCGCGTCGCCTCCTCATTTCGATAGTAACCCTGCATCAGGATGTCTCCTGAAATGCAGACCTCACCGATGCCGGCATCGTTCGGATTGTCGATACGGATCGAGACACCACGCAGCGGCAAACCGACGGTACCAATCGCGTTGGCGGCGACCGGTGTAACAGTGGCGGCCGCGCTCGTTTCGGTCAAGCCATAGGCCTGAACCATCGTGTAGCCGAGCGTGTCGAAATCCTCCGCAATCTGTGGCTCAAACCGGGAACCGCCGGTTACCAGCAAAGCCAGGTCAGGCCCGACGCCGGCATGGATCCGCGAAAACAACTTTCGTTTGGACGCCGGATTCTTCATCTTCCTGGCGAGAGCAAACATCAATCCAAACATCTTGCGTTGGAACCAACCCTGCTCGGCGACCTGCGCAAAGATCCTCTTGTGAACCGCGTAGAAGAACTGGGGCACGCAGACGAAAAAACTGATGTGGTGCTTCTTGAACGCAGCAA
The DNA here is from genome assembly GCA_964584435.1 of uncultured Solibacteraceae bacterium. Classification (GTDB taxonomy): domain Bacteria; phylum Acidobacteriota; class Terriglobia; order 20CM-2-55-15; family 20CM-2-55-15; genus CAZOZZ01. The sequence goes on along the minus strand of CAZOZZ010000042.1, from coordinate 15,216 downwards.
CGATCCGTTGAGGGGAGATGGTGGCGAGAAATACGACGCCGGCACCCGACCCGAGTGATCCCAGTGCGTTGGCCACGAGCGGTAGAACGTGGGAGAACGGGAGAACGGAAAGCATGCGGTGATCGGGCGACAGGTCCAGGAGTTCGATGAGCCCGTTGATGTCCGAACCAAGTCCTCTTGCCGAAATCCGAACGCCTTTCGGATCCCCAGTCGTCCCGGATGTGTACATCAACACAGCCGTGCGGTCCTCTGAAGTCTCAGACTGCCAAGCCCGATCTTTCCCCCGTGACAGGAATTCATCCCATCCGATACAGGACGGTGCGTCCCGATCGACGGCGATCACTTCGACGGCCTTCCCTTCGACGTCGAGCGATTCGCACGCGCCGACGGCTGTCTCGCGATTTGCTTCGTCCGCAAAGACCCATTTCGATTCCGAATGCTCGACCAATCGTCGGATCGATGCGACCGGCAAGAGTGGAGAAAGGGGGACACAAACGCCACCGACCCTCAGGATACCCAACAGGGCAAAAACCCAACCGGGGTTGTTGTCCATCAGAATCCCGACGCGGCCACCGGCAACCAGGCCGCTGGCACCGAGAGATGCGGCAATCTGCCCGGATCGTTCCCACACATCCTGGTAGGTATAGGTTTCAACATGATCCGGATGATCGACAGCATATGCAAACCGATCGGGATCCTTTTCGACCCAGTTCTGAATTCGTTCAAGGAACGATAGATCGGACGCCGGTTCGACCGGCGGGCCGGAAACCTCTGTACGAAAACTCATGGATGAAGGGTTGAACTCCTTGATTGGCGTCGGGCCCACCGGCACATTCGTTAGCGGTTAGCATGTAGCCGGCAGCGGGCAGAGGGAATCCGGTCAAGGGTCGGCCGAAAGCTGCTTGCTGCTTGCTGCCTGCTGCTCGCTGATAGCACCCTACTACCGAATTGGTCGGAAGCTCGATTGTCAGGGCCACCCATGCTAGCATACCGTGCGATGAATTCCTGGCCGCCTTCTCGCCCTTCCCGTCCTGTTTCCCTTCGGGAAAGCACCGCCTGCGGCGGTCGTGGGCTTGTATGAGACTAGCCATCACACTCTTGATCTCCATTCTAGTGGTGGGTTGCTCGGCGGGCAACTCTGAAGCAGAACTCATAGACGACGCTATGCTCGCCATGGGAGGTGCGAATCTCGTCCGGGGGGTGGACACACTCATACTGGAAGGCACTGGAAACAGTTACAACCTCGGGCAAAGCAAGGGTCCGAATACCGACCTGCCCCTGTTCGAAGTTACTGATTACAGGCGCGTGCTCGACTTTGCCAACGAGCGGTGGCGGATGGAGTGGGTGCGCCTCCCTCGATACCCGACGGGAAACACCAACCCGCGAACCGAGGTTCTTGCCGTGGATGGGGGTACCGCGTTCGATGTCGTTGGGGAGGGGACCCCACGGCGGGTAGCCGACCTCCAGGGCCGCATTCGCCAGGCTGAACTGGGCCATCATCCAGTCGGGGCACTGCAGGCGGCTGTGGCCCCCGATAGCAGGGTGTCGAACCGACGGACGATCGGAAACCTGGAGTCGGTGGACGTCATGACACCGGGTGGCGACGAGTTCACACTGTACGTTGACCGAGCAACGAAGCTGCCGGAAAAAATTCAGTGGATAACCTACAACGCCAACCTGGGTGACGTGATTGCCGAACTGGAATTTGGGAGCTATGAAGCGGTCGACGGTCTTCGGCTCCCGACGTTGTTGACAAACTATGTGGATCGCTTCAAAACCGCCGAGATTACGGTGTCAAACACGGTCAACGGCGAAACAGGTGATCTGGCCGCACCGGACGATGTGAAATCAGCGACGGTTCCCGCTCCGAGAGCCCGGGTTGAAGTGGGGGAGATATCTCGTGGCATCTGGTATCTGACGGGGGGGAGCCACCACAGCGTTGTCGTCGAGTTCGCCGACCATCTCACACTGATCGAGGCACCACAGAACGACATTCGGTCTCTGGCAGTCATACAGAAAGCAAGGGGACTCAACCCCGACAAACCACTCACCAACGTCATCAGCACACATCACCATTTCGACCATTCCGGCGGCATCCGCGCGGCAGTCTCAGAAGGACTGACGATTATCGCCCATGGCGCCAGCCAGGCATTCTACGAGGACCTGGCGACCCGGACCCATTCGCTCTCGCCGGACAGGCTAGCGAATCGTCCCCAACCGCTGAAGCTCGAGGTCGTGAGCGAAAAGACAGTCCTCAGCGACAACACGCGAACGATCGAGATCTATCCGATCGACGGAAGCGCTCATGCAGACACCCTGCTCATGGTGTATTTCCCTGCACAGCGTCTCCTCACGTTTGTCGATGTCTTCACGCCCGCAACGCCAGGTGCGACCAACCCACCTCACTTTCCGTTCGTCGCCAACCTGATGAAAAACGTCCAAAACTACAATCTGCGCGTAGATCGGGTGATTCCGTTACATGGCCGGTCGGTTCCTTACAGCGACGTCCGGGCGGCGGTGGAAGCGGAAGGGCAATGAAAGCGGGAGGGAGGGGCGTTTTACCGCGAAGACGCGGCGAAATTCCGGACGTGCGATTACTCGTGGCCCTGCGGTACAGGAGATCCTGCTGTTAAAGTTTCCTTGCCCGGATCTGAGTATTCTTGCTAGCGTCCCAACCACAATCCAGCAACAGGGAGTCGAATATTTATGTCCGCAGAAGAATCCAAGACGGGTTTGTTGCCCAGGATAGGAATAGCCACGTTGATCGGGCCGGGCCTGATGGTCGCCGCTACCGGCGTGGGCGCTGGAGACCTGGCTGCGGCCACCGTGGGCGGGGCCAACTTCGGACTGGTCCTCATCTGGGCCATCGTCTTAGGAGCCTTCTTCAAGTTCGTTCTGACAGAGGGAATCGCGAGATGGCAGCTGGCCACCGACACAACGATCATGGAGGGCTGGGGCCAATATCTGCCCGGGTGGGTCAAAGTGTACTTCGGTGTGTACATGGTCATCTGGACCGTGTCGGTGAGCGCAGCTCTTGCAAACGCCTGCGGCCTTGGCATTTCCAATCTGACCGGTGGCGCCGTGTCCACAGCGTGGGGAGCGGTGCTTCACAGCCTGGTTGGTTTCGCGTTCGTCTGGATCGGAGGTTTCAGCGGCTTCGAGAAGGTCATGAAGTTGCTGATCGGCCTGATGGTGTTCACGATCGTTCTCTGCGCAATACTCACATTCCAGGACTTAGCCGGGACCTTGAGGGGCACGTTCGTTCCCTCCGTTCCACCTGGCAGCTCCGGATCCTTGCTGGCACTGATCGGAGGCGTCGGGGGGACGATCACGATCCTGTCCTACAACTACTGGATGCGGGAAGAAAAGATGAGCGGCGCCGCTTATCTCAAGTTCGTCCGTGCGGATCTCATCGTTGCCTACGTGGTGACGGCTATCCTCGCTGTTGCTGTTCTGCTGCTGGCGAACCAGGCGTTCTTCGTCAGCGGCGTTGAACTCAACAGCGCCACGGTCGTCCCACAGATGGCGGAATCTCTGGGCAATACCCTGGGGCCATTCGGATCGTTTGCATACTCTATAGGATTCTGGGGAGCCGTCTTCTCCTCTCTCCTCGGTGTCTGGCAGGGCGTCCCGTACATGTTTGCGGACTTCTACGGGATCATCAAGAAATACCCCCGTGAGGTCCGCAACGAAATCACACAGGTCACGAGCAAACCCTATCGGATAGCTCTTCTCTGTATCACGGTGGTACCGATACCCCTGGCGTTCTTAGACCGGCCCCTGTTTCTGCTGGTCACCTACACCATTGTGGGCAGTTTCTTCATCCCATTTCTCGCGACGACCCTGCTCTATCTGAACAACCGCGTTAAGTGGGACTCCCCGCTGAAGAGAAACGGCTGGGGGGCAAACATCGTTATGGTCCTGGTCCTGATCTTTTTCCTTGCGATCGCGGTGAGAGACGTCATGAACGCGTTCTAGGGGGGGAGGCCAGCCTGCCACAGCACCGCCAGAATTGGAACTTGGTAGTCAACGCAAAGACGCGAAGGCGCGAAGGGCGCAAAGAGAGTTCTTCTTAAGAAAGAGGATTTGCGCCCTTCGCGTCATTGCGCCTTTGCGTTGTCATCCCCATTCACAGGCCTTTCGAGGCCAGGAATTCCCGGACGACGAGCTTCAGGTCAGCGTGCTCGCCATCGACGCGATAGTTCATTTGCCGCATTTCGTCTTCGTTTATTTCCCCGCCCAGCAGAGCCAGGGCTTCTCGCACTTCGGGGTGGCGGTCGATCAATTCCTGCCGGACGACGGGGACCGCGTCATAGGGCGGGAAATACTGCCTGTCGTCTTCCAGGATCATCAGGTCGAGGGCATCGATCAGGCCGTTCGTCCAATCGCCCGCGATCAGATCGACCTGGCCGTCCGACAGGGCCTGGTAGGTCAGGCCCAGGTCCATGACACGGGGCCGGAAGGGAAATTCGAAACCGTAGACCCTGGCCAGACCGGAATAGCCGTCCTCGCGTTCGATGAACTCGTAACCGAGACCCGCCGTCCACTCTCGCGTGTAGGGCGATACGTCCGAGATCGTCGAAAGCCCGAGTCGGCGGGCGTCGTCGCCCCTGACGACGATCGCAAAGGTGTTGTTGAATCCCAGCGGTTCGGTCCACTCCACACCAAACTGCTGCCGGTAGGCATCTCGAACTGTCGCCAGGACAGTATCCGGGTCGTTCGACGGTGGTGCCTCCAGGATTGCTGCAAGGGCGGTACCGGTATATTCGACGTAGACATCCAGTTGGCCTGCAATCAATCCTTCGTGGCACACGAACGTCCCACCGAGGTTCAAGCGGCGATCGATATCGAGATCGGTATGCTTCTCCAGATGCTGGGCAATGATCTCGCCGAGGATGATCTGTTCGGTAAAGTTCTTCGACCCTATGACGACGCGATCCGGGTTGGCGCAACCTGACAGCAACGCGACGAACAACACGATTCGGGCGAAACAGAATCCAGGATTTCGAAAGGGTCTCATCTCGTTATTTCTTCCTCTCCGCTCGTTCGCTCTTGCGGTGCCGGCTCCAGTGGCGTTCGATGCGCCCGAGGCCGAAATCTGCAATGAGAGCCATGACGGCAGCCGGTATCGCACCGGCCAGAATCACGCGGGGATCAACCATGGACACGCCCCGGAAAATATACATCCCGAGCCCACCGGCGCCGATTGCAGCAGCGATGGTCGCCAGACCTACAGAAACAACCGTGGCCACACGGATGCCGGAAAAGATCACGCCCATCGCCAGAGGGATCTCGACCCTTCGCAGTAATTCCCAGTCGGTCATACCCATCCCGATGGCGGCTTCACGGATGGACGGGTCGACGTGACTGATCCCTGTATACGTGTTCCGAATGATCGGCAGCAACGAATACAAGACCAGTGCCACGATCGCGTTCCGGGCACCGATACCAATAAATGGAACTGCGATCAGAAAGCCGAACAACGCCAGGCTCGGGATGGTCTGCATGATGTTTGCAAACGTCAGGATCGGCCCGCCAAGACTCTTTCGCCGAGTCATCAGGACACCAAGAGGGAAGCCGATCAGAATGGCCAGCACTATGGATGTTCCGACCAGGACAACGTGTTCGACCGTCAACTGGAGGACTTCTCCACGGTTCTCCATCATGAAGCGGAGGACGTTCATTCGAGGCTCCGAAGGAATGCCTGTGCTTCGGGCTCGTCAAGCGCCCGAAACTCGTCGGGAGGCACCAGAGCGATTAGTTTGCCGTCCTTCATCAAACCGATGCGGTCCCCAAGAGCGAACGCCTCGGTAACATCGTGGGTGACGAAGACCATCGTTTTCTCGAGGCGTTTCTGAAGGGCCCGAAACTCCTTCCTGATTTCCCCTCTCGTTATCGGATCCAGTGCGCCGAACGGTTCGTCGAGCAGAACAACGGATGGCCGGGCTGCGAGGGCTCTGGCCACACCCACCCTCTGCCGCTGCCCTCCAGATAACTCATCCGGATATCGATTTCGAAAATCCTCGGGATCGAGACCCACCAACTCCAGCATCTCCCGAACACGAGCACGCGTCCTCTCCGGCTCCCAGCCCTCCAGAGAAGGCACCAGCGCGACATTCTGTTCGACGGTGAAGTGGGGGAACAGACCAACTTCCTGGATGACGTAACCGATATGCCGGCGCAGGCGGATGGGATCCCAATCGGTGGTCCCCTTCCCTTCCACCAGGACGTGCCCGGAAGAGGGCTCAAGAAGCCGGTTGATCAGTTTAAGAGTCGTGGTCTTGCCCGAACCGCTCCGACCCAGCAGCACGACGGACTCCCCGGCTGCGATCTCGAGCGAGAGATCGTCAATGATGGTGCGCCCGGAGTCAACCTGGTAGGAAGCGCGGCGGAATTCGATAGTGGCGTTCATTGGGATCTGCTCCGAACATTACCATACCGTATAATTGACGCGCATTCGGGTAGTGACTGTATCGGCGGGCTGCTAGGAGTCAAATCGAAATCGCGAACAACGACAACAAGAGAAGTGGGGTGGAATCTAACTTGAATCTGGACGGTTCCTGGATCGAGGTCAGCGGCGATCGGCTGCGCGAGAACCTCGAAACGTTTCGAGGCCTGACGACTTCGGAAACAAGGCTGATGGTCGTCGTCAAGTCCGACGCATACGGGCACGGGCTTGGGCTTGTTTCCGAAGCGATTGCGGACCGGACGGACTGGTTCGGGGTCGACACCCTGGCCGAGGCACTGGGTGTTGAAGCGGCAGCACCGGGGAAACCGATCCTGATCATGGGTCACAGCGACATCAAGGACGCCGCCCGGATCGTGGAACATGGTTTCCGCCAGGCAGCCTACCGGCAGGATGAGGTCGAAGTGCTGGCTGGGGAAGCCACGAGGATGGGGAAACCCGCACGCATTCACCTGAAGATAGAGACAGGGACAAACCGACTGGGCATCCCACTCGACGAAGTGGCTTCGTTCGGGCGGCGAGTGGCCGATCTCCCGGGAATCGAGGTCGAAGGTGTGTATACACACTTCTCGAATATCGAAGATACGCTGGATCCATCGTTCGCCCTGGCACAGTTGGCGCGCTTCAGGAAATCCGTGGCGGCTCTGCGGGAAGTGAGCGTCCGACCCAGGGTGATTCATGCTGCGGCGACTGCGGGAATCCTGCTTTTTCCTGAAACTCATTTCTCAATGGTGCGCCTGGGAATCGGGGCTTACGGGATCTGGCCATCCCGGGAAACCCGGATCGCAGCCCGGGAACGCGGCCGCCAAGTGGCGCTACAGCCTGCGTTGACCTGGAAGACAAGGATCGCGCAGCTGAAGAACATCGATGCGGGCGAGTATGTCGGTTACGGCCTGTCGTTCCAGGCGCCCCGTCGGACAACCCTGGCCATCATTCCGGTAGGCTACTACGAAGGTTACGACAGGAGGTTCTCGAACACAGGGTCCGCCCTGGTGCGTGGTAAGCAGGTCCCCGTGATAGGGCGCGTGGCCATGAACATGACGATGCTGGACGTGACTGAAACCGATGCGTCAGAGGACGATGAAGTCGTCCTGCTTGGCCGACAGGACAGTGCTGAGATTACGGCCGACCAACTCGGTGAAAAGATCGGAACGATCTCCTACGAAGTCCTTGCACGGCTCAATCCGCTCCTGAATAGAAGGATCGTCTGAAATGTACGGTCATAGACCAGCCCTTGAAGAAACGGGATATTCAGCGCGAAGACGCGGAGAAAGTCCTAAACACTTAGCAGGCAAATAAGAAGGGTGGCCGAGATGGCCACCCTTCTATTGTCAGGCTCGCTTGGATCCTAAGGAGTGCAGGTTGCGGCAACGTGCTGGATTTCGGTCGCCTTGAAGACGTCCCTGCCATCTTCATCGGTCATCTCTCCGATCACCGTCACTTCATGATTGGAGGAGTGTCGCTTGAGGGCCGCGATTCCCGTGACCATGGTCTCTTCACCGGATTCCTTGTCGGCCAGGATGTAGTACCCTTCGGTTTGCGCCTGATTGAAGCAGCCCGACAGGTTGGTCACTGGGCCTTCATCCGCAGGCGCACCGCCACCACCAGCTGCGGCCGGCGCTCCACCCCGGCCTCCACGTCCACCACGCGCTCCACCGCGGCCACCACGGCCCCGGCCACGTGCTCCTGCGGCTTCCGGCTCCGGAGACCACGAGCCGTAGCTCAACTCAGGAACCAGACTGGCAATCCATTGCTCAGAACTCGTCACGACGCCGGCCAGCTTCTCGGTCACCGCCTGCGCACCTTCCGGTCCCAGCGCTCTGACGACGGGCGACCCCTGGTCCAGGTTCGCAAAGTTGTCCAGGTAAAAGAGGTGAATGTATCCACCTTCACCACCGAGAGCCATTGAACCCGTTAAGTGATGCATCTCCGCCTCGTCGAAGTGCGGAAAGACATCCGTCGCCATGACATCGTAATACTCCTGCTCCCGGCCGGGGGTGATCTTGGACATGTTGATCACCATCACGCCCGGTTCCTCATCCTCAGGCAGTGGGTTGTCCAGGTCGGCCAGTGTCCGGATCGCGAAGCTCTGACGGCTCGTGATAGTTCTTTCCAGTCGGTTGATCAGCGAGGCCGCTTGAGCGTTGCGACTACCGCCGGCGTTGAACCCGGCAAGGTTTTCGCCCGGCGTGGCGATAAGGAAACGGTAGTTGTCGCCGAACACCGCTGTCCGGCTTACGGTTCGCCAGGGCGTGTCGCCATCTCTGGCGAGATCCATGAGCTCGCGTTGTACCGCCATGAATTCAGCGACCCTGGCCGGGTCGACCTGTACGACGCTCAGCTGGACCCACGGGGGCGGCGCATCCTCATCCTGGCCCTGTGGTTGTGCTCCAAGCGTTTGCGGGGACAAGAGCACGCCCACCAAAACCAAAGCTTTTAAACCTACTATTCCGACGCGCAGTCTTACATTCGCCATCGTGAACTCCCTTGTTCAACGTTCGGAGGACAGTGCCAACTGACGGTTGACAGATTCGTGCAGGGGCATCGACGAGCCTGGCCGGTCTCGGCCGGCCAGGCTTGCCAGGTCAGCACGTCACGCAGTTGTTGTTGTTCTTTGAACCGAGCTTCTCCAACAGGGCCACCGTCTCGGGGAACGGAGAGACACGCTGGACGGGACCATTGGCCAGATCCGCCACGGTTTGCCCGTTCCGCGCCACGGCTGTCACATCCGCCCCCTTATCCACGAGATAAAGGATCATGTCGTCATCACCTCGAGCCGCGGCGTGGTGAAGCGGAGTGTAGCCGCCAAAGTCCCTGGCATTCACATCCGCTCCGAGTTCTTCAACCAGATACTTCACAGCCTCCAGCCAGGCGTCGGGCGCGTGGCGGTGAGCGTTTCCTGCAAAGCCTTCACCGTAACCGACACCGGCGGCGGCATGGATCGCAAACACGCCCGGTCCGCCTTCCTTGATAACAGCCAGCCCGGATGCGTCCGGTCCCAGGCCCCTTGCGTTGGTAGCCGGCCAGAGTCCCGGCCCGGCGGGCTGGAGGAGCGGTGAGGTGTCGATGTTTTCCGCTGTGGTCCCGCCCCTGGGCGGCCGGGGTGCGGGCGCCTTGGTCGGGATGTTTCCGTCCGCTCCGTATTTGCCGAGCAGACGCATCGCCTCGACATCGGTCGCATACGCGGCGCGCCAGAACGGCGTCGAGCCGTTCGTGTCCTCGAGGCCGCAGTTACCGTTGCCGCAGCCGGTGTAGACCATGTACCAGGGATGTCTCTTCAGCCGGGCATCCGGATCCCCACCAGCCTCGAGCAGCGCTTCCATCACTTCCAGGTAGGTGTTCTGCTGGAGCCCGTGCTCCTGCGGTTGCGGAAACCGGGTTCTCGGCTGCCACATGGCGTTGACGGCCGCCCAGAGAGGCGTCACGTTATGGACGTTGTCCCCCAGATTCGGGTCTGCGCCCCGGTCGATCAACTGCATCGCCAGGTCGAACTGAGCATTGATGACCGCCATCAGCAACGGGCTTGTCCCATCTGCCGCACTGACCTGGTTGACGTCGGCACCGGCGGCGACAAGGGCCATCGCCGCGTCACCGTAGCCCTGCCGGGCCGCGTGAAGCAAAGGCGTCAGCCCACCGGACTTTGTGACGGCGGGAGTGCGACCGCCGCCACGACCACCACGACCTCCTCCGCGACCACCACCTCCCGCTCCAGCTCTTGGCGTCGGAATCTCTCCTGACAGATACACTTCCCGCGCCGCAAGGACAGCCGCCTGCACCTGACTCGGTGTCGGAGTCTGGTAAGAGTCCAGAATGCCGCGCTGGAGATCGCGTGCCGCGGTCACCACCCTACCGGTGGCCACAAGGTCCACTGTCTTCGAGGCAAGGCTGGCATCGGCGTCATGCTCGAGCAACACTTTGATCGCATCGAGACGGTTCTGGGACGCCGCAAAGATCAACGGCGTCTGCTCCCACTCGCCCTCTCTGGCGTTGACGTCCGCACCGGCCTCGATCAGAGCCGAGATGACGCCGGCGTTGCCCGCAGCAGCCGCCATATGGAGTGGAGTTGTGTCGCTATTCGTCGTGCGGGCCGCCACGTCCGCGCCGGAGTCGAGCAATGCCTCGACCACCGCCGTGTTGCCTGCCCTGCTGGCCACGTGGAGGGGCGTGTATTGACCGATCCGGGTCACCGCCCCAACGTTAGCGCCTGCGTAAACCAGTATCTCCGCCATCGCGGCGTCCCCGCGCTCCGCAGCCCAATGTAGCGCCGTCATGCCGTCACCATGGGCCGCGTTCACGTCGGCGCCCTTTTGCAACAGGGCGCGTAGAACATCCGTGTTTCCTCGCATCGCGGCGTCCGCGACCGGCGAGTCAATCGGTGCGGCCACCATCACCACGCTCACCGACAGCGCACAGGCGAGGATTACGGTCAATATCGATCGTCTCATGCTCTTCTTCTCCTCACGCCTGGCTGGACGTGCCGGATGCCGGCGCCGTCAGAGAGAATTCGCCGGTGCTGTCACCGAACGTCTCGATGTCTTCCAGACCCAACGCGTGCATCATGGACAACATCGGGTTCGCCATTGGTGTTCCGTCCTCTGCCTTCAGGTGGAGGTTGCCTTCGAGATGGCCGTTGGCATGACCGAGCAGGAAGAGGGGCGACCGGCGATGGTTGTGAATGTTGCCGTCCGACATTGGGGATCCCCACACGATCATCGTCTTGTCGAGCAGTGATTGGTCCCCTTCCATGGAGTTCTTCATCTTGTCCAGGAAGTATGGAAGCTGCCCGATGCGATAGGTGCAGATCGTGTTGAAGTCCATGATCCGCTCGTGGTTGTTCCCGTGGTGGGAAGCCGGGTGGAAGGGCCTGTCGGAGCCGCTCTCCGGGAAGACCCGGCTCTGGGCGTCGCGTCCGGTCTTGAACGAGATAACGCGAGTCATGTCCGTTTCGAGAGCAAGCACCTGGAGGTCGAACATCAACTGCATGTGCTCTGAGAACGAATCCGGTACGCCCGCCGGCGCCTCGGGCAATGCCCGCTCGTCCCCACTACTGTTGTGAACCTCAATCATCGCGATCCGCCGTTCGATCTCCCGAACCGTTTCGAGATAACGATCCATACGGATTCGATCGGCAGGACCCAGATCATTCCGGACATCGGCCAGATCGCCCAGGATCCAGTCGAGAATGCTACGGCGCGACTCCCGTCGCTCGGTGCGCTCTTCGGGCGATCCGCCGGCGCCGAACAACATGTCGAAGGCGACTCGTGGGTCGCGAATCATGGGTAGGGGCTGGCTTGGAGTGGACCAACTGATCGAGTCCGTGTACGCGCAGGAATAGTTGTAGGTACAGCCGCCCGCTTGATCGAGAGTCTCGATACAGAACTGCATCGACGGCATCGGTGTCGCCTGGCCGTAGCGCTGGGCGTAGAGCTGATCCATCGACGTGCCGACCCAGAGATCGGAACCCTGAGTCTGCTTGGGATGAGACTGTGTCAGGAACACGGCACTCGAGCGGAAGTGGTCACCGCCGATCTCGGGCGGCGACAGTGCTTCGGCGTTCCGCACGTCGGTGTTGCTGATAATCGTCAGGTACTCCTGATAATCCTTCAGCGAGACCAGGGCGCTCTTCTCTGCAAGTTCAAAATCCTTCCCCGTCGTTGCGGGCGCGAAAAGATTCTGGGTTGCACCCCATTCATTACAGCCTGGGAGGCCATGAACCTCCTCGATACACACCAGCCGTGTCTGGTCGACTGCGGCCGCAGCCTTCGCACCTCCTGGTCCGGCCGGCACCATCGCTTCCATGAAAGGCAGAGCCACGGTGGCGCCAACACCTCGGAGGAACGTCCGGCGGGGAAAGTGTTTTCCAGTGATGTAGGACATGTCGTTGGGTCTCCTAGACTGTAATTGATGTAACTAGATTGTTATTGCCGGCTGGCTCCAGCCGCGTCGTCTGACACGACTGATTCCATCTGCTTCATTTGAAAAGCGTCACTCTTTATCACCCCAAGGATGAATGTCGACACCTGGTAGTCGTTTGCTTCTGCTTCTCCGACGATCGTCCGAATCGCCGGCTGATCAAAAGACTCGACCGGCCGACCCAGCGCGTACGCCATGAGGTTCTCGGTGAACGTCCTCACCAACGAGGTCGGACGTTTCAAGAGTGCATCGGCGAGTTCACCCGGGCTCGATACCGGGGTTCCGTCGTAGAAATCGCCGCGGGTGTCCAGCGCCACGCCGTTTTCCCTTATGCGCCACTTGGCCGTGACATCGAAATTATCCAGCGCCAGGCCGATGGGATCGATCATGCTGTGACACGCCAGGCAAGCGGGGTTCTGGCGGTGCTTTTCCATTCGCTCGCGCGTGGACAGGAGCTTGCCGTCAGTCGATCCACTGGTCGCGTCCAGCGCCGGAACGTTCGGCGGCGGTGGCGGTGGCGGTGTCCCCATCAGGACTTCCATCACCCACTTGCCGCGGAGCACCGGAGAGGTCCGGTTTGCCAGCGAGGTGAGGACCAGGACACTGCCGTGACCCAGTATCCCTTGCCGGTTCGGGTCGGGGTACTGCACCTTCCGAAACTGGGTTCCGGCCACGTTCGGGAACCCGTAGTGTCGGGCGAGACGTTCGTTCACGAACGTGTAGTTGGCCGTGTAGAGCTCGAGTATGCTCCGGTCCTCACGGACCAGATGGTTAAAGAACAGCTCGGTCTCACGCTTCATCGCATCGGCGAGAGTCTCGTCGAAGTTTGGATAGAAGTTCGGGTCCGGGCGTACTTTGTAGAGGTCCTGGAGACGGAACCACTGCGCGGCGAAACGCGTGCCCAGGGCCTCCGAGCGCGGATCGGCCAGCAGCCGCTCGGCCTGACGCTGGAGTTCGCCGGGCTCGGAGAGCCGGCCGGCGCTTGCGACCGCCTGCAGCTCGTCATCCGGTGTGGTTCCCCAGAGGAAGAACGACAACCGTGAGGCCAGGTCCAGGTCGCTGACGCGGTACACCTGACCCGGTTGGACGTCGGCAGGCTCCCGCTCCAGTCGCAACACGAAGTGCGGGCTGGCCAGGGTCGCTTCCAGAGCGCTTCGCACTCCGAGCTCGAAGCCGCCCTTTTCGGCGCCAGCGTCATAGAACTGCATCAGGCCATCCAGGTCGCCAGGTGTCAGGGACCGCCGATATGCTTCGCTCGCCATGCGCCGGACGATGTCACGCGCGCACGGCCGTTCTTCTGCAGGCGTCGTCGGGCGGCAAGTGAAGATCTTTTGACGACTCGATGTGTCCGACAATCCGGTGATATTGTAAGGCCCGTTGACGATAAGATCTCTCAGATGTGGCACCGTCGTGATCCCGGCACCGCCGGACCCTCCGCCCGCAAACGACCAGTCGTGGGGACGGATGATGTCTTCGTACGGTCCCTCAGACCGCCGGATAAACGCAGCAGACACCCGGTGTTGCCCCGCCCGAACCGTGACAGGCAGTGTCTGCACGGGAACGCCACCCCGACCATCTGCGCCACCACCGCCACCGTTTGTGTCGTAGAGCAGCAGGGCCACTCGCTCGCCATCGATCGAGACGTCTACATCAGCGACCCGCGTGTTGTTCCCAGAGGTGAAAGTCAGCTCGAACATGTACTCGCCGTCGGCCGGAAACACATGATCGACAACCATTCCGCCACGCGTCCCATACGGGGCACCCTCGACATGGTCCCAGGGATGCTGAGAAATGTATTGCGAGTTGGTGTACGTCTCGTCGATCTCGGGTGCGTTGCGATCTCCAATTGCGATCCGGCTGATCGCGGCCGCGGCGTTGAGATAAGACTCCAGCAGCGTGGGAGATAGCAACTGCGCATCTGCCATGTTGTCGAAATTGGCCAGCATCTGGTCGAGCGGCAACCAATTGCCCGCGTCCACCTCCAGCGTCAGGAGGTCCCGAATCGCACGCTCATACTCGGGACGGTTGAGCCGTTGGAAAGCACGACCACCAGGATTCGGGTTCAGAGCGGCAACCCGGTCGATTCCCGCCTCCAGCGATGCGGCAAAGCTCTGGATTGTCGCCTCATCGGGCCGCGCCTGACCGTATGGGGGCATCATGCCGGCTCGCAGCTTGCGGATCATCGCTTCGGCCAGATCGGCGCTTTCTTCCGGATGAGCGAGATCCAATCCGGACATGCTCATGTCCCCGGCTCGTTCAACATCATCGTGGCAGAACACGCAGTATTGATCGGTCAAGGCCTGTTGCGCGTCGGGAGATAACAGGCCGGCGGACTGCCCGCCGATCATGGCGGGCGCACTACCGGTCTGCTCCGGCTGTGCGAGGTTCGTTTGAGACAGAAGGACAACTGCCAGAATCGCGACACCCAGAAAAACGAAGGTCTGTCTTGTCATAATATGGCTCTTCTTCCGCACCGATCACCTCAGGTCTGTCGACGGTGCGTCGTTTAGTAGTTCAAACAAACTATTCCTGCTAGCTCAAACGCACTAGTTGGGATTTTTTTGAACTTGTATCATTTCAGCGTAGGTATAGCAAGCAGAATGACTTCGAACCGATATCGGGAAAGTGGCAGACCGTAGCGACGCTGAGCCGGTTCGTCCCGACTTTCCGAAAGAGCTTCAGGTAGTATTACGGGGTGGAAGAAGGGGCTGGGGGAAACGGGGGAGTCCGAGGTCCGAAGTCCAAGGTCAGGAAAGCTGACAAAAACGATCTTCTCAAGAGTTAGTGTCCTGAGTCCGAAATACGGTCACTATCTCCGATGGATGTTGCCAGACACA
>CAZOZZ010000041.1:0-26372 GCA_964584435.1 uncultured Solibacteraceae bacterium | reverse complement strand
CTCTTTCGTCTTATCTCAGATCTCTTGAGAAATGCGGGCTAGCAGCCTGTGGTGGGGCCACCAGCGGCGATACGGCATGGGAAGCAGCGTCACGAAGACGCCGGCGATGTAGCCTGCGACTCGAGCCATGGCGATAACTTATCTTATTCCGCTGGAACCCGCCAGAAAGCAGGCGCACGTGGGGTGGGGCGGCGCCTAACGCATCCGCCAGGAGAGGAGTTGTAATAACGGCTCCGAGATTTCGTCAGACACCTCAGCCACCAATGCCGTCTGCCGTCAAGTAGGCTTCGAGTGAGTCGAGTTCCTGCGTCAAGTGTTCCACCTTGTCCCGCAGAAGATGCCGGATCGACAACATGCCTTCCACCTGGCCCGAGCCGTCGACTACGGGCAGATGACGGATGTGTTGTTCCGCCATAATCTTCAAAGCGTCGTCCGCCGAAGTGTCTCTGTCTATCGTCAGGACGGGCCCGGTCATCACGTCGCTCATTTTCGTTGTGCGCGGATCTTTGTTCGCCGATACGACACGGAGCATCACGTCCCGCTCGCTGAATATACCCAGGGGCTCGCCTCCGTCGACGATCAGAATCGCCCCGACGGTCGCCTCTTCCATAACACGAATCCCTTCCATCACCGTCGTATCAGGCCCCACTGTCGTCGCTGGAACTTTGGCTATCTTCATCATGTTCATTGCTCTTACTCCCTTCCGGAATCCGAAGACATCCGTAACACTTATCTCGAATCCCTTTCATACAACCTCAGAGGCCAAGGGGGAACCTCAAACCCGGTGCAACCCTCCCGTCGAAACGGAGGAGAAAATGAACTGCCACGTCAGAGCGGCGATGCGTGCGGGTCGGATTGGGGTACAAGGATACATATTCAACCCCACCTAGTCCAGCAACCAAATGACCGCCTACGCCAACCCATTTTCCATCAACGCCTTAGATCCGGTGTTCACCACCAGAATGCTCCCCTCGAAGCACTCCGTGTACGGTAATCGACTTGATATCTATAGCTTAACACCGTTCGGAGAGGCTTGGATTCTGCTAAGTTCCTGAGAACATTCGCCATGATCCCGGCAAGATACCGGCTGGAGAACAGAAGGACCGTTCGTTCGAGTGGAATAGAGAAACGAAGGTTCAGCGACTGGATCACCCGCTCGATGGGTATTGGTCACCGATGATCCAGAGGTAGAGTGTATGCACCCTCCCCGTCCCATCGGTCATCCGCTCCACCCTTGTTGCGGTCCATCCTTCCATGTCCCAGTCATGAGAGATGACCCGTGACCCGGGGGCGAGCGAAGCTTCAAGAATGGGCTTCAGCTTCAGGTTCGATTCCGGAAGCAGATAGAGGGTCACCACGGTGGCCGCCGTCACGTCCACCTTCATCGCGTCACCGACGATGATCTCGACCTGATCCTCGAACCCGGCGTTTCGAACGTTGTCGATCGCCCGCTGTGCGACTTCGGGGTCGTACTCGACTCCCACGCCCCGGGCGCCGAACCGGTCGGCCGCGGCGATGACGATGCGACCGTCTCCACAACCGAGGTCATAGACCACGTCGTCGGAATCGAGCTCTGCCATCTCCAGCATCTTGTCGACGACGTTCATCGGCGTCGGATAGAAGGGCGCCAGATCCGGTGCGATGTCCCTGGTCGAGTACGTCAACAACGCGACCAGGACCAGTACAACGCCGACGGACAGGACGATGTATTTGCTTCCAGTCATAGATCACCAACGGCTGTTCGAAGAACGGGACGATACCACAAAGTAGCAGCTCTGACTCCTACCCTACCCGAATCTAGTTGAAATCTCGGTACGCAAGATTGTTCAATTAGGCTCATGCTCTCAAATGTCTGTATGACTTTTCTCCTGTTCGCGCTGCAGTCGATGCCTGTCGAACTGACGTCACTCACGGCACCGGTCGATTCCCGGGTTGACTTACCGCTCTCACCTTCTGGGGCGATCGAGGTTCGGCGCGAGGAGACCGTCACGCGTCTGAAGGTGAAAGTGGACCGGATCGCACCACTGTCGGTTTTTGGAGAAGTTCTGCGCGCCTACGTCGTATGGGCGGTGTCTCCCGAGGGTACATTTGAGAATCTCGGCGAATTGATAATCGACGGCCAGAAGGCCGAACTGGAAACAACGACCCGCTTGCAGCGGTTCGGCATCATTATCACTGCCGAACCGCACTTCATGGTCGACACGCCTTATACGTCGGTGGCGTTCCGCAGCAGGCCAATACTCAAAGACGATGTACGCGAGGAAGAGATGACTGTCGAGGTCGGCACCCACGATTACGCCGGCATCTCCCTGCCACCGCAGGGAGCGCTGCCTCCCCGGATCGTCCAGGCTCGAATGGCTTTCAAGATCGCCGAAGCTGAACAGGCCGACAAGCTCGCAGATTCCCAGTTCCGTCAGGCACGCATCGCGTCCGATTCCATGGAACAACTTCTCAGGCGAAGTATGCCGATGGACGTCCTGCTCCCCTATGCCAACGATTCGATTCGTTTATCCCACATCGCGGTTTCGACGGCTCGAGCGCAGCCGATCCAGATTGAGTTGAGAGAGGTGACCGATCGAGCCGAAACATTGGAACGTGACAAGGAACAGCTCGAGAGTCAAGTCCAGCGCCTCACCCGCCAACGACGGGATGTGGAGAGCCGATTTGATGATTCGCAGTCCGACCTTCAGGATGCCCGGCGGGAAAGCCGGGAATTGGGCCTGGAGAAGGAAGATGCATTGAGACGCGCTCGGACCTCAGAAGCGGAGATCGTGCGCCTCAGCGATCCGTGGCCTCCGTTGAGACGGGCCTTGTTGGAGAATGGGACCAGGGAAAGCGCGCGCGGCCTTCTGCTCACGCTGACCGAAGCATTCGACAGTAGAAAGTCTGAGCTCAAACCGGGCCCCCGCGAGCTTCTGGCGCGGTTGGTGGGCGTCCTGGGATCGACCGACCTGGTCACGATCCGGATCGACGGACACACCGACAATTCCGGACGCGAAGACAGCAACCTGACGCTTTCCCAGGATCGTGCCAACGCGGTCCGGGATTTTCTGGTGTCGGCCGGCCTTTCTGACGACATCATCCACGCCGAGGGCTTCGGCTCATCCCGACCTATCGTACCGAACGAAGACGACGAATCCCGGGCCATGAACCGGCGAGTCGAGATCGTGTTGCGACAGAGAAGATAGACTGTATGTGCGGTCTGTGACCGCACATATGCGCTCATAGAGCGCACCTACATTTCGCGGTCATAGAACGCACCTACATCTGAAGCCGTGCCTCTTCCAACGCCCGTCTCACCCACACGCTGACCATCTGCCTCCGCCAGGAAAAGTCCAGGTCAGTGTTGTCGAGCGGTTTTGCCTTGGTGCGGGCGGCTTCGGAGGCAGCTCGTATGAGGTCGTCCGAAAGCTCGCGGCCGTGGAGCAGCGAGGCGGCCTCGGTCGCAAGGAAGGGCGCGGATGTGATGCCTCCGATCGCTATGCGGGCGTCTTCGACCGTTCTGGCATCACTTGCGGTTCTCAGCCAGACCGCCACGTTCAAGAGCGGGAAATCGATCGAACCTCGACGTCGCAGCTTCTGGAAAACCGTTATGTCTCCGAGGGCCCGAGGCAGATCGATTGCGGTCATTATCTCGTCGGGACGTTTGTTCAGATACGCGATGCCGTCGGCGTTATACATCTCCTCAGCACTCAAAACACGTTCACCTTCTGTGGAGACCAGGTGCAGGCGTGCTCCGACGGCCAGCATGACCGGTGCAAGATCTGTGGATGAAACAGCCCAGCAGCGTGGGCTTCCCGGCGCGACCCAACACGTGTCCCCGTCCTTCCTGAGGCAAAAATCGATGGACTTTCTCCACTCGAATGTCTGGTCGTAGTAGAAGCACCGCGTATCCACCGACAGGTTTCCGCCAATCGTGGCCATGGTCTTGAGGGGCGGACTGGAAATCGAACGTGCAGCCGCGGCTACGGCCGGGTAAGCCGACAGCAACATCGGGTGCCGCTCCAAGTCTCTTAGAGTCGTGTTGGCGCCTATTCGAACACCGCTCGAAGCGTCCCCGTCGATCTGACGAAGTGTCGACAGTTGCCGCAGACCGACCACAACCCTGGGCTCGAACTGCCGCCGTTTCATCTTCGGCCACAGGTCTGTTCCTCCGGCAACCAGCATCGCCCGCGAACCTTCCGAGGCCAGGATGTCGGCAGCCTCACGAACATCCCGGGGTCGGCGAAACTCAAATGCAGGGAGTCTCAACATCTAACCAGCTCCTTTACGGGTGTATTCGGGTTTGTCCCTGGAGGATCCATCACCACCCTCCCACGGTGGCAGGATGAACATCGGATCGCGGTAGTCCATCTCCGGAAACTCTTTCGGTCCGACGCGCGGGTCCCTTCCCTGCTCTTTGGCACGAATACCTTTGAGGATCTTCTCCGGCGTGACCGGGATTTCGTCCACGCGAACGCCAACGGCATCATAGACGGCATTCGCGATTGCCGGCGGCACCGGCAGCAAAGGTCCCTGGCCGACTTCTTTTGCGCCGAACGGTCCCACGGGGTCGGGATTTTCGACCAGCAGGGTTTCTATCGGGCACATGTCCATCGAAGTCGGGCTCTTGTAGTCGAGCATGCTCGGTGTCTTGTGAACACCCAGTCGAAACGCCTGTT
This sequence comes from uncultured Solibacteraceae bacterium, assembly GCA_964584435.1. Lineage (GTDB taxonomy): Bacteria > Acidobacteriota > Terriglobia > 20CM-2-55-15 > 20CM-2-55-15 > CAZOZZ01. The sequence goes on along the minus strand of CAZOZZ010000041.1, from coordinate 21,711 downwards.
CCTCCATCAAGGCTTCACCCAGGCCCATGTAAATGCTGCCTTCGACCTGACCCAGAACGAGCATCGGGTTGATCGACCGCCCGATGTCGTGCGCGACCCACACTCGGTCGAGAGTGATGATCCCGGTTTCAGGATCCACCTCCAATTCGATGACCGCGGCGGAATAGCTGTAGGTGGGACTCGGCCCGACGCCGCCCCCTTTGAATCGAGCTGCCGACTTCGGAGGCTTGTAACTGCCAACGGTTCCGACAGAGCCGAAGCGAGCTTCCGCAATCTGAACGGCACGCGGGAACGTAACGTCTTTTTCGGGATCGGTTGAATCGAACACCCGACCACCCGCCATGACAAGGTTCTCGATGGGAACATCGAGCTTCTCGGAAACAGCGCGGAGGAGGATGTCTCTGGCCCTCTCCGCGGCCTCGATGGCGGCATTGCCGGTCATCAGGGTCACCCGGCTGGAATAACTGCCAAGATCAACCGGAGTCAAGTCCGTGTCTGCAGTCACAACCCGAGTGCTCTCCGGTTCGATCCCCAGGACTTCGGCGACGATGTAGGCAAGTATGGAATCCGAGCCCTGGCCGATGTCGGTGCTGCCGCAGAAAATCGTGACGAGACCCGAGCGGTCCAGCTTGAGTTGCACTCCGGACTGGGGCATGTTGTTCCAGTAAATCGGAAGCCCGGCTCCGGTCAGATAGCAACCACAGGCCAGCCCCAACCCGCGACCGGTGGGCAGTTTCCCGTACTTCTGTTTCCAGCCCGACGCCTCTACGACCTTCTCGATGCACTGGGCCAGACCTATCGTTCGAATCTCGAGCCAGTTCGCTGTCAGCGAGTCGGGGTGGACCAGGTTCCGCATCCGGAGTTCCGCCGGATCGATGCCCAACCTTTCGGCAGCCTTGTCGAGCTGTATCTCCATTCCAAACCGCGGCTGGGGTGTCCCGTGACCCCGCTTGGGACCACAAGGCGGCTTGTTGGTAAACATCCGGGCGCCCTGGAACCGGTATGCGGGAATGTGGTAGGTGGTCGTTTGAAGCGCCCCTGAGTAGTAGGTACTGGCAACGCCGTAGCTGCCGTAGGCTCCACCGTCCAGAAGAGACTCGAAGTGCATACCCGTAATCTCGCCGTCTTTTGTAAGCCCGAGCCTCGAGCGCATCAAGACAGGGTGACGCCCCCGGTGGCAATAGAACACTTCCTCACGCGTCAGTGCAATCTTGACAGGCCGGCCCGTCATCTGGGACAGCTTCGCAACAGCGATTTCGTGATTGAACGGGTCGCTCTTTCCCCCGAAGCCACCACCGTTGGGGCTCGCGATCACCTGGATCCGGTGCGCCGGCATCTCCAGGACCCGCTCAAGGGCTCGATGAACGTAGTGCGGCGTCTGGGTCGACGACCACAACGTCAGTTTTCCATCCGGATGAGCACTTGCCACCGCGGCATGCTGCTCGATGGCAAGGTGAGTGTTTCCCTGGTAGAAGAAGACATCTTCCAGCCTGACGTCCGCCCCGTCCAAGGCCTCATCAACGTTTCCGAAGTCGAACGACACCGATTTGTGGATGTTTCCCTGCTCCGCATACTCATGGATTGGATCGCCGGTAGGGCAAATCGCATCCGGGATCGACATGACGGGCGCCAGATCCTCGTATTCCACCTCGATGGCGCGGACGGCTTCCTCGGCAGTTTCCTCGTCCACAGCTGCGAGGGCGACGATCGGATCGCCGACGTACCGAACGGTATCGATCGCCAGGGTGTGCTCGTCCTGCGACACCGGCAGTATTCCGAAAGTGATCGGCAATTCGTGTCCCAGCAGGATCGCCCGGACGCCGTCCATCGCTTCGGCCCCCGACGTGTCTATGTTGCGTATGCGGGCATATGGACGCGTGCTTCGGAGCAGTTTCGCGTAGAGCATGTTCGGAAGGAAGATATCGTCGGCGAATATGGTCTGTCCCGTACACTTTGGCAGTGCATCCACTTTGCGCAGTGGCTTTCCGATAACGCTGAATTCATTCGGTGACATGATCCACCTCCCGCTCGCCCGCTGCCAGTTCGATCGCCTCAAAAATCTTCATGTACCCGGTACAGCGACAGAGATTCCCGCCCAGGGCTTCTTCGATCTGCTCCCGGCTCGGATGGGGTTGCTCGGCAAACAGTGCCTTGGCCACCAGCAGGATGCCCGGTGTGCAGTATCCACACTGCGCGGCGCCCAGGTCGGCGAACGTTTCCTGAAGCGGATCGAGCCGACCCTCATGGGCCAGGCCTTCAATTGTCGCAATCTCCTGCCCCTCGAGCTCGCAGGGAAGCAACAGGCAGGACAGTGCAGGCTCCCCGTCGATCAGAACGACGCAGGCGCCACACTCCCCGAGTTCGCAGCCGTGCTTGGTTCCGATCAGACCGAGATCCTCCCTCAGAACCTCCAACAACGTCTTACTCGGTGCCGCCGCAACTTCCCTCTGCTCACCATTGACTAAAAGGCGAATCAGTTGTCGTCTTCTCATTTGACCTCGGAGCCCTCCTCGCCTCAACCAGCTCATTGGATATGTTCTTGACCACTCAGTCAATTTTTGACCAAACGGTCTAATTCACAAAAAACAATCGTATGATACCGCACCGGCCCTTCTCAATACATTTGTTGTTTGTGTGGAACCGTTTAAGATTCCGGCCGACGCACTGTACAATATTGGCGGTATGAAGCGCCCCCAGTTCGTAGCCCTAATCGTCCTCTTCGTCGTGGCCTCCCTAGGGGGTGCGACCCTGCTCGAGGCGCAGCGGTTCTTCCGCAACCGAAACCCGTTTATCTACGAACCCAATGAGCCGCCCAAAACCGAATTCGTCTTCATCCGACTCCGGTACAACACGCACGGAGGCTCGTGGGGCATGAGCGGCTGGGAGCATGACTATCCCCAGGCCGAGTGGCACATCAACACGCTCGCAGGAGAAGCTACGGCTCTCGATGTCGAACGGATGTCTTACCAGGTGATCGACATGGACGACCCGGAACTGTTCAATTACCCGTTCGCCTATATTTCCGAGCCGGGGACGATGAACCTGACCGACGCCGAGGTGAAGAATTTCAAGGAGTATCTCGACCGTGGAGGGTTCGTCATGGTCGACGACTTCGACGGCTACAACGATCTGTCAAACTGGGACTACAACCTCAAACGGATGTATCCCGGCCGAGAGATGATCCCTCTCACCGTCGACCATCCGATTTTCCATACCTTCTACGACATTACCGATCTCGACCTGACCGCCTATTACGCCTCTCCCGGGTGGCCGGTCTTCTATGGATACCCTTCCGAGAACGGCGAAGATATCTCCATGATCATGTGCTACAACAACGACATCGGTGATTACTGGGAGTGGCTGGACCAACCACGTTATCCGCTCAAGCCCTCAGCCGAGGGAGTCCGCCTGGGCATCAATTTTCTGATCTATTCAATGACCCACTGAGATTACCGGTTCGACCTCTGAAGTCGATGACGGCCCGCTCTCTGGAGTTTCGCATGTACTTCAAGCAGTTTTATCTGGGTTGCCTTGCACACGCGTCGTATTTGATTGGATCGGAAGGACAAGCGGCGGTCGTGGACCCTCAGCGGGACGTCGACCAGTACATTGATGAAGCGAGGGGACAGGACCTCGAAATCAAGTACGTGATCGAAACCCATCTGCATGCCGATTTCGTCAGCGGACATCTCGAGCTCGCGGAAAGGACCGGCGCCGAGATCGTCTTCGGCAATCGATCTGATGCCACTTTTCCGTATCGCGCCGTTTGGGATGGTGACGAAATTGTACTCGGAAAGGTAAGACTGAGTTTTCTGGAGACTCCCGGGCACACGCCCGAAGGCATATCGATAGTCGTCATCGACTCCGAAGCGCCGGACCTGCCACCGAAGGTGATGACGGGTGACACGTTGTTTATCGGGGATGTCGGCCGGCCCGACCTTGTCGGGTCCAAGGGACATACGCCGGAACAAATGGCGGGCATGCTCTACGAAAGCCTTCACAACAAGCTTCTCAGGCTCGACGATGACGTCGAAGTTTTTCCTGCCCATGGCGCCGGTTCACTGTGCGGTCGGAACATGTCAAAGGAGACATCTTCTACGATCGGCGAACAACGCCAGTTCAATTACGCATTGAAACCGATGCCGAAGGAAGACTTCGTCAGGATGATGACATCCGAGCTCCCCGAGGTACCGGAGTACTTTCCGCGAGATGCGGAAATGAATCGGCAGGGTGCAACAGCCCTGGCTGAATTGTCAAAGCCGGTCGCGTTGGCTCCGGACCAGATCCAAGTCGAAAGAGACCTGATTCTCGACATTCGAGACGCCTCGGCCTTTGGTGCGGGACACATCTCCGGCGCCTTGAATGTGAGTCTGGGAGGCCAGTTCGCTTCCTGGGCCGGCAGCCTGTTGGCCACCGACGGCCAGATCGTAATTGTGGCGGAAACAGAGAGCGAAATAGATGGGGCGGTCACCAGGCTGGCTCGAGTGGGTATTGAGAACGTCAAGGGCTTTCTCGAAGGCGGAATGTATTCCTGGAATGAAGCCGGCAAGCCGATCGCGACCATAGCGCAGATCCCGGTGGACGAGCTGGCGAGCCGAACCGAAGAGAGCGACGACCTCGAAATCATCGACGTACGCAGGCCCGCGGAATTCAGAGACGGACACGTCAAGGGCGCCGTAAACGTGCCGTTGTCGGAGGTCAGGGACTGGGCAAGGGAGTTTGAAAAGGACAGCCCCCTTGCCTTCATCTGCCGCGGTGGTTACCGCTCGAGCGCCGCCACGAGCATCGTCGCCGGCCTGGGGTTCACTCAAGTAACGAACGTGGTCGGTGGAACCGAAGCCTGGATCGGGAGCGGCTACGAGATTGAGAAGGCGGCGGGATAGGGGAAGGGGAGTCCAAGGTCCAAAGTCCAGGGTCGGGACACTCTTGCCGAAACAATCGGACACCCGTTTGATGTCTTTCAAACTGTGTCGGCACACCTTGAGCTAACGTTCTCGACTTTGGACTTTGGACTTTGGACCATGGACTCGGAGTTCCCTTGAAAAATCAAGGATCTGTCCGCACCATCCTTGTGCAGTTTCGGGTCGAACAACGAATACGGATTCACGTTCGCCAGGGAAGCTCGGACGGATTCTGCCACGTCGACATGCCTGGACTTCATTGACTCCAGGAATTCCCGGATCTCACTTCGCGGCCCTTCCTTCTCCGCACACACACAGTCCACCGTCACGAGGCCTTTTCCGAGGGCGTATTCCGCGGTAAGCTCTTCGCTGACAAAAACCAGGGGACGTATCAGGCGCATCGAGCCCTTGTCGGAGGCCGCCACGGGCGGCAACGATGCGACACGGCCGTTGAAGAGAATGTTCCGCAGGAGTGATTCCGCACAATCGTCGGCCGTATGGCCCAGGGCCAGAACGGTACATCCCTGCTCTTCGGCAACCTTGTACAGGGCTCGGCGGCGATGCCGGCTGCACACGTCGCAACCATGGGTAACCCTCTCCCGGACAAGCCTGAGCGTTGTCGGTTCCCGACAGAGAACCCAGTCCACACCAGTCCGGCGAATCTGCTCTTCCAACCGACCGATCGGAGCCTTGAACTTGCCCTGTTCGATCGTGATTGCAACGAGTTCATACGAAAATGGAGCCCGCCGGCGGTATCTCACGAGGGCATCCAACAGGCAGAGGCTGTCCTTGCCTCCCGACACACCGACCGCGACTCGATCACCAGGTTCGAGCATCGAGAACACGCCCATCGCCCGGCCGAGCTCACGAAGAACTTTCTCTTCGACGTCTCTCTGCTTCATCGGATTCATGAGCTGCCGCCCGCAGGATGGTTGACCGAGGGACCACAAGGGTCCGACTTTCAAGTCAACAAGAATTCGTTCATTTTCGACGCGAAATCGGCTCCAGACAAGACGTAGGAGCCTCGGGGATCAGCAACATAGCTGGCAGCGACAACGGGTCTCGCCATTCAGTTTGCCGCTCGGTTGTTCCCCAGACGCTGATCCACCAGGTCGACGATCTCATCTACCGCGTCGGACTGGAGTCCCAGTTGCTGAGCGATTTGCCGAATCAGACAATCGACCCGCTCGATGTGACTTGCACCACCGAAGAGCGCCCGGGCTGCCGAAGAAGGCTTGGCCAGCCCCTCAGCGGCCCTTGCATACTTTTCGAAGGGCACCATGTCGGCATCGGTAGCCCCCAGCCGCGAACACAGGGCCCGAGCCCAATCGTAGACCCCTCGTGACGTCTCGGCATTCCCATGAACCGCCTCTTTGATAGAGATCATTCTGTCCGGCCCGACACAGCGGTAGTTTCCGGCGAGCAACATTGGCCACTTGGCCAGCGGCACAAAGATGGAATCGTGCACCTTGAGTTTTACCGGAAGCTCAATGGCTCCACCGGCTTCATCGCCGGGATCGAATCGGATGGCCTCGATGCCAGCCTCGAGGTTCTTGAGCATCGTCGTATGGCTTTCGGATTCGAACCGCGCCGCCTTGAAGTTTGTCGGCAACCCGACATGGAGGATGTTCTTCGGCTCGTCGGGCGGGCGATACGCCTGGGGATCGGGACTCGCCAGCGTGACCAGTCCGGGTTCGAAGCCTTCCCAAACTCCGGGATCCGTGTAGCATCGAAGAAGGGGTCCAGTCGAAAGCCCCGGAATACGCTTGAGGTATGGCAAGGGAGGCATGTTCATTATCGCCAGGCACGGCACGCGCGAGGCGGCGACACGCCCCATCAGATCGCGAACACCTTCCGAGCCGTACTGGGCTTCCTGCATACCAAGCACGACCAGGTCAAAGTCGCCCGGGTCAACGGCGTCAGGCGTGGCGGCGGAAAGCTCGCCTTCCAGCCCCCTCGAGGAAATCTCGACCGGCGTTTCCCGTCCGCGAATGGGGAAGCGCACGACGGTCCCGTCACGGTTTATCAGTTCGGCGGTGGGCCTGGTGCAAACCAAAGTCACCGGCTGGCCTGCCAGCAACAATTTGGTGCCGAACAAAGAGCCGTATGAGGCCCCGAGAATCAGTACGTTGTATTTCATTGTCTTATCGTGCCAGGCTAGCAGCCTGCTAGATCGCACCCTGGCGGCGCGCAATCTCGATCTCATTGTCATCAAGCCCAATCACGGTCTTGAGGACTTCTTCGGTGTGTTCGCCCAGGAGCGGCGACCGTGCAACATCAGCAGCCGAATCCGACAGCTTGATTGGGTTGCCCACCGTCAAGTACTTGCCGCGTTCCGGATGGTCGACCTCCACAACGGTCCTGGCCTGGCGCAGTGATTCCTCACTGGCCAGCTCTTTCATGGACAGGATCGGACCGCATGGCACATTCAACGGATTGAGGATTTCCATGACTTCCATCTTTCCCATGGTCATGGTCCACTTCTCGATTTCCGAAAACATATGGTCTAACTTTGAGATACGCGCCTCGGGTGTGTTCCATTCCGGATCCTCAAGCCAATCTTCGTGGCCGATGGCCCTGGCCAGCGCCGGGAACGCCGCCGCCTGGGTGATGATGTAGATGTAGCAATCCGGATCGGTCTCCCACCCCTTGCACTTGACGATCCAACCCGGCTGGCCGCCACCGGAGGCATTTCCGGAACGCGGCACAGCATCGCCGAATTCACCGTTGGGATATTGCGGATATTCCTTGAGCGGGCCGTGGGCGATCCGCTGCTGGTCGCGGAGCTTCACGCGACAGAGGTTCAGAACGGCATCTTGCATGGCACACTCCACCCTCTGGCCCCTGCCACTCTTCTCACGGTGGAATAGAGCGGCCAGGATGCCGGCCACAAGATGAATGCCGGAGCCGGAATCGCCTATCTGTGCGCCGGTAACCGTCGGAAAACCGTCGAGTTCCCCGGTCGTCGAAGCTGCTCCGCCGGTGCACTGGGCGATATTTTCATACACCTTGCAGTCTGCGTATGGACCGGGGCCGAATCCCTTGATCGAGGCGTAGATCATGCGCGGATTTATCTGCTGGATCTTCTCCCAGGGGAAGCCCATGCGATCGATTGCACCAGGTGCGAAGTTCTCCACCAACACGTCACATTCCTCGATCAGCCTGGCAAAAATCTTGTTGCCCGCCTCAGTTTTGGGATTCAATGTGACGCTCCGCTTGTTGGCGTTCAGCATGGTGAAGTAGAGGCTGTCCACATCGGGGATGTCGCGCAATTGGCTGCGCGTCGGATCTCCGGAACCGGGCCGTTCGATCTTGATGACATCGGCGCCGAACCACGCCAGGATCTGCGTGCAGGTCGGTCCCGCCTGTACATGGGTCACATCAAGAACACGAACACCGTCCAGCGCTTTTCCCATGATTACTCCCTCTTTCAATTGGGTCGCCTCGAACTCGATGAAGCGTTTCGAGCCGGCTCAAAACTACCCTAACAGGTACCTCACTGGCGGAACAACCAAGATTGTCCTGACGATTCCACCGAAGCCGGGGACCAACCCTACACACGCCCTGGACCCACAGTGTTTGCGAAAAGCACCGAAGACAAGGGCCCTTTGCGAACTTCGTGTCTTTGCGTTTTTGCGTCAAAAAAGGGGCACGAAATTCCCGCCCTGAAGTCCGCCCTCTGCCGCCAACCTAACAGCTAGGCCCTCTCTTTCGGTTTCACCCCTGTTACCTTTGCGTCGAACTCGCCGTCGTCCAGCCTGATTCCCACTGACGAATCGACCCGGACCTGGGATAGAGACCGGACAACCTTGCCATCCGGTGTGCGACAGATCGAATAACCCCGGCTCAGCACGGCGAGCGGGCCGAGGGCGTCCATCGTCTGGGTGAGACCCGTCAATCGTTGCCGCGAAGTCGTCATCATCCGCGCTACATTGCCTGACAGTGCACGATCCGCGGTTTCAAGCTCATGGGACCGGGAGGAAAAGAAGCGGCCCGACCTGGCAAACTGCTGCAACCTGAAGTCCCAATCGTCGACCTGCTGAGACATCTGCCGGATACGATTCTCCGCAACCACGAAGCCGCGGCTTCCAACCTTGGTTGCCAGGAAACGATTCAGTTCGGACAGACGGTATCGGACGGCGCTGGCAATCCGTTTCTCGGCGCCGTTCAGCCTTTCGAACATTTCCTCTTTGGAACTGGCCACGATTTCCGCGGCCGCGCTCGGAGTCGGTGCGCGCAGGTCCGCAACAAGGTCACTGATGGTGAAATCGACCTCATGACCGACAGCGGAGATGACCGGTTTGGCAGACCGGAAAATGGCACGCGCGACACGTTCTTCGTTGAAGGGCCACAAGTCTTCGAGAGACCCTCCCCCCCGGGTCACGACGATCACATCGACATCTGTCCGGCCGCTCAGGCAATCGATACCCTCGGCAATCTCCGATGATGCCTTGTCACCCTGTACGTCGGTCGGGTAAACAAGGACGTCGATGGCATTGTGGCGGCGGCCGAGCACCGATAAGACGTCGCGCAGAGCCGCACTCTTCGGTGACGTCACCACGCCAACTCGAGAGGGAAACGGTGGCAGGGGCCGCTTCCGTTCGGCATCGAAAAGCCCTTCCCGGTCCAATTTTTCCTTGAGCCGGTCGAAAGCCTGCTGGAGCGCGCCCAGTCCTACCGGTTCCAGCACTTCAACGATGATCTGGTATTCTCCGCGAACCTCGTAGGTGGTCAACCGACCCCGGGCTCGAAAGGACTTCCCGTTCTCAGGCTTGAAACGCAAATACATAGCCGCATTGCGAAAGCAAACGGCGGGAAGCTGTGATCTGGAATCTTTTAGCGTGAAGTAGAGGTGGTCGGCAGCCGAACTCCGGAAATTTGAGACTTCACCCTCAACCCAGATGTCGGTGAACTGGCGTTCGACGAGCTCTTTGATGCGCCGGCTGAGGTCGGAGACGGTGTAGATCGTACGCTGTGATCCGAAAGATGCCATCAGTTATCAGCCTGTAAAGGCTGCCAGGTCAGGCGATCGTGATTTCCTCGGTCAGATAAACGTCCTGGATCGCATTGAGCAGCCCGATACCTTCGGTCATCGGTCGCTGGAAGGCCTTGCGGCCGGAAATGAGACCTGTACCACCCGCACGCTTGTTGATGACGGCGGTCTTTACAGCCTCTTTCAGATCACTTTCGCCGGCCGAGGCGCCACCGGAATTGATCAGGCCTGCCCGCCCCATGTAACAGTTGGCAACCTGATATCGGGTCAGGTCGATGGGGTGGTCCGAAGTCAGCTCCGAGTAGACCTTCTTGTGCGTCTTGCCGAAGTTGATTGCCGTGTATCCGCCGTTGCTTTCGGGAAGCTTCTGCTTGATGATGTCCGCCTCAATCGTCACGCCGAGATGGTTTGCCTGACCGGTCAAGTCTGCTGACGCATGGAAGTCGCCATCACTGGTTTTGAAATCCGGGTTTCTCAGGTAACACCAGAGCACAGTAAACATCCCCAGCTCGTGGGCGTGCTGAAACATCTCCGTGACTTCCTGCAGCTGTCGGCTGGACTCATCGGACCCGAAGTAGATCGTTGCCCCGACTCCAACGGCACCCATGTCGAAGGCCTGATCGATGTCGGCAAACACAACCTGATCGAAGGTACTCGGGTAAGTCAACAGTTCGTTGTGGTTGAACTTCAGGATGAACGGAATCTTGTGAGCGTACTTTCGCGCCACGGCACCAAGCACTCCGAGGGTTGAGGCGACGGCGTTACAGCCTCCTTCGATCGCCAGTTCGACGATGTTACCCGGATCAAAATAAATTGGGTTCGGCGCAAACGAGGCACCCGCGGAATGTTCGATCCCCTGGTCGACCGGAAGGATCGACACGTATCCGGTGCCCGAAAGCCGGCCCGAATTTGTCAAGGCCGTCAGACTCCTCAGAACCCGGGTCGGTCGGTCCGACAGCCCGTGCACGCGATCCACGAAATCGGGACCTGGCAGGTGCAGAGATTCTTTCGAAATGGTCTGACATTGGTGCTCCAGAAGGCCCGGACCATCGCCGGCAAGTATTTCCTGAATCTTTCCAATCATGGCGTCCTCTTGGCGTAATAGATGTGTATGTAGATGTCCCGCTGTTGGCTAATAGCTTTATTCTCAGACAATTTCGAGGCGACTGAAGAAATAAGAGATCTCGAACGCTGCGGTTTCGGGAGCATCGGATCCGTGGATCGCGTTCCGCTCGATGTTGGTCGCAAACCTTTTCCGGACGGTTCCTTCATCGGCCTTTCCCGGATCCGTCGCGCCCATTACCCTTCGGAGCCTTTCGATTGCGTTCTCAGCCTCGAGAACCATGGCGATCACGGGGCCTTCGGTCATGAAAGAAACGAGACTCTGAAAAAACGGACGTTCCCGGTGTACCTCGTAAAATCCCTCGGCCTGGTCCCGGCTCAAATGGACCATCTTGGATGCGCAAATCCGAAAACCTTCATCTTCCAACATGCCGATGATGCCACCGGCCTTTCCGTCCTTGACGGAGTCGGGTTTTAATATCGTCAGGGTTCTTTCCATTTCGTATTAATCCTTTACAAAGCCAGTGACTATCCCTGTGACTATCCAATGACGGATTCGATCGCCTCTCCCATGTCCGCGGGGCTTCGAACCACGTGTATTCCTGCCGCTTCCATCGCTTTCATCTTTTCATCCGCCGTACCCTTGCCACCGGCGATGATTGCGCCGGCATGTCCCATCCGTCGACCGGGAGGGGCCGTCTGGCCACAAATGAATCCGACGATGGGCTTCTCGACGTTTTCTTTTACGTATTCGGCGGCTTCCTCTTCGGCTGTCCCCCCGATCTCGCCGATCATCACGATCGCTTCTGTTCCCGGATCCTCGTGGAACAACCGGATGGCATCGATGAAATCAGTGCCAATGATCGGATCACCGCCGATTCCAATGCATGTCGACTGGCCGATGTTTCTGCCTGAAAGCTGGCCGACAGCCTCGTAGGTCAGCGTGCCGCTTCGGGAAACGACACCGACTGATCCCTCACGATGGATGTGTCCGGGCATGATCCCAATCTTGCACCTTCCCGGTGAAATGATTCCCGGGCAGTTGGGCCCGATCAAGCGCGTCTTCCTCTTTTCGAGGAATGCCATGGTGCGAACCATGTCGAGGGTCGGGACACCTTCGGTAATGCAAACGACGAGTTCGACCCCGGCGTCGGCCGCCTCCATGATGGCGTCCGCTGCAAATGGCGGCGGAACAAAGATGACCGAGGCGTTTGCGCCCGTAGATGCGCAGGCTTCGGCCACGCTGTTGAACACGTCGATGCCGTCGTGCGTCGTACCTCCCTTGCCGGGTGTCACACCCCCGACAACGTTGGTTCCGTATTCGATCGCCTGCTGGGTGTGAAAACTTCCTTCACGGCCCGTGATCCCCTGCACGATCAAGCGGGTTGATTTGTCGACAAGAATGCTCATTTTAGTTCCCTATTCGGTGGCGGCTACGACTTTGTCGGCAGCATCCTTCATCCCGTTCGCCACGATGAAATTCAGGCCCGAGGTACGGAGGATTTCCTGACCTTGCTCTACGTTCGTCCCTTCCAGACGCACGACGACGGGAACGCTGACACCTAGCTTCCTGGCCGCTTCCACCACACCCGTCGCCACGATGTCACAGCGCATGATCCCGCCAAAGATGTTGATCAGAACGGCCTTGACGTTCTCATCGGACAACAGGATCTGAAATGCGTTTTCGACCTGCTCGGCCGTTGCGCCACCGCCCACATCCAGAAAATTGGCAGGATTGCCGCCGGCAAGTTTAATGATGTCCATCGTGGCCATCGCAAGCCCGGCTCCGTTCACCATACAGGCCACGTTCCCGTCGAGTTTGATGTAGTTGAGGCCATGCTTGCTGGCCTCGATTTCCAACGGTTCCTCTTCGTTCAGATCCCGTAATTCCCTGATATCGGCATGCCTGTGGAGTGCGTTGTCGTCGAAATTCATCTTGGCGTCGAGCGCATAGACCTTGTTGTCGCCTGTTACGAGGAACGGATTGATCTCGGCCAGCGATGCGTCTGTGTCTTCAAAGGCCTTGTAAAGCGCAATCATGAACTTGGATGCATCCCGGACCAGTTCGGGCGCCAACCCCAACCCGAAGGCCAGCTTGCGGGCCTGGAACGGCTGCAAACCAATTCCGGGCTCGATGTACTCCTTAAGGATCAGTTCCGGTCTGTTGGCAGCCACCTCTTCAATGTCCATTCCACCTTCGGTAGAGGCCATCAGAACAGGTCCGCCAACCTTGCGATCGATCACGATTCCAAGATAGAGTTCCTGGCGGATGTCCAGGCCCTCTTCAACCAGCACTTTCTCGACTTTACTACCGCCCGGGCCTGTCTGATGCGTGACCAGTTGCATCCCGATCATGGTATTCGCAATAGTTTCAGCCTCTTCCGGGCTCTTGCCCAACTTGACGCCTCCGCCCTTGCCCCGGCCGCCGGCGTGAATCTGTGCCTTGACGACGACGGTTCCTCCCAGCTTGGCGGCAACGTCCCGCGCCCCGGCCCGGTCGTAGGCTACTTCACCCCTGGGAATGGGCACGCCATAGCGGGCCAGAATCGATTTCGCCTGATACTCATGGATTTTCATGCTGCCTCACCTGGTTTCTTTCGCATAACCAAACCGATAACTTTACGCAACCGGCACCGGCACTGTCAACGAAGGGAGGGGGTTTGGGGAAGGAAGGGGAAATTTCATTGTTTTTTCAAAATGCATGATTCCTATCATGTCTTGTTCGCCTGACCTGTCATGTCCAACTGACGGTGCATTTTTTCAACACGAAGACACGAAGTAAACGAAGTTATATATTTTCTTCGTGTTCCTCCGTGTTCTCCGTGTCTTCGTGTTGAAACAAACATTTCGGCAGTCCTTTGACTGCAGGACAGGCACGGACGGTAGACATGCGAACCAAGACTACTTTCTGCCTCTTATTCAATGCGATCTACCTTGATGAAGTTTGTCGTACCGGAAACATGCAGGGGGGAGCCACCGGTGATCACGACCAACTGTCCTTTCTTGACACAGCCTGCCCTGCGGGCGGCTTCGAGGGAGTAAATTAACTGTTCGTCGATCGTGTCGGCGGGGGGGATGGAAAGTGGGACGATCCCCCAGCAGAAGGACAGGAATTGGACGGTTTCCGGGTTGGGGGACGGTGCAATGATGGGTTGGCGTGGCCGGAACCGTGACACCAGGCGGGCCGTCGAACCGGACCAGGTCGGGGTAATGATGGCTCCAGCCCCGGTGCCCCGGGCAACGTTGTAGCTGGAACGGCTGATCGCATCGTTCACGTTGGGGTAGTCGCTGGCGGACCCACGGAATTTCGTTTCGTCTACGGAGCTTTCGACCGCCAGGGCGATGCGGTCCATCATCTGCACAGCTTCGAGCGGGTATGCTCCGGCAGCAGTCTCTTCGGACAGCATCACGGCGTCCGTCCCGTCAAGGATCGCGTTGGCTACGTCGGCAGTCTCTGCGCGCGTCGGTCTGGGATTGTCGACCATCCGAACCAGCATCTGGGTCGCAGTGATGACGGGCTTGCCGATCGCATTAGCTTTCTCGATGATCATCTTCTGAACCAGCGGAACCCGTTCCAGGTCAATCTCCACTCCAAGGTCTCCGCGTGCGATCATCACCGCGTCAGATGCAGCCAGTATCCGGTCGATATTATCGACCGCCTGGGGCTTTTCCACCTTGGCAATCACCGGAATTCGAGCACCCCCATCCCGGATGGCAGAGCGCAGAGCCTCCACATCCTCCTCGCTCCTCACGAAACTGAGGGCTACCGCATCAACACCCTCTTCGAGGCCGACCTCGAGGTCGGCGAGATCTTTCTCTGTGAGGGAGTCGACATCGAGGCGGGACGCGGGGAGGTTGACGCCCTTGTGGGAACTGAGCGTTCCAGCGACCACCACCCGGCAACGAACATCCGGGGGATCGATCTGCTCGACCACAAGTTCAATCATGCCGTCGGCAAGCAGAATCCGTTGCCCCGCGGTCACTTCCTCGTGGAGATTGTCGAGCAAAACCGTCGCCGCGCGGGCATCGCCGGACACCGGGGATGTCGTCAGAACAAAAGGCGCCCCACGCTCCAACCAGACGTTTCCCGTCTCGATCTTTCCGATTCTGATCTTTGGACCCTGCAAGTCCTGGAGAATCGCAACCGGCGTCTCCAGATGCTCCCTGATTTTCTTAATTCTTCGAATCAATTCGCGATGGTAGCCGGAATCCCTGTGAGAGAAATTGATCCGGGCTACATTCATGCCTGCCCGGACGAGCGCAGTCAGCATTTCTTCCGAATCACATGCCGGACCGATCGTGCAGACCAGTTTAGTTCGTCTCACTCTTTCGTTCCCTCAGGCGAGCCAGTGTTGTAACCAACTCAGCATCATCCGACCGGATCCGATCGGCCTCCTCGGCTGCCGCAAGCGCGGTGTCGACATGTCCGAGCTGCTCGTACGCCGACGATACAAGAAAGTAGGCCTCGAACTGCTGGGAGTTCAGCTCCAGGGCCAGGTTGAGTTGGCTGACTGCCGAACCGGGCTCTCCCAGACGCAAGTGAATCCTTCCCTGTTCCACTCGGGCGGTGGAATTCAGGGGGTTGATTCGAAGCACGCGATCATAGTTCGACATCGCCGGCTTCCACCGACGCCGGTCGCCATAGAACTTTGCAAGGTTGAAATAAGCTGCTTCGCTGGACGGATCGACTTCGATCGCACGTTCGAGCAGGCTTCTGGCCTGGTCGAACTGCTCCCTCTCACTGTAGATCAGGGACAGGTTGTTCATTGCTTCGAAGCTCAGCGCGCTGGCCTGGATGGCCTGGCTGTAGAGGGCCAACGCCTCATTTTTCCTGTTGATCTGGTCGTAAAGCCAGCCCAGGTTGTAAAGGTTCCCGGCGTCGGTTGGGTCCAGTTCGAGGGCGCGTTCCATGAGCTCCAGCACCTGGTTCGAGTCACCCTCGGGTATTGCCAGGACCGCGAGTCTCGAAACAGGCTCAGCCCGGCCGGGGTAAGCATCCCGTGCCCGCTCCAGATAGCGTCTGGCTTCATCGACCCTGCCCAGACGCTCGTATGCGGTCCCCATCGTCAGCAGAATCTCCAGGTCGTCCGATTCGGGTGAATCGAGCTCAGTACCTTCTTCGACCGCTCGATTGTAGAAATACGGCTCGTATATCCCGACGTATCGCCAGATCAACGGTCGCATAGGGGCCGGACCCGATTCGGCCAACTCGTCAAGCTGGCCAAGAATCAGGTAATCCATTTCGACGTGCTCGGCTCGGAAGGCTTCATGCCAATGCTCTATGTGCTCCGTGATCACCGCCAGAGCGACCTCGGCCGACAACTTGTTGACACCCCGACTGGAGGCAATTTCGAATCGCGACACGGCGGCGGCGATGTCCCCGGACATCCAGAGAGCCTTGCCGAGTTCCAGATCCATGGACTCCGATCCCCGATACACCCGGCCGTACTCGATCGCCCGGTCATAGATTCCGGCCACAACCAGATCCCGGATCAACTTCGGATACAGCTCCGTCCGAGACGGTTGCCGCCCGAGCGCCAGTTCCGCCCGAAGAACGTCCAGTTCCGCTTGCTTGCGGTCGAATCTGGCCTTGTGCTCCCAGGCCCGGGCAAATTGGCCTTGTCGGATGAAGAAAGCAACGACAAGTGCCTCGAGCCCATTGTTGCCTTCCGGTATCTCGTGGATCAGGCTCTCGAACTTCTCGGGATCGTTCCTATCCATGTAAATGTGCAGGAGAGCTTCGAGAGCCTGTGGATGGTCCGCCTCGAGGCTTCGGGCTTCCAATGCCGCGGCTTCGGCATCGGAGTAGCTTCTGTCCAGCCAGTAGGCCTGGGCAAGGACGACCCAGGCTTCACCCGCCCGCGGTTCGAGCTCTGTCGCTTCGAGCGAAGCCGCGATCGAATCCTGGATGTTTCCCAGCGCCAGATGCGCATGTGCGAGGCCGATCCACGGGTCCCCACGAAGTGGGTCCAGTTCGACAGCCAGTTCGAACTGCTCAATCGCAGACTGGTAGAGATGTAACCGGAGATGGGCAATTCCGGTCATTGTCCGCGCGGCTATGTCCTCTGGATCGTCCGCGATAGCCTGCCGGAGGACATCCAGGGCGCGAAGGTACTCCCCTCCATCCAGCAGGCCCCGTCCCCGCGCCAGGCGGTAGTCCGGCCGATTTGGCCGTTCTCGGGACACAAGGGAAGCAATCCCCACGGACACGACGAGGAGAATGGGTATGAGAATAGCGAGGATCGGACGCCGCATCGCTACATTATCCCGCATTTCCTCCGGTTATCACAAAACTGCCACGATGTTCATGCGAAACCCAACCCGGCCTGTGTTGTGGGCAGACGATGGCTGAAACATTTTTTCAACACTAAGACACGAAGAACACGAAGAAAGGCAAAGCTTATGACCAAACTTGTCGTCGTGTTCTTCGTGTCTTCGTGTTCAAAGTCCGAACCCGGTGGCGCGACGTAGCCGGGGTCCCCGACGGCGTATGCTACAATTCTTGGCGCTCAGCTGGAGGTATAAGTGATTGAAGAAGGTGTAAATATCGGGGCCCCCAAGGGCAAACTCGGGGTGTTGATACCCGGGCTTGGTGCTGTCAGCACAACCTTTATTGCCGGCGTCGAGGCCGTCAAGAAGAAAATTTCGCAACCCGTCGGTTCGCTCACGCAACTTGGCACAATCCGCCTGGGCAAGCGCACCGATCGTCGGGTGCCCCTGATCAAGGACTTCGTTCCACTAGCTGCTTTGGACGACCTGGTTTTTGGCGGCTGGGACATCTACGAAGACAACTGCTATGAAAGCGCCGTCAACGCCGGCGTACTGGACCGGGGCCTTCTGGACCAGATTCGGCCTGAAGTGGAAAAGATCGTGCCCTGGAAAGCTGTCTTCAGTCAGGACTATGTCAAGAATCTCAGCGGCCCGAACGTTAAGACCGGCAAGAACAAGATGGAACTCGCCGAGCAGGTCATGGCCGACATCGACAGATTCCGGGAGGAGAACGGGCTGGAGCGCATGGTCATGGTCTGGTGTGGCAGCACCGAAATTTTCCTGACGCCGCAGCCGTGCCACGCCACCCTGGAATCGTTCGAGGGTGCTCTGAGGGAAAACGATCCGGCGATCGCACCAAGCATGATCTATGCCTACGCCGCCCTATCGCGGGGGGTCCCTTTCGCCAACGGCGCACCGAACCTTTCGGTGGACGTCCCCGCCCTGGTCCAACTCGCTCAGGACAACAAAGTGCCCGTCTGCGGCAAGGACTTCAAGACGGGCCAGACCCTGATGAAGACCATTCTGGCGCCTGGCTTGAAATCTCGGATGCTCGGTCTGAACGGATGGTTCTCAACAAACATCCTGGGGAACCGTGACGGTGAGGTCCTCGACGACCCTGAATCATTCAAAACGAAAGAAGAAAGCAAGCTGTCCGTCCTGGACCAGATACTTCAGCCGGACCTCTACCCGGACCTCTACGGCGACTTCACACACAAGGTCCGTATCAACTACTACCCACCTCGCGGAGACAACAAGGAGGGCTGGGACAACATCGACATCTTCGGATGGCTGGGCTGCCCCATGCAGATCAAAATCGATTTCCTCTGCCGCGACAGTATCCTGGCGGCACCGCTCGTTCTCGATCTTGTCCTGTTCCTTGATCTGGCACAACGGTGCGGGATGCACGGGATCCAGGAGTGGCTCAGTTTCTACTTCAAGAGCCCGATGAGCGCCCCCGGACTGTATCCCGAACACGATCTCTTCATTCAGTTGATGAAGCTGAAGAACACGTTGAGGTACCTGCAAGGGGAGGAGTTGATCACACACCTCGGGATGGAGTACTACGACTGATTCCAGGCGTCGGATTCGAATTTCGAACGCGGAGACGCGGAGTTAAGAAGTTTCACCGCAGAGGCGCAGAGAGGCAGGGACAAGAAGGAATAAAACTCTCTGTGCCTTTGCACCTCTGCGGTAGAAACAGATCCCCCCCGTGTCCTTTGCGTCTCTGCGGTGCAGGCGATGGTTCCACACGTGGAAATTAAGTTGCTCGCCGGCGGGCTGGAAAAAGGTCTAAGAAATTATTAGACTTTGTAATCAAGTACACCCATCGTGGATCGAGAACCCGTTCGGCTGGATTCAGGAGGTTGATCAAGACAATGATGTTAGCCCGGTATCTGGGAGTCGCTTTCCTCGGCGTGATGGTCACTGCCTCGTCGCTGCCGGGACAACAGGCAAAGACAAAAGCCGAATACGACGCCTACATGGCCTTCTACAACGAGGCGGATCTGACGGCAAAGGCGGCGCTCGGTGAAACGTTCATAGGGGAATTCGAAGAATCCGAATTTCTGCCTGCCTCATTTCAGCTTCTCGTAGACGCGTATGCCAGAACGAGAGAATGGGGAAAGGTTCTCGACACCGCAGACAAGTTTGGTCGAGCGGTGCGGAATCCGGATGCGAGGGCCGCGACATTCGTCTACCAGAATGCGATCGCTGCGGCCCAGCAGGCAAGCAACGGGGAAAAGATCCTAGAGTACGGTGACCGGATTCTCGCCGTCGACAGGAGTAACCTCAGTGTCCTCCTGACGGTTTCGGGAACAATCCCGGACAACCTGCCTGCCGGTGAGGCCGCAAAGGAGCGGGCCCTGGCTCGTGCCTTCGACCTCGCAAACAGAGCCCGAATACAAGCGCAGCAGTTCTTTGCGAGCAGGCCCGAACAATTCAGCGAAGAACAGTGGGCTGCGGAACGAGCCAAGGTCGACACATCGATCCATACGACACTGGGAACCGTTCATCTTCGACGGACAGACTACGAGCGAGCCATCAGAGAATACGAGTTGGTTCTCACGTTCGCCCCGAGAGACGGCAACGCACATTTCCAGATTGGCCAGGTCTACCAACTGCAGGCTGCCGGTGCCTCGAGGCTGGTTGAAGAAGCCATCGATGAAGAAGGCGGGACGAGCCGGACTGACGAAGCCGTCCTCAACCAACTGGCCGACAACCGGGAAAGGTTGCAGGGCGATGTGATCGACCTGCTGGACAAAGCAATCGATTCGTTTGCTCGGGCGGTCGCAATCGGGGGAGCCGTCGGCAACACTGCCCGTCAGCGACTCGAAACACTGTATCGTGCCAAGAACGAAGATTCCCTGGAAGGCCTGGAAGAGTTGATTGCAGAAAGGCGAACCGAGTTGACCTCGCCCTGATACAGGGACGACAGCCGAAACATTTTTTTCAACACGAAGACACGAAGACAGGATTTCTTACGAACATCCATCTTCCTTCGTGGTCTCCGTGTCTTCGTGTTGAACTCCGAATCCAACCCCACCCATCCAATCACAGGCCAGGCCACTTTTTTTTTGCGATGGTATGATAGCTCGGAAAAAGGAAGGGCCTGGTAGTGCCAAAGCGTCGCGAAGCATCATCTCACGTCATCTCGATCATCCTTGCGGGAGGACCCGGCAAACGCCTCTTCCCCCTCACTAAAGATCGGTCCAAACCCGCTGTTCCGCTCGGCGGCAAGTACCGGTTGATCGACATTCCCATCAGCAACTCGATCAATTCCGGCCTTCGAAAAATATTCGTTCTGACGCAGTTCAACTCGGCTTCCCTGAACCGGCACGTGACGGGGAGCTTCAACTTCGACCCCTTCGGCGGCGGATCCGTTGAGGTTATGGCCGCCGAGCAGACAGGCACGAACGTCAGCTGGTTTCAAGGAACTGCCGACGCGGTCCGCCAACACCTGCACCGGTTCACGGACAGAAGCACCGACTATCAGCTTATCCTGGCTGGCGACCAGCTCTACCGCATGGACTACCAGGGTCTGCTCCGGGAACACTGGAAAACCCGGGCCGACGTAACCGTCTCGGTCATTCCCAGGAGCGGGAATGCCGCATCGGCGTTCAGTGTCCTCAAACTCGATCGATGGGCCCGCGCGGAACGGTTTCACCACCGGCCAACGGGTTCGGAAATCGATGAGATGAGAACGGACACGACGGCATTTGGTTACTCGCCCGAAAGTGCGTCCAAACGCCCCTATTTAGCTTCGATGGGGATCTATCTATTCAAGAAGGAAGTCCTGACAGAGATATTGTCGGACGAATCGATCAACGATTTCGGTCGACAGATGATCCCCAAGGCAATCGAACGATACGACGTCCGGGGCCACCTGTTCGACGGGTACTGGGAGGACCTTGGGACAATCGAGGCCTTCTACAAAGCGAATATCGACTTGACTCGTTCCACCGATCACTTCAACTTCCACGACATGAGTTCTCCCATCTTCACGCGACCGCGTTTCCTCCCACCATCGCGGATCAACCGTTGCCAATTGACGGAATCGATCGTGGCCGAAGGCTCGACCCTGGACGAGGCACGTGTGATCAGTTCCGTTGTGGGAATTCGAAGCGTCGTGCGCCCGGGTGCCGTACTCGAAGAAACTCTCGTCATGGGAGCCGACTTCTTCGAGGTTGAGGAGGACCGGGACAACAACAAACGGCTGGATCGTCCGGACATAGGCATCGGCGCCGGCGCGATCATCCGTCGCGCCGTCATCGACAAGAACGCGCACATCGGCGAAAACGTCAGGATCGTCAACGAGGAAGGCATCAGGGAAAAAGACGGAGACGGCTTCTACATCCGCGACGGCATCGTCATCGTTCCTAAAGACGGTATCATCCCCTCCGGCACTGTGATCTAGGAGTTTTCAACGCAAGAACGGTAGAGTAGGGGAGGACGCGAAGAGCGACCTCCCCCCTCGTCGCACCGGAC
>CAZOZZ010000040.1:6725-26397 GCA_964584435.1 uncultured Solibacteraceae bacterium | reverse complement strand
AAAATGGACGCACCCTCAAACGGTTTCATCAGCGCCCGAATGGACAGGGGAGGATTCGAACCTCCGTAGCCCGCTAGGAGCGCCAGATTTACAGTCTGGTGCGTTTAACCACTCCGCCACCTGTCCCAAAAACACAAACCGGCCGGATCTGTCGCGGGCGAGGGCAACAGCGCCCCGGACCTTGCCGAATCTGAGGAGCTGGCGAAGGGAGTCGAACCCCCGACCTGCTGATTACAAATCAGCTGCTCTACCAGCTGAGCTACGCCAGCGACAAAGTTACAAATTTATCACACATATTTGAGTCTTTTCAATATTTTCACTCGATTTTGGGCCTGTTCGCTTCCCTTCTCTGCCGAACGGCCTCATAAAGGACAATGCCGGCAGCCACGGAGACGTTCAACGACTGGATCTTCCCCATCATCGGAAGACCCACAAGCGCGTCGCAGGTTTCACGTACATGGCGCCTGATGCCTTTGTGTTCGCCGCCCAAAACGAGGGCTACCGGCACACTGTAGTCGAATTCAGTCCATGTGGCGTCTGCTTCGAGAGCCACGCCCACAGTCCAGATCCCACTGGATTTCATCAGCTCGAGAGTTGAGGCCAGATTGCGAACTCGGGCAATAGGGAGATGCTCAACAGCTCCGGCGGATGCCTTTGAAACCGCGGCTGTCAACGGGGATGTCCGGCGCTCTCCCACGACGAGCCCGGTTGCCCCTGCGGCTTCGCATGTTCGGATGACGGCACCCAGGTTGTGCGGATCCTGAACACCGTCCAGCACGACCAGCAATGGGAAGGGGGCCCCCAGCAGAGTTTCCAATGGTTCGTAGGCACCCGACCCGGCAAGGGCAACCACTCCCTGATGGACTTCCCCGCCGGCCAGCCTGTCGAGAGCAACCCGGTTCTCCTTCCTGACGGGGATTCCCTGCTCGCGAGCGAGGCTCAGGATCCGGCGGATCTTGTCGGAAAAAATATCCCGAGCGACATAGATTCTCTCAATCTGACGTTTTTGGGCGACAAGCGCCTCATAGACCGGATGGACGCCGACGATGGCACCCGTGTTCTCAGCCATAACGCGAAAGGAAGGCCTCCACACGTTCGCGACATCCCGGCACACCCACCACTCCGAGTTCGGAAGCCTTCTCCACCAACGGAATCAACTTGTCCAGTTCCGGGCCGGACGATCGGGCTGTCAGCGCCACGCGCAGCGGATGGAACAGGTGTCGACCCTTCTTACCGGTCGACTGTTTCAGCGTCCGAACGATCGACTGAAAATCCTCAAAAGTGAGGCGCCGAGACCGGTCCAGTTCGACGCGGAACTGCCGGATCAAGTCCAGCACACCGGGATCCTCGACCATATTCGGATCAAGGTCAGCCTCTTTCAATGGAAACGAAAGGACGGTTTCGAGCAGGGTTGGAACCTCGGAAACCATGTCGACACCGCCGATCAGCGTGTCCACCACCAGCTTCGCCCAACCATCAGGGTCCGTATCGGGAAGCATTCCCTGATCAGCCAACGCCTCCCGGACCAGACCGATCGTGGAGGGGTCTTCCCGCATGTAATGTCGATTGATAAAGTTCAATTTCTGCGTGTCGAAAATGGCCGGGTTCTTGTTGACCCGGTCCAGGCGAAACTCCCGGATCAGGCGATCTCGCGGTACGACTTCGCTGCCTCCCCCCCCCGGCGACCACCCCAGCAACGCGATGTAGTTCATCAGTGCCTCGGGCAGGTAGCCCGCTTTCCGGAACTGTTCTATAGAGGTCACGCCATGCCGCTTGCTCAAACGGGTCTGGTCCGGGCCCAGTATCGTTGAAAGATGCGCGAATCGAGGCGTCCTGCGCCCGAGCGCTTCGTAGATCAACACTTGTTTGGGCGTATTCGACAAATGGTCATCGCCACGAATGACGTGCGAGATCTCCATCAGCGCATCGTCGATGACAACGGCGTAGTTATACGTAGGAGTGCCGTCGGACCTCAGCAGGATAGGATCACTGATGACATCGCTCGAAAAACGAACCTCCCCGTGGACGATGTCGTCAAAAACAATCGGTCCCGCCCGAACCCTGAGACGCAGGACGAAAGGTTCTCCCTTCTCGCTCCGAGTCCGAACTTCGTCCTCCGTAAGTCCGTGGCAGGTCCCGGGATACCGCCAGGAAGCTCCTGTCCGCTTTGCATGCTCAGCCAGTTCCACCAGGTCCTCTTCCCGGCAAAAGCATCGAAAAGCTTGACCACCACGCACCAGTTCTTCAGCCTGGGCCCGATACAGATCAAACCGTTCGGATTGACGATAAGGACCAAAGGGTCCATCCACGTCGGGGCCCTCATCCCAGTCCATGCCAAACCAACCGAGGTCACGGTAGATGAAGTCTTCAAATTGCTTCTCTGAACGTTCTCGATCCGTATCTTCGATCCTCAGGATGAAAACACCCCCGGCCTGGCGCGCGAACACCCAGGCAAAGAGTCCGGTCCTCAGGTTGCCGACGTGCAGCAGTCCTGTCGGACTTGGGGCGAAACGAACACGAACTGGATTTTCCGGTTGTTGGGAAGTCATAGGTAAAATGGGAACGGCTCCCGGTGAATTCTGCCCCGTTTCTCGCCGATGGTCTGGTGGGGCCCGGGATCAGTCGATGAAAACCAGCACCACAGCTTGAGCGGCAATCGCCTCCTCGGCCCCAACCGCCCCAAGGTGTTCCATGGTCTTGGCCTTCACATGGACTTTCTCGGCGGGGACACCGAGGACTTCAGCGATACGCTCCTGCATCGAGGGAAAGTAAGGCAGCAATTTGGGTCGCTCCGCCAGTATATTTGAATCGATATTGCCGATTTCGAACCCCTTCCGGCGGACCATCTCCGCGGTCTCGCCGAGGAGTGTGGCACTGGCTATGCCCTGGTATTTGAGATCGGTATCGGGAAACTTTTCGCCGATGTTGCCCAGGCCGCACGCTCCGAGCAGAGCGTCGGTAATTGCGTGTAACAGAACATCCCCGTCGGAATGTCCGACGAGCCCTTTTTCGTGGGGGATTTCCACGCCGCCGAGGGTCAACTTGTCAGCGGGCTCCAGGCGATGGACGTCAAACCCGATTCCAATGCGGAATTTCACTCGACCGGTGCCCTCTCTTCGTCGAGAAGGAACCTGGCGAGTGACAAGTCCGAGGGACGGGTTATCTTGATGTTACGCTCCGAGCCTCGAACAACCGAAACCGGATGTCCGCCTCTCTCGACGAGACTCGCCTCGTCGGTGCCGTAATAGCCGTCCTTGCGAGCGCTGTCGAATGCCTCCCGCAAAACCTCGATGCGGAATGCCTGCGGCGTCTGAGCCAACACAAGATGCTCCCGCCTCAGCGTCGACTTCACCGAATCGCGCAGCACCTCCTTAACGGTATCGGTGATCGGGATCGCCAGAATTGCTGCGCCGCTACGATCGGCCTCGGCAATCACCTGGTCAATTTCGTCGAGGCTGACAAACGGCCGTACTCCATCATGAACCACGACAATTCCGGTGTCCTCGTCAAGCTGGCGCATCGCCATCCCCACCGAATCCTGGCGGCGCTCGCCGCCTTCGATGACAACGATGGACTTGGCCAGTCTGGCCGCCGCTACGAGTGAGCGGGCTTCATCGACTGCCTCGTGGGGTGCAGCCACAACAATGTGGTCAATCAGCGGCGACGCATCGAACTTGCGAAGTGTCGACACGAGTATGGAAACGCCGTCAAGAGCCAGAAACTGCTTCGGTCTGTCGGCTTTCATGCGGCGCCCGGCTCCGGCCGCCGCTACAATTGCACCGACTTTCATATTACTTGGCATGAACGCCTGTCTGTTGGTGCTGCTTGTCGGAGCGATCACGACCATTCCGTTCGTCCCGGGAGGAGTGGTGGTCACGCCTTTCTTCGTACCTGCCGAAGATCATCTTACCGGCAGTCGTCTGCAGGACGCTTGTCACGGAGGAATCGACCGTCTTCCCGATCATCTTCCGGGCGTTGTCGACCACGACCATCGTCCCGTCATCCAGGTAGGCTATGCCCTGGTTGAACTCCTTGCCTTCCTTCAGGATGAAGACCTTCATGGTTTCGCCAGGCAGATAAACCGGTTTCAGTGCGTTGGCAAGCTCGTTGATGTTCAAGACTTCCACGCCCCGTAACTGGGAAACCTTATTGAGGTTGAAGTCGTTCGTGACGATTTTGGCATCCAGCTCCATCCCCAATTCAATCAATTTCATGTCGACTTCACGGACTTGAGGGTAGTCGTTTTCGACGAACTGAACTGTGATGCCGGACATCTTCTGAATACGTTGCAGAATGTCCAGGCCTCGACGTCCCCGATTCCGCTTTAATCCATCCGCCGAATCAGCGACTTGCTGCAGTTCTCCGAGAACGAAGTGAGGAATCACCAGGATGCCGTCCAGGAATCCCGTCTCACAAATATCGGCAATTCTTCCGTCGATAATCACGCTTGTGTCGAGAATCTTGTAGTCCTCCTTGGACTGACGTTCTCCGCCAAAGACTCCCCCGAGCGCCGACAAATTCAGAAGGTCACCCTTGTTTGCACCTACAACGAGCCCGACATAGACCATCAAGAAGAGAACGAAGAGTTTTATGAAGGACAGCGAACGGGGATCGAACGAAGTGTCAGTGAGTAAACTACTGATCAGACTCGCCCCAATGATTCCGAGAAGCGAACCGATTGCGGCGCCGATCAGCCGTTTCAGCGAAGCTTTTCGGAGGCGATGCTCAAAGAAGATAATGCACAGGGCACTGAGGAGACCGACACCGGCGGTATAGAAGCCGGAAAGGCCGAACGGACGGATGAAAAATGCAGCAACCATCAGCGTGACCGCAAAAATTATTCGGACCACGACGATGTCCAGCAGGTAGCTCGCGTCGCCGAGCCCTGCATCTGACAGTCCCCCGAGGGACCACGTCTTTTCTTTTCGTTTCATAGGATACCCAATGTTTTTCGAATTATTAAGATTTACACGGCAATTATGAACGATGGCGATTATAAACCACTGATATCAATAAGAATAGCGAAAACTGAGGAAACGGATTCGAATCCAGGCAGGATTGAGGCAAGCCTTTGCGGGTCAGTCTCCAGAGCCGTTTGGAGCCTCGGATCCGAAGAGAGCTTCAAGCGCTTCGTGGAGATTGGAAACCTCCGTTCGATCGAAACTCGGCAATTCTCCGGAGATTTCCTGGGCAGGAACAACACCACGGTGAAAGCCCAGGGCGGCGGCCTCTCTTAGACGCATTTCCGGATAGAGACAGGATCGAATCTCACCTCCGAGGCCGACCTCACCAAAAACCACGGTTGAGGCCGGCAGCGGACGATTCATCAAACTCGAGAGGATTGACCCGACTATGGCCAGGTCGGCAGCGGGTTCGTCAACCTCGAGCCCACCGACGACATTCAGATAAATGTCCTGTTCCCACAGCTTGATGCCGAGCCTTTTCTCGATGACAGCTGCAATCAAGGCAAGCCTTTGCGGATCCACGCCTGTCGTGAGCCTGCGGGGCGTCCCGAAGTGGGTCTGTGAAACAAGTGCCTGGAGCTCAATAAGAAGCGGGCGCGAGCCTTCCACCGAACACGTTACCGCCGATCCGGCAGCCATGGTTCCAGTCCCCGACAGGAACAAACCCGAAGGATTTTCGACCGCTCGCAGTCCTTCAGGCCTCATTTCGAAGATGCCCAGCTCGTTGGCGGCTCCGAAGCGATTCTTGATCGTCCTGACTATCCTGTGCGGGTGCTGACGTGGACCCTCAAAATAGAGCACGGTATCGACGATGTGCTCAAGAGCCTTCGGCCCGGCCAGAGCACCCTCTTTGGTGATGTGTCCGATCAGAAATACCGGCACGTTTCGCTTTTTCGTCCAGAACAGAAACTGCGACGCCACTTCGCGAACCTGGCCGATACTGCCTGGTGCCATGTCCAGCTTCTCGCTGAAGGTCGTCTGAATGGAATCGACAACAATGGCTCCCACGGCCAATTCCTCGGCCGCCGAGAGAATTCGCTCGATCGACATCTCCGAGTAAACATGGAGGTCGCCGGTATCGATCTTCATCCGGTCGCCACGAAGCTTTATCTGGCGGGGAGACTCTTCGCCTGAAGCATACAGAATCGGTTGCCGGGCTGCCAGGCGTGCCGCAACAGCCAGCATCAAGGTAGACTTACCCACGCCGGGATCGCCGCCAAGCAGCGTCAGAGCGCCGGCAACAACCCCACCACCCAGGACCCGATCGAACTCCGCAATCCCTGTCGGCATACGAGGAACGTCTTCCCCTTCCAGCGCGTCAAATCGGATAGGAACGGAATCGGAAGCCGGCATCCGAACCAACCGCGGGGGAGATGCCTTTTCTTCGACGAACGTGTTCCACTCCTGGCAGGTGGGACACCGGCCAACCCACTTAGCCGAGGAGTGGCCGCATTGTTGGCAGACGTATTGGGTGCGGTTCTTCATGGTCTATTGTATGCGGTCCGGGGATGCGAACACGCCGTAGTAGACGATTCGCGTAAACGAACACCCGGGGACAGGGCTGCTGAGCTGTCCCCCTCACAGTTTTGCCTTTGCGGACGGCTCGGCGAAGCGCCCGCCAGGTGAATTTAGTTCTTCGGTGGGCCGGGAGCGGTCCGGGACGTGAGAATGGTCACGACATTCCGCGGCTGGCCACTGGCCAAGTCACATGTCGAGCAGGGTATGGAAGCGGGTGTATTGTTTCTGAAAGGCCAGCTTGACCGTCCCGGTGGGACCGTTTCGCTGCTTGGCGATAATCAATTCGGCCAGGCCGGCATTCTCCTCGGACGGCTTATAAACCTCCTCGCGGTAAATGAACGCCACCACATCGGCGTCCTGCTCGATCGAACCGGATTCACGGAGATCGGAGAGTTGAGGCCTGTGATCGGACCCGGTCCGTTGCTCGGGCGCTCGACTCAACTGAGACAACGCAACAACGGGAACCTGCAATTCCTTGGCAAGCGCCTTCAGCCCCCTGGAAATTCCTGAGATCTCCTGGTTGCGGTTCTCGGTACGTCCATAGCCGGACATGAGCTGCAGGTAATCGACGATTATCAACCCAAGCCCATGTTCAGCTTTCAGTCGACGTGCTTTCGCTCTCATCTGCATGATGGTCAGCGTTGAGGAATCGTCGATAAAAATTGACGAGTTCGCAATCCTTCCCAGCGAGTCGATCAGCTTCCCGAAGTCGTCCTTAGACAGATACCCGGTTCGAACCCGGTGAGCGTCGACCATCGATTCGGCACACAGGAACCGCATCAGCAACTGTTCCTTGGACATCTCCAGGCTGAAGATTCCAACGGGCGACCCCAATCTGAGCGCAACGTGCTCCGCAAAGTTGAGCGCCATGGCTGTCTTGCCCATCGAGGGCCGAGCCGCAAGAATGACAAGATCAGATGGCTGCAGGCCGGAAGTCATACGGTCGAAGTCGTTGAAGCCAGTTGCAACACCGGTGATCATCTCCCGTTCGGTGTAGAGCTTTTCCAATAACCGGTGGGCGTCAACCTCCAGATCCTTGACAGCCATCAGACCTGTCTGGAGGCGGTTTTCCGACAGCTCGAAAAACGACTGTTCGGCGTGATCCAGGATTTCCTCGGCCGGTTCGTTCTGTTCGAAACAATCCGACATGATCCTGTTGGTAGCTCGAATCAACTGCCGGAAAAGCGACTTCTCTCGAATGATCTGGATGTAGTGTTCGATATTGACAAGATGGGGGATGCCATCCAGAAGACTTGCCAGGTAGGCGATCCCACCGGATGACTCCAGTAGGTTGGACCGATTCAATGCGTCCTGGATGGTAATCAGATCAACGGCTTTCGAAGCACCGAAGATCTCGGTCATCGTGCGAAAAATGACCCGGTGGGCGTCGAGATAAAAGTCTTCGTGTCGAAGGGTTTCAACGACCTGGTAATAATTTTCGTTATTGACCAGTATCGATCCCAAGACCGACTTTTCGGCTTCGACGTTGTGGGGTAAGGGGCGTTCTATGGCTTCACGAGTCATGGCGTCGCAAAAGAATAACGCTCGAGAAAAACAAAAGCCAGAAGTTCAAACCAAACCCGCGCCAAACGGGGGTTTCAACTTCTGGCCGTCAGTTCGAACGATCTCGGCCGAGTTCCTTTCGACTATTCCGCCTCGGCTTCCGGAGCGGGATCCTGGTCGGATCCTTCTTCCTCTTCGGCTTCCACTCGCAACTTGACTTCGGCGATAACGTCACGAAAAAGCCGGACCGGAATGTCGAACTCGCCCAATGTCTTGATGGGTCCGTCCAGCCCAATTTTCCGCCTGTCGACCTCAAACCCTTTCTTCTCAAGTTCCTCGGCAATGTCGGAAGTTGTCACCGAACCGTACAACGCTTCGTGTTCTCCCACGCGACGAGATAGGACAATTTCGACTCCCGCCATCATTTCCCGCACCTTCTCCGCTTCTTCCTTTTGCTGGGTCTCGCGGCGGGCCAGGCTGTTGCCTTCCTGCTCGATGATCTTCAGGTTGCCGGGTGTTGCAACATACGCCAGTTTCCTCGGTAGCAGGTAATTCCGGGCATATCCGGCCTTGACCTGGACCACATCTCCGACACTGCCAAGCTTGTCGATAGCCTGCCTCAAAACGATTTCCATTGTTTTTCCTATTCTTCTCCAAGAGCGGACGATCGTGGAAGATCTTGCGAATTCGCCGCCGTAACCCGTCAATCGGTCGTAAACGGCAACAAGGCGATGCTGCGGGCCTTCTTGATCGCGTCGCTCAGTCGACGCTGATGCGGAGTACAAACACCCGAAATCCGCCGTGGAAGGATCTTTGCGCGTTCAGGGACAAACTGCGACAAAAGCTTCACATCCTTGTAGTTAATCACATCGATCTTTTCGACACAAAATTTGCAAACCTTTCGCCGTCGATAGAACTGCCTTTGTCCTGACACTAAGTTCTCCTTGTGTTGAACGCTTTCGACCCGCGGCCAATCAGCCTGGGAACGTTTCTCGCTGGTGATCTACTGCTGAACCGGCCGGAGAATCGGCCGAGGACTGCTCGCTACGCTCAGCTTACAGCCGGTTGCTCGACCTCAGAGGCTGGCCGATTGCTCTCCCGGCGGGCCGTCTTCCTGTCATGGCGCGCTTGTATCTTTTCCAGTTTCTTTGATTCGTCGTCAGTCCGAACGGTCAGATAGCGTAGAACAGAGTCCATCACTCGAAACCGCCGCTCGACCTCTTTGATGATTTCGCCGTTGGCGACCACCGTCAACAAGACATAAAACCCTTCACGTGACCGATTAATCTCGTAAGTCAGTCTCCTCCGGCCCATCATCTCGACTTGTGCAATGTTGCCACCCGCATCGGTTACGACACTTTCAACCTGAGAATTGATCTTTTCGATCTCGTCTTCCGGCACGTTCGGGTCGACGATAAACATGATCTCGTAATTTCGCATCAGCTTGCCTAAAAACCCTTTTTTTGTTGCGGTGCGACCATTTGGAATGTCACACCGGATTCAAATTCGCTCTCCTCGAAGCCTGCTGTAAGAGGCCGCTGGGGTGTCGACCACGGGCCGCCCGGATCAGTCTCCTTCGGAAACGTCCATGCCGTTGAAGATCGACATCGCAGATCGAGCGCCATCCGACAGTATACGTTCCACCGCGTCAGCGGCCAACTTTTCGGCGCTTCCGAGTACGTCCCGGTCCGGTCTCGCAACGGGAGAAAGGACGTAATCCCTGGTGTCGTCTATCGATCGATCCGGGGAAATTCCTACGCGCACCCTCAGGTAATCGTCCGAACCGAGGGCCGAACCTATCGATTTTAGTCCATTATGGCCGCCGGCTGAACCTCTTTCGCGGACTCTGATCTTTCCGATCGGCAAAGCCAGGTCATCTGAAACGACTAGAATCCTGGAGTCGGAACCGAAACAATCGAACAAATCCGGTAACACCCGACCGCTTCGGTTCATGTACGTCTGGGGTTGTACAAGGACAGCCTCGACCCCTCCAGCACTGGTCCGTGCGACACGCGCCGAACCCAACCGATCCCCGCAAGTGACGTCTAGCCGCTCGGCCAGTAAGTGGACCACCCGGAAACCCACATTGTGGTAAGTATCCCTGTATTCGGAGCCGGGATTCCCCAATCCGATGATGAGCCAGGGACCAACGTCTTCCAAATCTCGTTCCCGGGCCTCGGTCTCCATGTGCGCCGGGGCTCCTACGAGCCCGCTTCTTCCTCTTTCTTCCCTTTCGCCAAAACTTCAGGCTCACCCTCGGCCTCGGCCTCGACACCTTCGACTTCCTCGCCTTCGGCTGCGACTTCCTCCTCTTCAGCCCTCATGATCACCACGTGGGCGACCACGCTGTCTGGCTGATCAAGTATCGTCACCCCTTTGGGGACCGGCAGATCGCGAACCCGGATGCTCTCGTGCAGATGCAAGTCAGTAACGTCGCACTCGATTCGCTCCGGAATGTCGGCTGGCAAGCACTCCGCTCCTACTTCGCGCATGACCATGTCGAGCAAGCCGTCTTCGGCCTTCACACCAATGGCCTCACCACGGACCAGGATGGGTATCGTGACCCGCAGAATCTTGTCCATCGCAATACGTTGAAAATCCGCATGAAGGATTGTTTCCAAGACAGGGTCGACCACCCAGTCCTTCAAGATGACGTTGTCCTGGCTGCCCCCTTCGATGTCAAGGGTCAGGATCGTATTGCGGCCCGCTTCAGACCGGAGAACCTTCAAGATCGCCTTGGGATCAAGTGCGACCGCCTCCGTTTCCTTGGACCCGCCGTACACAACAGCGGGCACCAGCCCGCTCCGACGAAGACGCTTCGCCGCACCCTTGCCGCGTTCGGAACGGCTCTGAACGCTTACACTTGTTTCTGCCATGATTATTCCTTTTCCCCAACAAAACATGCCGCACGACAGGGGTTGGCCTGGAGGCGGCTATACCTTACTTCAGATAAACAAAACGCTGACGGAAGTCTCGTCATGAATGGACTGAATCCCGCGCGCCAAGAGATTTGCGACACTTAACACGCGGACCTTCCCACTCTCGAGGGCTTCCGGACGTAACGGAATGGTGTTGGTCGTTACCAATTCCTCCAGTCGGGACTCACGAATGCGGTCCATAGCAGGGCCTGAAAGAGGCGCGTGAGTACTGCAGGCATAGACTTTTTCCGCTCCGGCATCGTACAAAGCGACGACCGTGTTTACAAGCGTGCCGGCAGTGTCCACTATGTCGTCGACGATCAGAGCCGTACGTCCCCGAACATCGCCGATCACGTTCATTACTTCGGCCACGTTGGCCTCAGTCCGCCGCTTGTCGATGATGGCCAGTTCTCCGTGAAGTCGCTTCGCAAACGCCCGGGCTCGTTCGACACCACCCGCATCAGGGGACACGACGGTCAAATTGGGTAGCTCGGTCTTCTTAAAAAAATCAATCAGAACGGGAGCCGCGAAAAGGTGATCGACAGGGATGTCGAAAAACCCCTGGATCTGTGCCGCGTGTAAATCCATCGTCATCAGCCGGTCAGCTCCCAACGAAAGAATGTCCGACACGACTTTCGACGAAATGGGAACGCGTGGCTTGTCCTTCCTATCCTGCCTGGCATAACCGAAGTAGGGCACGACCGCCGTAATTCGCCTCGCCGAGGATCGTTTGAACGCGTCCATCATCAGGACCATTTCCATCAGGTTGGAATTGACCGGAGTACAGGTCGGCTGGATGACGAAAACATCGGCGCCACGAACATTTTCCAGTATCTGAAAATATATTTCACCATCCGCGAAGTGCGTGACCGAGCAGTCGCCGAGCTTGCATCCCAGATGCTGGCAAACTTCATCTGCCAGGGTCGGGTTTGCCGTTCCGGTAAAAACCTTCAGATCGTTCGTCATGCGAATATCCTGGTAACCACCTGTCTAGAGCACATTATCAAATCAAGCTGGGGCGGGAGGATTCGAACCTCCGTATGCAGGTACCAAAGACCTGTGCCTTACCGCTTGGCGACGCCCCAATAACCATCTCTTAGCGTCGGGCCCACCGTCCCCGCTCAAACCTGAACCGAGTCGAGGGCTCCGACTGTGATGCTAACCAACCGTCTTCGGGAACGCCAACGCCGGGACGGTCCCCCCACGCCAGGGAGCTTTTTCGGGACAGCCAGTTGCGGCTAAGCCCACCTGCTGTAGTGTGCCCTTGTCGGCTTTCCCGTTCAACCGCAGGTCACGGGTCACTGGTCCCGAACATTCTCTCGAAGTACTCGGCTCGTCCGAGCGGCCTTGCGATCCTGGCCTCGAATTCCCGGCTGAGAGTCGAGGCTGCGGCCTCTGCCGTTTCTTCGTTGCGGAACGTGCCAAAAACAGTCGAACCGCTGCCTGTCAATGCCGCATGATGGGCGCCCGAGGCCGACAGCTTTCGTTTTATCTCAGCCAGTTCGGGGAATCGACCAAAGAGCGGCGGCTCAAAGTCGTTCGGTTGGAAATCGCTCACAGGCTCGGCAAACCCATGCGGCGGCACAAAACGGACACAGAAGCTAAAAATTTTATTGGATTCACCCGAGGGCGTCAACCATGAATACGCTTCGGAAGTGGGGACGGAAACCCCTGGGCTCACTACGACCAGCCAATAATCCGTCCAATCCCTCAACGGAAACAACGCTTCCCCACGGCCGGTCGCAATCGCCCGACCTCCGACCGAGAAGAAAGGAACGTCGGAACCTAATTCACACAACATCCCCTGGAATCGTTCGCCTGGAATCTGGACGTTGAACCAGCGGGTGAGCCCCAACAGAGTGACGGCCGCGTCGGCGCTGGCTCCGCCAAGGCCCGCCCCGGACGGTATGTTTTTGGTGACGGCAAACTGAAGGTTCACACCAATGGAAGTTTCTCGTTCAAAGGCCCGAACGGCCCGCACGATCAGGTTCGAAGCGTCCTTCGGTCCAGCGGTCGTCGTGAAACGGAATGAATCTGCAGGTGTCACCCGGATCTCATCATGCAGATCTATCACCTGCAGAAGA
Organism: uncultured Solibacteraceae bacterium; assembly: GCA_964584435.1. Lineage (GTDB taxonomy): Bacteria > Acidobacteriota > Terriglobia > 20CM-2-55-15 > 20CM-2-55-15 > CAZOZZ01. The sequence continues at coordinate 13,410 of CAZOZZ010000040.1, read as the reverse complement.
GTTCGGATTTCGTGAAAACCGTCGGGGCGCTTCCCGAGCACCCGGAGATCCAAATTGACTTTCGCGAACGCACGCCACACCGTCGTCATATCTTGCATTTGTCCACAGCTTGGAACTAGTAGCGGTCAGCGGGCGGCAGGGAGCAGGTCAGCGACCGTCTCCGAACTGCCGGCTACCTGCTGATCGCTGCTCGCTCCTTCGCAATTTGTTATTATCAATCGGTTTACTACTATGCGACACCGATTTCTGCTCGGGTTCTCATTTCTGTACCTGACGGTCTGCAACCTGATCTGGATTGCGCGGGACGGGCGCCCTCCGTTCTGGGACATGGCGGCACATCAGTCCGGAGCCTTGAGGATTTTGAACGCCATCTCGGAAGATGGCGCGGGCGCGCTCGCAACCATCGGCTCGCTCAGCGGCTTCTATCCCCCCCTGTATCATTCCATCGTCGCCGGCTTCTACTGGATCTTCGGCGTGTCTACCAGTTCCGCACAGCTAGCAAACATCCCGGCCCTTGCGATCCTGATGGGTTCGACGTATTTCATCGGGCGACGACTGGTTTCGCCGATTGCGGGAGCAACCGCGGCAACCCTGGTCGGGTTCTATCCCTTCGTCCTCTGGCTGTCGCGGGAAACACTCATCGACTACTGGCTCACCAGCCTGGTGGCGTTGGCATTCTGGATCCTGCTGGAAAGCGACGGTTTCCGGAATCGCCGCTTGACCGTGTTGTTCGGTCTCATATGCGGACTGGGAATGCTCACGAAATGGACATTTGGACTTTTTCTTTTCCTGCCTGCGCTATGGTTCGCTCGCCACCGTTGGAAGGAAGCTTCTCTGGCAGTGGTCGTCGCAGTCGTAGTCGCATCGTACTGGTACGTGCCGCAATGGGCCGTCCTGTCCGATTTCCTGGCCCTCAACACCGCCGGGGGCGTCGCAGAAGGCGACCCGGCACGATCCAGCTGGCAAGCCGTAATCTTCTACGTCCGCGCACTGGAGGGCTACCAGCTCTTCCTTCCGCTCTTCGGGTTGTTCGTGGCCGGATCGGTCTGGCTGGCAAGGGATTCGAAGTCGGAGTGGGTTCCGGTATTCCTGTGGATCCTCAGTGGCTGGCTGGGCCTGATGCTGTTTCAAAATAAGGATCCGCGATACAGCGTTCCCATCCTTCCCGCCGTTGCCCTGATCAGCGCTTCCATCTTCGAATCCCGTAAAGCCTGGCTTGCTGTGCTGCTTCCGTTTCTGATGCTTCAGCATTACCTGGTCTCATTCGGAATTCGGGCTCTTCCTGAAAGAGTCGTGATCGCCAGAGGCGTCCAGGGTCCGATCTCCTGGGACTGGAACCTCTACACACAGAGCCATTTCGATCTTTGGGGCCGCCCGAAGAAGGAGGACTGGAAAATCCCTTACGTGCTGGACCGCATCAAGGAACTTTCGGCCGGTCGGCAAGTCCGGCTCGGCTTGATCCCGGACATTCCGAGGTTCGATTCTCAGGCATTCGAGTTCTATGCGCTCGCCAGAAAGGATCAGGTAGTCATCCAGAGGCTGTCCGGTCAAGGCCAGGAAACGATCCGGAACATCGACTTCATATTACTGTCGGAAGGGGCCGAAACCTATCCCGGCTCGTTCGCCCCAGAGGAAACGGGGGTCAATCAGCACGTCATGGACCATCCGGAGCAGTTCGAAGTCCTGGAGTGGTTCCCGTTGCCCAACGGTGAAGTGATTCGTCTCTACAAGGTGCGCAAACCATCATGAAGGTGGGGATCGAAAAACAGTGGGTCACCTGGGTTCTGCTCGCCCTGATCGTCCTCGCCGGCATCCTCCCGTTCGCAGACCGCGCCTTTTACATGGATGAACATATTTTCCTGCTGCTGGCAAGGTCCGCGCAGGCTAATTGGATGTTCCCCAGCGATACACCGCTGCTCTTCTTCGGAACACGCCAGGCCGATTTCGCCAGCCATACCCATCCGCCGGTTGGAGAATACTATCTGGCGCTTGTTGACCTTATCGTTGGAGGCTTTGAAGAAGCCCCATTTCGCCTGCTTTTCGCAATATTCCCGATCATGGCCGCCATCGGTTTTCACGGGCTCGCCCGCCGCTACACCAAAGCGCCTCTTATGGTGACCTTGCTGTTTACCCTCAGCCCCGCGTTTTTCGTAATGAGCCACACGATCATGATGGACTTGCCGATGATCGCTTTCCTCCTGATCGGGACAATGCTCTATTTCGACCACGTCGACGGGAAACCGAATCGGCTGGCACCGGCGGCGTTCTGTTTCATCCTGGCCGTGGGTATGGGCTACACGGCCCTGGTCCCCCTCGGTTGCCTGTTCATGTGGGCACTCTACCGTCGGAGGAACACTTTGGAGCTGGTTGCCCTGGCCGCAGCGCCGATCGCTTTGTCAATCTGGCTGACGGCAATGACCGTTCACTTCGGACGGTTTCCGTTGACCGACACGGTACGTTTCGTCATATCCCAAACGCGCTCCTCGTTCGATAACCTGGCTGCGACATTCAGTTTTCTCGGCGGTGTCGGCGTGTTTCCGTTTTCGTTCCTGTTCCTGACGCGACTTCGACGAGGAGACTGGTGCCGTATAGTGGCAGCGGCCTTCGTCGTCTCAGCCGCTGTGACCCTGCCGATGGAGTGGAGTTCCCTGGCATACCGATCCTGGTTTATATTTCTGTCCACTTCAGGATTGTCCATGCTGGGGGCTGTCGGGCTGGGAAGCTTCCGAGGGAATGGGGCACCTCGGCAGGACCACGCATTCCTGCTGCTCTGGATCCTGGCGGTTCTGGCTTTCTTCGTCTTAGTCGGCGACATGATCAACGCCCGCTATATCCTCCTGACCCTTCCAGCGTTGTACCTGTTGTTATTCCGTGACGCCACCCCGGTCCGGGCGGGTGCCGCTCTGGCCCTCACGCTCGCGCTGTCTTTAACCATTGCCATGGCGGATTACCGCTTCGTGAATTCCTACCGGGGCTGGGTGGAGGACACAATGGTTCCAGTCCGGGATCAGGGATTCCGTGTCTGGGGAGCCGCCGAATCCGGCTTGAGGTTCTACCTGGAACAGAACGGCATAGAGACCCTGGACAAGGAGGACACGAGCCCTGGCGGGGGCGACCTGATCGTTCGTCAGGCCGGTGCATACCGTTACGGGCTGGCACCGGTCTTAGAGCCTCTGCTGGTCCGAATGGCCGGCTGGGACTTGAACGATTCGTTTCCGGTTCGGACGTTGAACGAAGAAGCCGGCGCGGGTTTCCATGACAGCCGGCTCGGCCTGGTTCCCTTCGTTCTGTCCTCGGTGCCGTTCGATCACGTGGACTTCGTCCAATTCAGCCCGCTGGTCCAGGACATTCCCGCAGGAAACGAGTACCCGGGTTCACTTGTTACGGGAGCGCCCAACGGAGTTTTCCTGGACCAACAGGAACCCGAGTTGACGTTCCCGGTGCGCATTCCGGCAGGCGCTGAAGTTCGTTACGGCAGGGAAGGTGGCGGTACCATCGAAATCGGATCCGATCGCGTGACGCTGCGTAAGGACGAGAACGGTCCGACTGTCTGGTGGAATCTCCACATCGTGCCGAAGGATTTTCCGCGCTAAGGGCCCACTCAACAATAACTTCACAGAAATTATTGTTGAGCGGGCCCTAACAGTTTGAGCAACCGAAAGTAACTGTTACCCTATGAAGCTCGGAGCTCAGCGATGAACAAGGATACTCAGTTCCAGGGGGCACCCGATCCAACCCGGCATCGTCTTGCCTCGATGTCATCCGTCGGGCTCCACACGTTTTTTGTATCCGATTCCAGTTTGACGATCCCGTCTTCCAGGAAGCCTGAACTCTCTGTCATTCTTGTCTTGTTTAACCGTGCGGAATTGACGCTGGCCTGCCTCCGCTCGCTCTCAGAAGACTACAAACACGATCTGGAAATAGTCATCGTCGACAATGCCTCCACCGACGACACTCGGAAGCTCCTCGATCGCATTCACGGTGCGAAAATCATTCGCAATAGCCGCAACGAAGGATTTCTTTCGGCGTCAAATCAGGGCGCAAGTGAGGCTCGGGGCCGGAATCTGCTGTTTCTGAACAACGATACCGAAGTCTTTCCTGGTGCGATCGCTTCCGCACTCCACACTCTCGGGGACACGGACGACGCCGGCGCCGTCGCCGGCAAACTCATCTATCCAGACGGCACACTCCAGGAGGCCGGGGGCATCGTCTGGCAGGACGGGTCCTGTTCTGGATACGGCCGGGGGGACGACCCGTTCGCCGGACCCTACATGTACCGTCGCGATATCGACTACTGTTCCGGGGCGTTTCTCCTCACACGGCGGGACCTGTTCGGCGAGATGGGTGGGTTCGACGAATCCTTCAAACCAGCCTATTACGAGGACACGGATTACTGCATGCGGCTCTGGGAAAGACAACTACGGGTTGTCTTCGACCCGGATGCCATCGTCCTGCATCACGAGTTCGCAAGCTCGCCTTCGACAAAAGACGCCATAGACCTCCAGGAACGCCACCGAGAGATCTTCGTGGGAAAACATGAAGAGAGTCTCAGACAATGTCTCGTTCGATCCGATCTGAATGTCACAAGGGCTCGCTCCGCGAATCGAAACGAAACCCGGATTCTTTTCATCGACGACCGCGCACCACACCCCTCGCTGGGTTCCGGCTATCCCCGTTCGCACACGATCCTGACAGGTCTCCTCGACCGGGGGTATTTCGTGACCCTTTATCCGCTGGCGGAACTGGACGAAAGCTGGACCAGCATCTACCGGGACATTCCGCGCGGTGTCGAAGTCATGTCCGGAATGGGTGCGCCCCAGTTGGAACAGTTTCTCGAAGACCGCCGCGGCTACTACGATACCGTTGTCGTCAGCCGGCCCCACAACATGCGTGTGATGAACATGGTCATTCGCGCCCACCCGGACTGGTTCCGAAGGACTGTCGTAATCTACGACGCAGAGGCGGTGGCCACTTTGAGAGAAGTCAGCCGGAGGGAATTGCGCGGCGAAAACGTTTCTGAGATGGAACACCGGACGATGCTCGAAAACGAACTCGAGTTGTCCGCTTTCGCAGACTCTGTGGTCGCGGTATCCGCATCCGAAAAAGCAGCATTCACCGGACATGACGTGGATCGTGTCTTCGAGTTGGGGCATATCGTCCCGCCTCGACCGACACCCCGGAAGTTCGAAGAACGTGCCGGCTTCCTTTTCGTCGGTGCCATCTACGGCGACATGACCTCAAACGCCGATGCTGTCGGGTGGTTCGTGGAGAAGATCTTTCCCAGGATTTCAGAAGCCCTGGGCCCGGACATAACACTGTCGGTGGTCGGTCACAACGAGTCGGAGAAGATCCGCGAACTGGCTTCCGATCGGGTCCACATCCTGGGCCGGGTCGATGATGTCACCGACTACTATGACCAGAATCGAGTGTTCATCGCCCCTTCCCGCTTTGCGGCCGGTCTCCCTCACAAGATTCACGAAGCTGCCGCGCAAGGCATCCCGACAGTCGCTACTTCGATCCTGGCGGAGCAACTGGGCTGGACCGACGCGCAGATTGCCATTGCCGACGATCCGGAGGAGTTCGCGGCGAAATGCATCGACCTGTACCAAAGCCAGGACCTCTGGAATTCGATGCGTTCGGGCGCAATGGATCGGGTCGCTTCGGATTGTGCAACCGAAACATTCGATTCCAGGCTGGACGCAATCCTCAGCAGCAGGGAAAAACGCCAACTGGTAGCTGAACCCCTGCTTGAGTGGACAGGCGAGCGATTCCTCCCGTGGATCGACGAACCGACGATTGCATACGAGCACCTGCACCGATACGCCTATGCGGCGCAGTTCGTAAAGGGTAAGCGCGTGCTCGACCTCGCCAGCGGAGAAGGCTATGGGGCAGATGCGCTGGCTCGTGAAGCCTCCTCGGTAGTTGGAGTCGACTTCGACGAAACCGCCATAAGGCACGCCAACACCAAGTACGGCCGTGCGAACCTGAGTTTCCTGGCCGGCTCGATCACGGACGTGCCCATTCCCGAGGCTCACAGTTTCGACGTCATTGTCTGCTTTGAGGGTGTCGAGCACATCGACAACCACAAGGGGCTGATTGTCGAAGCACTTCGGTTATTGGCCGAAGACGGGCTCCTGATCGTTTCGACCCCGAACAGCGAGATCTATTCGGAAAGTTCCAGTGATCCGAATCCGTTTCACAGCAAAGAGCTCTCTCTCGAAGACCTCCAGGTGCTGCTGGGTCAGGAATTCAGACACACACGTTACCTCGGCCAGAAAACCTTCCCGACGTCAAACATCTGGTCGATCGCGCCTGAAGATAACGGGACACCGTCGCAGGTCTTCATGAACCGGGGCTCGTCGGATTTCGCTCTCTCGGATACCGACGATCGAACGCCGCTCTACTACCTTGCACTTGCGTCGAACGTCCCGACTGACCTGGAGCGTTATGAAAGTGTCCTTATCGACTCGTCCGACGCCCTTCGGGAACATCACGAGCAAAAACAGAGGGAGCTTCAGGGTCAGATTGACGACCAGAGAAGCGAGCAAGAACGAGTTCTGGGTGAAAGAGATCAGGTGATCGATCAGAGAGACCAGGCTGTCCGCGAGCGGGACGAGACTATTCGCGAACAAGGCGAAACTATCCGAGAGCGGGACGAAACTATCCGAGAGCGGGACGAAACTAT
>CAZOZZ010000040.1:0-6625 GCA_964584435.1 uncultured Solibacteraceae bacterium | reverse complement strand
CGAAACTATCCGAGAGCGGGACGAAACTATCCGAGAGCGGGACGAAACTATTCGGCAACGAGACGAGGCCCTGAAGGACCGCGAGCAGGAACTGGCCGCCGCCGCCGACACCGTACGTCAAAGGGATGAAACCATTTCTGTCGAAAAAAGCAAGCTGGCGGCATCAAACCAACGAGGCGACGAACTCGAGGACGGGCTGGCGGACATCAAGGGCAGTCGTGGCTGGAGTATCGTCTTGAAGTGGCGGGCCCTGGTCGAAACGCTATTCCCGCTGAAATCTCATCGAAGAAATTTCCTGGAGTACTGGCGCAAGAACCTCAAATAGATCAGCGTGCATTCTTCAACGGTTGTGGACGCCCCGGCAAAACACAGGCGTGAACCCAAACGGGAAGCTACTCCTTGGATCGCACACGAATCCCGCCCCGGCTGACGAACCGCGGATACGCTTTCACCGGGATTCTCATGTGCCCGTAGGTAACGCTGCGTTCCACGACTTCTACCGCGTAGGCGTTATCCACCCAGTCGCACATGTCATACTGTTCGAGCGTTCCATCCGCGACGGCAGGCGAAAAATAGTAGAAGCCGGCCTGTAGAAACGGCAGGTCCATCACAAAGTCGACAGACAGGCGGCTTTCCGCAATGGCCGGCTCCAACGGCGTCCCCTCGAACAGGGCGTTGGTGCCGGTCACATCCTCACCAAGGCGGTTACGTAACATGAAACCCACGTTCGGTTGCCGAACGTCTTCAAGACATTCAACGGAAATCCGAATGCATACCCGATCGCCCTGGGACGCGCTGGCAACCTGCTTCCCCTCGCTGCTGTAGACACCGATACCCCTGATCATGGCCTTCCGGTTTCCATAGCGTCGATCGACGTTCGGCAGCGTCTCGACAAACTCCGGAATCCGTTCGATAACGGCGGACGGGAGGTCGAGCTCTTCGGAGGTCTCGAGCGCCTGTCCGATGGGACGGCCCTCCTTCGTATCGTTCTGTCCCCTCGTAATCATTTCCGCCATGTAACTGGAAACAACCTCGCTGGTCTTGCCGTGCATCTTCATCCTGCCTCGCTCCATCCAGATCGTCTTGTCGGCAAGACTGCGCACAGCCTCCAGGTCGTGCGAAACGAAAAGAATCGTCACGCCGCGGCTCTTCAGTTCATGGATCTTTCGCATGCAACGCTGCTGAAAGAAATAGTCGCCGACCGACAGGGCTTCGTCGATGATCAGGATGTCCGGGTCCATATGGATCGCCACGGAAAAAGCCAGACGGACGAACATGCCCGTCGAATACGTCTTCACCGGACGATCGACAAACTCCCCAATCTCGGCAAAACGTTCGATAGAGGGCAGCCGTTCTCGTGTCTGGGCGTCGGAAAAACCCAGGATCGAAGCGTTCAAAAAAACGTTGTCCCTCCCGGTGAACTCCGGGTTGAATCCCGCCCCGAGTTCAAGCAACGCCGACACACGCCCCTCGACCGTCACGTCTCCGGACGTGGCCCGAATCACACCTGCGATGATCCGGAGCAGGGTGCTCTTGCCGGATCCGTTCTCTCCGATGATCCCCAGGCACCCTCCTGCCTCGACCTCGAAGCTCACATCCTGGACCGCCCAGAACGGGGTGTGAAACCGTCGGCGGCCGAGGGTGAAGATCTCCTTGAGGTGATCCGAGGGCTTGTTGAACATCCGGAAACACTTCGACAGGTTTTCCGCGACGATCACTGAGCTCGTGTTGGGATCAGAGGACATCTGCAAAAGCCGTCTTGGATCGCCTGAAGAACAGGGCGCCCAGCAGGAAGGCCACCGTTGTCCACGCCGCCAGGATGATCAGGTGCTGGCCAGCCGGTGGAGAGAGTTCGAGAAAGGCACTGCGATATCCAACGACAACAGTCGCCATCGGGTTCAACGCAACCATCAGGCGGAACCTCTCGGGAACGAGCTCGGGAGCATACAGAATGGGAGTGAACCAGAACCAGAAAATCATGAGAACGTTCAAAACCTGGCTCGTATCCCGGAAGAAAACGTTCAAACCCGACACCAGCCATCCCAATCCCTGAGCGAGGATTATGAGCACCGGTAAATAGGCGACGACCCACAGAGCCTGGAGACCGACGGTTTCAAACATGGCCAGCACACCCAGTAGGATCACCAGCCCGATAAGGTGGTGTACCAGGTTGGCAATCATGATCGCAATCGGGAGGATTTCCGAAGGGATCACGGTCTTCGTTATCAGGTTGGCGTTGTCGGTCATTGCCGTACAACTCCTCATGAGTGTGTCGGAAAACATCAGCCACGGCAGAAACCCTGAAAAGACATAGATCGCGAAGTTATCGGTTCCCAACTGCTCTGGATCGATGGGTAGTTGGAAGATCACGGTAAAAACGAAGTAATAACTAACGAGCAGAACGATCGGGTTGACGATCGACCAGAAGAACCCGCCAACCGATCCGACATACCGGTGCTTCAGGTCCCTCATGACAAGGTTCCGGAGCAGGTTGCGATTCGCCGTCAACCGGCGAAGGAAGAACCACAGATCGCGTAGTGTCATCGGCGTTTGCACTCGACAACCATAAGAAATATCGGGTTGGTTTTCAATTGTTACGACCCCAGCGTCAACGCACGGAGAGAGATCCGGTGCTTCCACAACAAACGAGTGAACGCCGGGCTTCCCAGGCGGGCAAATCCCCCGATCTGTCGCCTCGATCGCCACATCATCGGAACCTTCTTGAGCCCGGACCATTGGGCCTTGAGAATCATCAGCGCCAGGGTACGCCTGGAACACTGTGCGGCAAATTGCCCTGACGACCCCGAAGAAAAGACCACGCCATAAGCGTGAAACGCAAATCGCAGTGCGGTAAAGAACGGGGACAGGCAGAGTAGCGGCAGCGGAAACAATTTGATCGCAACCCAGATCCGGTTCCTCTCGATCAAGAATGCCTTCAGGGCCGAAAACTCACCTGCGGTTGCCGAATGAATATGGTAAACGAGGGCCGCCGGCACATAGATGCATCTCCAACCCGCAATGCGACCTCGCAATCCCAGATCGGCGTCGTCGCCGTAGGCAAAAAACTGCTCGTCGAAGAGGCCTATCTGGTCCAACATCTCCCGCCGGTAAAGAGCTGCAGCAGCGTCGGGAAACAACACTTCTTCCACGTGGTCGAACTGCCCCGAATCCATCTCGCCGGAACCTCGGCCATGATTGAGACCGTCCATGTAGATCAGGTGTCCCACCTTGTCAATCCGACCGCGATCTCCTGCAAACAGGATCTTGCTCGCACACATTCCGGTGGCTGAATCTTCGTCCAGAACAGCTACGAGGGCCTTTAGCCAGCCAGGTTCTGCCTGGGCATCATTGTTCAGGGTGGCGATGTAGTCGCCGGTCGCGACATGAATCCCGGCGTTGCATCCGGCGGCGAACCCCCGATTCGCCGGCAGAGAAACCGTCCGCAGACGTTCATCGGACACGGAGTCCAGGAATTCCATTGAGCCGTCCGTGCTGCCGTTGTCAACGACCACGACCTCGAAATCCCTGTACTCCTGTTGCCATAACGACCGAAGGCAATCCCCGAGCATCGACCGACCGTTCAGGTTTACAACGACTACGGAAACACGTGGGCTCATATCTTCCTGGCTTCGATCATCAGGGTAGCGCCACGACCAATCGCCGCCTCGAGTGCAGCAAAAGGATAAGACGCGATGACCAGCTTCAAGTACACCAGGTGTCTCCACCACGATCCCATCGTCGACTCCCTCCCGTTGTTTCTTTCGAGCCGAACCGCCCGGCTTACGGGGTCAAGCCCCGGAAAGAGGCTGGAGGCCAGCGCCGGAGCATTATCCCGCAGGTTGAAATGACGGACCCTCTCAGAGACGAACCCGCACGATCGCAACAACCGCAACACGGAGGAAAGAGAATAATCGATCAAGTGTCGGGGAACATCCAGTCCATACCATCGAACTCCGAACATCCTGAACTGAAGGCTATCGATGTTCGGCACTTGTAAGACAATTCGACCACCCGGCCTCAATATCCGGAATATCTCGGCAAGAACATCATGAGGATTCGGAACGTGTTCCAACACGTGCAGCAAAACGACCACATCGAACTCGGCGGATTTGAAAGCGGCTTGCTCGACCGACCCCACGGCCACGTCTATCCCGTACTCCCTCTCCGCGATCTCGGCTGCCCTCGCGGACAGGTCAACACCTGCGACCTCAAAACCCTTTTCTTTCAAAAGACCCAGCACTGTAGCCGGACCGCAGCCCACGTCGAGAATCCGGGCGTACCCGGAGGGCACTGCAGCCCTGCCGGCACGTGTGATAAACGACACGTGGTCTACGAGCGCAAGGCGACGGTAAGTTGCTTCGAGAGTCCGGAGAGCACCCCCCGCCGAACGATCCCACCAGTACTCGACAGGGTAGAAGCTGGCGATTTCCTCCTCACCGGGCATTGGGTCGAGGAACAAACACCTGCATTCAGCGCAGGAATGGAGTTCGAATGTTTCACCGGTTGTTTCAAAAAGAAAGTCGGTACCCTCGGCAAAGAATGCGGTACGGGTTGCCAGACAGAGAGGACAATTCATAGTTAGAAACCGCCGGACGCCGACACCCGGCGCGACGGGTCACCCAACCGGGAAGTTACTCAAGGTAGAACCTCAAGGTCAGCCTGAAGCTGAACGGGATCGATTCGTTGTTTCGGCGGGCGGGTTGAAAGACCCAGCCCCGCACCGCCTCGACGGATGCGTCATCGAGCGGGTGAATGGTGGAACTCCGAACCGTCACGTCGCTCACCTTTCCCTTTCGGTCGAGATCGACCTCGAGGACGATCCGGCCTTCGGTGCCCCGGCGGCGCAGATCCGCCGTGTAATCGGGCATGGCAGAAGAGATGAGAGTCGGGGCCGCCACGTCGGCCGAGGTGCCGGACGAAACCGAAAGGATGATTCGGCCGACTGGAGCGGGCTCTTCGGGAACCGAAACGGGTCGAGGGTCGATTTCATCGGCCATCGCCTCGACCTCGCGCCTCAGTTCCTCCACCCGTTCTGTTTCAATCGCACGGCGATGGAGTTCCATCTTCCGATAAAAGATCGGCACGAGCAGAACGAAGTGCTCCAGTGTCGAAGGGTCAGAATGTGCCAGTTCAGCCGCGATTCCGATCGCCTCCGCGGCATCGTCATAATCACCGAGTTGCATCCGGGTCTCCGCAAGGATTTCAAAGAAACCATCGGCAAACTCCGGCTCCAGTTCGATAGCTTTTCGAATCATCGGCAGCGCTTCAGCCAGCCGCCCGTCCGACACATAGAGCGCACCCAGGCCGGCGTAGGCCCGACCCATTTGCGGCAGTAGCTCGAGCGCCCGTTCGAGCGCGGCAATCTGTGCGGAACGCTCTGCCTCTGATTCGGCCTCAAGGGTGCCCAGATGGTAGTGAGCCAGACCGGATTCGGGAAACTCGAGGATCAATTGTTCGAGAGAGCGACGAACCGCAGGCGTTTGGCGTCGAGTCTTCGCCAGAATAGTCTCGCCGATACGAGCCGCCTCGGTTGGATTGTCGTTGTAGAGAACAGCAGCTTCCCGGGGGCGCCCCACGCCGAGTAGCAGATCACCCCGGCTTGCGGCAAATTCGGCAACCGGGATTCCGCGCGCGTCGGTGGCGATCACCTCGCCGTTCAGAGGCAACGAGGTCTCAACATAAGAGAAGATAAGATCCTCGAGGGCATCTACTGGAACCGCTGGTCTGGCCTCAGATCCGGAATCCTCTCGCAACGCTTGAAGGAAGGATTCCAACTCGGCTGGAAAGCTTTCCATCATGACCCGAAGCAAGTGGTAGGACTGCGTTCGAAACGCACCGCTGCCGTCAAGGTCGTCGTAGGTCTCGCTCGGAACTATAGAAAGGATTTCGGGGACAGAGAATCCATCCTCTCGAGACACCGCCTGGTCGCGTTTTCCACGCCCCAGGCGGCGAAGGTATTCTCCAACGCCCTCCTGCAACCAGAACGGTTGCCAAAGCGTCGTTCGCCCCAGCAGCAGATGTCCCAGGGAGTGTGCAACGTCGTCGGCTATGTCCGAAGGATCCTGGTCCCTTGCAAGAAGGAATGTGCCTGTCGGGGAAAGAATCAGATAACCGGATTCGTTCGCAACAAGCCGTCCCCGTCGCCCTCCAACGCCGGTTCCGATAGTCTTGAGCACCGAGTCCGGCACAGATTCGGTAAACTCCTCCCGGCTATCCATCAAGAAGACCCGAATCCGAAACGACCTGGGTTGACTCGACCCGAAAGCACGTGAAAAAGCCGCGTGACGTGCCTCCAAATCCCCGAGCAGCCGCAGACCCTTCTCCGCACCCGTATCGGTGTAAAGAACGAAATGCTCCGAACCCACCTCCATCCAATCCGTCTGGGCCGCAACGGCCGACAAGACCGGAATGGACAAGAGGCACAGGATCACCATCAAACGCCCGAATTGCATCGCCTTAAGAATACACCCTATCGAGTTCGTCAGGAACGCACCGCGATAATACGCCAAGTGAAGCTATTGCATTTCCTGGCGAATAGAGAGGGGTGGAGAAGTTGGCAGGGCTAGTGTTCTGAGTCCGAAATACGGTCACTATCTCCGATGGATGTTGCCAGACACAGATTGAA
>CAZOZZ010000039.1:0-26640 GCA_964584435.1 uncultured Solibacteraceae bacterium | reverse complement strand
CGGTGCGACGAGGGGGGAGGTCGCTCTTCGCGTCCTCCCCTACTCTACCGTCAATGAAACCTTGCGGGTGATCAGGCGTCGCGGTCGAGTAGTTCTACTTCCTGTCTTCTCATTCGTAGCGCAGTGCCTCCATCGGGTCTACAGTCATCGCCTTTCGGGCGGGCAGGTAGCTGGCAAGACCGGCGATGGCCAGTAGAGCGGGAACTATGACGGCGAACGTGGCTGGATCGGTTGTGGTGATGTTAAACAGCAGGCTTTCAAGAAAACGCGTCAACAGGACTGCGCCGATGAGGCCGACTCCGACACCTGCCACAGCGAGAATAAGCCCCTGGCCCACGACCATGCGAAACATTCCGGCCCGTGTTGCGCCCAGTGCCACTCGAACCCCAATTTCCCGGGTTCTCTGGGCTGTTGAATAGCTGACCAGTCCAAACAGCCCGATCGAGACCAGTACAAGCGCAACGCCGGCGAAGATCGACAGCAGGAGCGTCACGAAACGGGGCTGGCGGAGCGATTCGGACACGATCTGATCCATGGTTTCGATGCTCGAAATAGGAAGGTCCGGATCGAGCTCGGCAATTCGAGCCTTCAACGATGGAATCAGCACCCTCGGGTCACCCTCGGTGTGGACGACGACGGTCATGAAACTGTAAACGAACTGCGGATGGTGCCAGTAGAGCTTCGACCGCGCAGTTGTATCCAACCCTCCGTGCTTGACGTCCCCGACTACCCCGACGACTTCGGCGAACAGTATTTCGCCCCAACTCATGTGAATCGTCTTTCCGGTCGGATTCTCGTCAGGCCAGAACGTTCGGGCCATGGTGTCGTTGATGACGACCTTGTGAGGATTGTCTGGAGAGTCGTTGGTTTCGAACACACGGCCGCGAAGCAACGGGATGCCCATGGTACGGAAGTAATCCCGTGTGACGGACCTCACGTCCGCAACGGGCCTTTCGCCATCAGCCGGTTCCGGCCGATCGTCGACAATGAAGGAGGTGCCGGCGCCGGGTCCGTCGAGAGGAAGGAACGATATGGCGCCGGCCGATTCCACTCCGGGAAGTGCAGCGAAGAGCTCGATGACCCTTTCGAAGAAGGCCGCTTGTTGTTCCTCCTCGCCATATGACGCACCCGGTAGAGACAGATCCATCGTCAGCACATTCTCGGGGCGAAAGCCTGGATCGACGCCGGTCAGGTGCAGGAAGCTGCGACCCAGCAGTCCGGCCCCGATCAATAGAACCAGAACCAGCGCAACCTCGCCGACGACGAGCATGTTCCCAGCCCGATGACTCGCTGGGCCGGCCGATCGGCTTCCCTCTTTCAGGTCTTCTACCAGATGGGTTCCCGAAGATGCCAATGCCGGGAACAATCCGAACATGAGGCCGGTCCCAACTGAAACCAGCATCGTGAAGATCAGGACCTTGGAGTTGACATGGATCGCTGCAAAGCCTGGGATTTCGGCCGGGGCAATTGCCAGAAGCAGATCCACCACCCAATATGCCAGTGCGGCTCCCAGGGCGCCTGCAGTGATTGAAAGCAGCAGGCTTTCAGTCAGCATCTGCCGAATCAGGCGTCCGCGTCCCGCACCGAGCGCCCCCCGAATGGAGATCTCTCTCTTGCGGCCCGAGGCTCGTGCCAGTAGGAGGCTGGCGACGTTTGCACAGGCGATCAACAGGACGAAACCGACGGCACCGGACAACACGAGCAGGGCCGATCTCAACTCGCCTGTGAGCTGTTCGCGAAGGGGCACGATGTTCACTCCCCACCCCGTGTCAAGATCAGCTAATTCGGTCTCGAGTTGCGCCCCGATCGTGTCCATTTCGGCTTGGGCTTCTCCCAGCGATACGCCGTCGGCGAGCCGCGCGATCACCTGAAGGTATCGGCCTCGAAACGTCCGGTACTCTTCGGTGATCACCATCGGAGTCCATACCTGGTTGCCATCTGGAAACGCACCGTGTTCCGGCACGACTCCAACGACAATCATCGGCAAACCCTGAAGTCTGACCGTCCGGCCCAGGATTTCCGGATCCGATCCATACTGGTTCTGCCAGAACCCACGGCTGATGAGAACGACATCGTCCGCTCCCGGGTGGGCATCTTCCTCGGTGAGGGTACGACCGAGCAGGGCCTCGGTTCTAAGGATCGAAAAGAGGCTGGGTGTCACTACGGCAACGTCGACGAAGATCGGTTCCCCGTCGCCGGTCAGGTTCCAATCCCGGTAAGAGATCGCAGCCATGTCGTCGAACACGTGGTTTCGTTCTTCCCATCGCACATAGTTGGCCGGACCGACCACGTTTTGCGTCTGGTTCCTCGGTCGATTGTGTTCCCACACCACGACCAGATTGTCCGGATCATCGAACGGCAGCTCCTGGATCAGAACAGCGTTGACGAGCGTGAAGATCGCAGTGTTGGCGCCAATGCCCAGGGCGAGAGCCAGCAGCGCGATGGCCGCGAAGCCCGGATTCTTGATGAGCGTTCGGATTCCGTATCTGAAGTCCTGGAGAAGATCGTTCAAGGGAACCTCCTATTCGTATCTCAGCGCGATCATGGGATCGACCCGCATCGCGCGGTGTGCCGGAACGTAGCTTGCGACGAGCGCCACCACTGTCAGTGTCACGATGCCGCCCAGAGGTTGTCTTGCCATCAGGCGCAAGGCATATCGAACGTTCTTGCTTATGGTTTCTATCGGGCACACTCCGCCTGTGTTCGCCCAGTTGGGGCAAACCGGTTGAATCCGCTTGTAAGTCGGTTAATTGAGGATTTCCTGGATCGCGACCGTGGCCGCCAGACGTACGTCCTTGTCCTCGTCGCTTAACGCTGCCTGAAGCCGGTCGAATGCTCGCGCGTCGCCGATCTCTCCAAGTGCGTAAGCCGCATAGCGTCGGACCTCAGGCTCCGGGTCGTCCATCACCCCGATCAATCCATCGACCGCCAGGGGGTCATCTATTTCTCCCAGAGCGGCCGCCGCAACACGCCGGACGTCGGGGTCTCCGTCCTGAAGGGCGCCCAGAAGTGGGTCGGTGGCGCGTCGGTCACCGATCTCACGAGTGCCGATGCCGCAAAGCGCCGCACATCCCGGTCTGAATCGACCAGCATTGGAATCAAGGCGTCAATCGCCCTTGGATCTCCTGCTTCTCCCAGTGCGGCCGCGGCATAACGGCGAACCTGGGCGTCGTCGGCGTCGAGTGCTCCAAACAACGCGTCAATGGCCGCCGGGTTGTCGACTTCCGCCAACGCCCATGCGGCGGCACTCCGGACTCCGGAGTCACTGTCGATCAGGGCTCGGGCCAACACAGCCACCGCCAGGGGCGCCTTGAGTTCACCCAAGGCATGAACAACGGCCCCCCGCACTTCCGCATCGATGTCGTCGATCCCCGCAATCAGAACGTCGACGGCTGTCGGATCGCCGATTTCCGATAGCGCCCGCGCTGCGTAAGCGCGTACCTGGGCGTTCTCATCCTGCATCACCACGATCAGCGGTGGTATCGCCCTGGGATCCTCAAGTTCCCCCAGTGCCCAGGCGGCATGGCGGCGTACTTCGGTATCGTCGTCGTCGAGTGCTCTGGCCAGGTGATCGAGCGTGCTTGGATCTTCGAATTGTCCCAATGCCCAAACGGCGTGACGCCGGACCTCAGCATCAGAGCCGTCCAAGGCTGTGACAATCGAATCCAGTGCCGAGGCATCCTCAATGGCCCCAAGAGCATGGACGGCGTCGCGCCGCGTTTCCGGATTCTCATCCTGCAGCAGTGAGGTGAGGGGGGCGACCGCCCGCGGGTCCTCCATCTGTCCGAGCACCCATGCGGCGGCCCGCCGAACGTCCGGGACGGAATCTTCCAGAAGGTCGATGAGGGGCTCGAGCGCACGTGGGTCCTCGATGTCCCCCAGCCCGTATATCGCATTTCGGCGAACGTCGGGTACCGGGTCGTCGAGTGCACCGATCAGGGCATCGACCGCGACTTCATCTCCAAGCTGGGCCAGGGCCAACGCCGCCGCCCGGCGGACGTCGGCTTCTTCGTCCTGGAGCGCCGCTCTGAGGGACTCCAGAAGAGATTGTCTCTGTTCGGGGGTCAGCTGTGCAGCCGCTCGAGAGCGCTCGGACTGCAATTCGAAGACCTCTCGGAGTTCGACCTGTCGCCGAAGCGTGCGTTCGAGCAGTGGTCGAAGCGAGACCTCCAGTTCCGGTACGAGTCGAATTCTGGCCTGTTCGAGCACCTCTTCCAGCGGCTCGGGCACCGCCTGTCGGGGCGGTTCCGGTAACGCGATTGCCAGCGGCTCGGCCAATGACTCCTCAAGCGCTTCGGCCAGTGATCCGGGTTCCGGCCCCGGTTGTTCGACCGGTGTTTCGACACCTGCAAAACGGGTTCCGTGGCGTTCGGCTCTACAGGTTCGGGTGCGCCTGCCTGCATTGTCGCCAGGGCGACGGTTCCTGAAACGACAGTGATCGCGAAGGCCGTCGAGGCGATTCGTCCCCACGCGGCGTGGTGGAGCCGGGGATCGAGAATGGCAAGCAGTCTGGTTTCAAAGTGAGACCGATGGGCCATGGCCACCGTCGTCAATGCCGACAGGGGCGCCGCCCTCAAGGACTTGGCGATATCCAGCAGGTGCTCGGCGTAGTCGCTTCCGCGAAATCCCGAGTCCAGAACCATATCGTCGCATGCGCGTTCTCTTTCGATGTGCATCTTGCGCACCGCCATCCACACGAGCGGATTCATCCAGTACAGACTGCAGGCCATCCACACGACTGACTGAACCAGGCAGTCGCGTCGCTTCACATGGGCCAGTTCGTGAAGCAGGATCATCCGTCGGCGCTCATCGGACCACTCCGTCGCGTCTCTCGGCAGCAGGATGGCCGGCCAGGTGATTCCCCAGGTCATCGGGGTTATGGAACGATGGCTGAGGAGTAGCCGAACAGGTGTCTTGAGCCCTATGTCGTCGGAGAGATCGCGGGTCAACTCCAACAGCCGGGGGTCCACCTCCGGTTGAGCCTCTCGGGCAATCCACCAGATACCGAGGAAACCGAATAGCAGGCGAGCCAGAACGGCCACCGTTCCGGCAATCCAGATTCCGAGTGCGATCGTGTTGGCCTTCATGAGGCGGGAAATCGCTGCAGGTGGCGTGACAGCCGGTTCGGCCGACTGGCTACCGATGCCTCCTGAGGCCGGAAGAGTCGCCGGCGTCGTTTCCCGGGTTTTTTCAAACGGCTCGGATTCGGTGTTGGTAGCGCTTGGGAATGGCGTGGCCTGGGGTGGTTCCGTCACTGTCCGAGCGGCTTCATCCTGGAACCTGGAGTTCAAGTCGAACTCAAGGAATGTAGTGTCAACTGGAAGATTCCAAGAGGGAAGTAGTGTCGGGATAACAGGCAGAGCGATGAGGATTACCAGAGCGGAACTCCACATCAGGTAGCGTGCCGCTGCCGATCCACGCCGTAACGTGAAACTTGCTCCCGCAGCGATCGCAAGAACAAGCGTTCCCTTGATCAAGAGCCCCAACATTGCAGGCTGAAGTCCTGTGACTAACGAATTCATGCCTCCTCCTTCCGCGCTTCTTCAATCAGCGTCGACATCCGATCCAGTTCGTCGTCGGACAGCTTTGAGCCGGAGTTATCCAACAGAGTTGCCACCGCCTGGGCCGCTGAGCCTTCAAAGAAGGTATCGAGCAGGTGGTCCAGGGCAGAGCGCTTGGCGTTGTCGCGCGTGACGGTCGGGAGGAAGACGTACCGGGGACCGTCCTGTTCGTGTCGGACATGCCCCTTTTCCTCGAGTACCCTCAACATGGCGCGCACCGCCGAATAACTCGGTGGCTCCGGAATGTTCTCCATGATCTCGGCAGCCGTCGCCCGGCTCCGCTGAAACAGAACGTCCATAATCTGACGTTCGCGTCGACTGAGGTTCTGGTGTGTGAATTTGATCATCAATAGGCCTTCTTTCTGAAGCAATGCTAAAAAACTAGCACCCTCCGGCAAAACCTGTCAATAAGAAAGTGCTGTTTTTCTAGCACCCTCTCTAATTCGGGAGCAGAGCCCTCAATTCCCTAATTAATTATTCAGCTATTATAGCTTTGAGAGGGGGGCCAGGAAGGCTTTGACCACTGAATATGCAGCACAAGCGGTCAAGCAGTGCAACGCACTGGGGGATGGACAAGCGTGTCCTATGTTTCAAACCTGTAATAAAGGAAAAGTGAATTCGGGTATTGAGGGCTCTGCTCCCTAATTAGTTAATCCCAGAAGTCTTCGAGTGGGACGCCCAGACCGTCGGCCAGGCGATTGACGAAGGCGTAATAGCCGGTCACCAGGTTGATGTCCAGGATGCTGCGGTCGTCGAAACCGTTGTCGCGGAGGCGTTGGACATCTTCAGCCTTGAGGGAAGCGGGATCTTCCGTCAACTTGAGACCGTAGTCGAGCATGGCACGATCGGCGGCGGAAAGGTCGACCGCGCGGTAGTCCTCAACGAGCTGATCGATCCAGGGTGCATTCTTTGTCAACCGACGCAGACCCGCTGCGTGATGGCGGATTCAGTAGTGGCACTCGTTGGCTGCCGACGCGACGACCGCGATCATCTCCCGCTGAATGCGAGACAGCTTCGAGCGTCCGTACATGACCAGTTTGTAGAAATCAAAGTGAACCCGGAGGGATTCCGGATGCAGGCTGTGGATCTTCAGGATGTTGTCGACGTGGCCACTGGGGTCCTTCATCTTCCCGTACATCTGGGCAAGACCAGGATCCATGTCCGGCGCATCTTCGTCAATCACTCTTATCCAAGGTTTTGCCATGAGACCTCGCTCCAACTGAAATCAGCCAGCGCCGCAGTCCTTACCTACAGTCCGAGAGCAAACTGGATAGCGGATTTGGCTTCCGACATTTTTTCATTGCTAAGTGTCGTGATCAGTCCGCCGACCCTGCCTTTGGAAATGGTCTGGACGTGATCGAAATTGACGGCGCAATCGTCGCGCATGCCGTCGCCTGCGGACAGCCGGACCTCGGACGGTATGTCTCGAATGGTTGAGGTCACGGGCGCGATCGTGACTTCTCCCAGGAACTCCAGGGCTGAATTCCTGGTAAGGATCAAGATCGGCCGGGATTTGTCTGGCCGCCTGAACTTGTACCAGCGAACGTCACCTCTCCGCATCGCCGCTGCCCCACACCTGTTCCCCCTCCCAGTCGCCGAACTCTCCCGCTTCGACAGGATTTCGGGAGTAGCCCCGCTCATGTCGCCGTTCCAACGCTTTGATCTTGATTCGTTCCAGCGCATCCCGCAGGGCTTGCCTTGTAAACGCCGATCGAGTTGTTCCGAGCTTTTCGGCGGCCCGGTCCACCGCGTCTACGAGCTTTTCATCCAGCGTCATTTGAACTGTTTTCATGGAGGCCTTCTCTTCAAGAACAATGTGGATAACTATAGCTACGCAAGTCCACACATGCAACTTCCAACGAAAAAAAGGCCGCCCGTTTTGGGCGGCCTCGAGGTGCGGATGGAAGAGAAAGTTAAGTCAGAATTAGTGAGCCACGTGCAGTGTTCTTTGTTGATGACGGCCGAGGGACCGGCTGTTTCCGACTGCCAACGCCTGATCGACGGTGAAATCCGACTGGGACAGGATGACCTGTCTGCCGATTGACTGTTCCCGGTTGATGATCAGCGGAGCCAGGAAGTTCGCTGTGCTGTCATCCAGGGATTGACCGATCGTGGCGATGACGAAAACCTGTCTGGCCAACGGGTCCGGTGTACCAATGCGAGCCCAATCGTGGGAGGAGATGGCGTGATCGTATTCAGAGACGACCCACGTCGGATCCAGGACGAGGAACCCGACCTCGGCTCGGTGCACGCAACGGAGTTCCTCGAACGGCTCCAGTTGCGGAGTGGTTTGCAGGCGGAAGTCTTTGCAATTGGAAAGTCCGATCAGCCCTTCGGCGAAGTGAATACGTTTCTCACTGGCCCTGATCCCCATGTTACGGAGAGCGTCAATGTCCTCACCTATACCGGAGCGACCGCATCGCCCAGGATCGTTGTCTAACGCGTTTGTCGTCATATTCCTGTTTCCATCACTTTTTTCCGGACGTACCGGATAGTTTCTGGCACCCGCCCCTGTCAGAGCAATCGGGAAGCCAGATCGCAAAAATAACTATAAAACCTTCAATATGGACAGATTAGGGGAGTTTGGCTGGTGAAGCGGTGCGGTGAATGCGTCAACCGATTCTTATGTCGGTGTCAGTGGCTTGACTCGGCCGTCCCTCGTTTCCGGGAAGTTCTGCCACAGGCTGCTGAGGAAGCGTCTAGGATTTCGTCACCGAACCCGGGCTTTTCGTCACCCTGAATCGGACTCCCGTCCCGAGTGGGGTTTGTCCTGAGCCTCTCATGTTGAAATAGATTGTAACGGGTGATACATACAAGGATCTGACTAACAGTCGGATCAGAAGAATTCAATCACTAATGGAATAGCCTGACATGGAAGACCCCGTCGTTCGATTACCGTCTCGTTACAACATGGCGACGCATTTCGTCGACCGACACATCGATGAAGGCCGTGCCGACAAGGTTGCCATCATCTCCGAAGGGCGACAGGTGACATATGCCGGCCTCGAAGAGATGGTGAACCAGTTTGGGAACGGGTTGAAGGAAATCGGTGTGGAATCCGGAGACCGCGTGCTCGTCCTCTTGCCCGACTGTCCGGAGTTTGCTGCCGCCTACCTTGGAACCGTCAAGGCCGGTGCCGTGGCGGTGTTGACGAACACCGCGCTGCGGGGGCCAGACTACGCGTACTTCCTGGATGAGAGTGAGGCGAAGGTCCTCATCGTCGATTCTGCTTTCTGGACGGAAGTTCAACCCATTCTGGCCGAGCGGAAAGCTCTCGGTCACGTCATTGTTCGAGGAACCGTTGCGGGTGATCATTTGACGTGGAGCGATTGGATCGAAGGGCAATCCCCGGGGCTTGCCGCGGCCGACACGGGTCGTGACGACGTCGCGTTCTGGCTCTGGACCTCGGGTAGCACCGGCCTGTCGAAGGCGGCGGTGCATCGTCACCGGGACTGGAACTACTGCTCGGAGTGCTTTGCCCGGTCGATTCTCGACATCGGGGCCGACGACGTCACGTTCTCATCGTCAAAGCTCTTCCATGCTTACGGCTTGGGGAACGCGCTCATGTTTCCATTGCATGTTGGCGCGACGACGGTCCTGTATCCCGGCAGGCCGACCCCCGAGATCATCCTGCAGGCTGTTGAGGATCATCAACCGACGCTGTTCTACTCGGTGCCGACGTTGTATGCGGCGATGCTGGCGGCGACGGACCGCGACAATCCGTATGACCTTGCCAGTGTTCGCCATTGTGTGTCGGCGGCCGAGCCGTTGCCACCCGCCATCTTCCAACGTTGGCAGGAACGCTTCGGCCTCGAGATCCTGGATGCGATCGGCTCCACCGAGGTCCTTCACATGTATGCTTCGGCACGACCGGACCGTATCAAACCCGGAAGTACGGGCCATCCGGTCCCCGGTTACAAAGTGCGCATTTCCGATGAGAACGGCAATGATGTTCCGGCCGGACAAATCGGTGATCTGTGGGTGGCGGGGCAGAGCACATCACCCTACTACTGGAATCGTCCGGAGTTGAGCCGGGAACGTTGGAAAGACGGCTGGTTCTTGAGCGGCGACAAGTACTATCGCGACGAGGAAGACTTCCTTTTTTACGCCGGGCGCTCCGACGACATGTTCAAGGTATCGGGTCAGTGGGTTTCGCCCATCGAAGTTGAGAATTGTCTCGTCGAGCACGAAGCGGTCCTGGAATCGGCAGTGGTACCGTGGGAAGATGGCGACCGGTTGTTCAAGCCGGAAGCATATGTTGTTTTGAAAGCCAATGTCACCGGCGACAACCAGTTGGTCCACGAGTTGAAGGACTTCGTCAAGATGCGACTGACTCCATACAAGTACCCCCGCCGGATCCATTTCGTCACTGACCTGCCCAAGACGGCAGCCGGCAAGATTCAGCGTTTCAAACTGCGGGAAGAAGAGTGATCAGTACGCGTGGCGAATGGCTGAAGTGGCTTTTTATCTGCTCGGGCTGGGCGCTCGTGGCGGTTTTCTCGGCAAGCCAGGCCGTTTTGTACGGAACCTATTCGGCGTTGTCGTGGGCGCCGGGTACGCCATCGAATATTACCGGTTGTATCAAGAGCGACGTTTAAGGGCTGCCGATCTCGAAGCCCGTCTGGCACAGACGCAGTTAGAGGTTCTCAAGATGCAGTTACATCCGCACTTCCTGTTCAACGCATTGAACACGGTGTCTGCTCTTGTTCACAAGGACGTCGAGCTGGCAGACCGGATGATCAGTCGATTGGGCGATCTTCTGAGGCTCAGCCTGCAGGACTCGGGCGTTCAGGAAGTGTCACTCAAGAGGGAGCTGGAGTTTCTGGATCCCTACATCGAAGTCGAACAGGCACGTTTTGGCGATCGTTTGAAGGTCGATCTGTCGATCGACAACGACACGCTGGATGCACAGGTTCCGAACCTTCTGCTGCAGCCTCTGGTCGAGAATGCGATTCGTCATGGAATTGCGCCCCGGACGAGGGGAGGCAATGTTTCCGTCAAGGCCAATCGTGATAACGGCGTCCTGCACCTCACTGTCCGTGATGACGGAGGCGGATTACCGGAGGATTGGAACGAAGACGATGGCGGTGTTGGTCTTTCGAACACTCGCGCACGCCTGGAACGCCTCTACGGCAAAGAACACCTGTTTGAACTCCGAAACGGGACCGATGGCGGGCTGGAGGTCCGCCTCACGATGCCGTTCCGGTCCACGAACGACGACGGTGAAAGCCGGCGATGAGCGGAAAATGGCGTGCTTTGATCGTGCATGATGAAAGGACATTGGCACGGTAAGTTGCTGGACATGTCATCGCGGAGAGGCCAAGGCCGAGACAAACCCACCGCCGGAGATGTCACCGCTACGGGGAAACTAGTCCTTGAAGTGCTACGTCACCGTCAATTACGCGCGTTGCCCTTGGGCATCGAGAGGTGATAAAAGCAAGCTATGAAACGTACAGCTCAAGCCCTCGTCGTTGTCGCCGGAATCATGATTCTGGGCCGACTCGTTGCCTCTTCCGAGGGAGCCCAGGAGGGCACCCCACAGGAGCAGCCCTACCTGAACGTGCAGGTGCTCGGGCATGTCGTACCACGAAGCGAACTCACTTTTCTGATGCAGATCTTTGCCCGCTCGCTTGGCGTCCGCCAGTGTGAGCTCTGCCACGTTCGGGGAGGAAGGGAACTTGACGACAACCCGAGAAAAAAGACAGCCCGGAATATGATCCACATGGTGTCGGTTGCCGGCACCCGTTATT
This sequence comes from uncultured Solibacteraceae bacterium, assembly GCA_964584435.1. Taxonomy (GTDB): domain Bacteria; phylum Acidobacteriota; class Terriglobia; order 20CM-2-55-15; family 20CM-2-55-15; genus CAZOZZ01. The sequence goes on along the minus strand of CAZOZZ010000039.1, from coordinate 15,329 downwards.
TCGAGGGTCTCGAAGCCGCAACTTGCTGGACCTGCCATCGGGGATCCACCACACCTCGAACCGAAGTGGACGCCGAGATGATGGAGATGGTCCGGTCCGCACCGACGACGGCGTTCCCGGATGACGACCGGCCCGCTCGTGAGGTCTATGAGAACCTCGAACAGTTTGGCGATATTCCAGCCAGGCAGCTCCGGGACGTCATGCAAACCTACTCGGCTTCGCTCGGCGTCGGATGTACACACTGTCACGTGTCGGGCGACTGGGCCAGTGATGAGAAGTTTCAGAAGCGGATGGCCCGTAGGATGCATGAGATCCGAAGCGGATTGCAGGATGACTTCTTCGACAGCCGTCAGGCACTCAGTTGCTGGACCTGCCACCAGGGACAGCCCCGTCCCGAGACGAACCTGCCGCGGGAATTGATGCCTCCCAGACAAGGTGGCATTTTTTAGCGTCGGGCCCTCCACCCCACGCTCAGTCGGGGAACTTCACCGTCGTGCTGTTCCGCCCATTTTTGTCGACAAGACGACCGGTGAGCGTAGCAGCCAGCCTAAGTATTTTGCGCTGGTGCCGGCATGGTGTTAGTTGTAAAATTACACCGGGAGGTTCCCGTGCTGGGTCGTGTCACAGTGACGTTGATATCCCTTCTCCTGACAGGGGGAGCCGGGTATTACGTTTACGATCAGCAAGAGCCGATCTGCGATATCAGCCACCGACCCATCCATCAAGCCACCGCGTATTCGATCACATTTGAGTCCGGAGAGGTCGTAGAAGCCTGCTGTGCCCGATGCGGTCTGCACTATCAGGAAGAGGGTACAGGAGTGGTCGCCGTCGAGGTGGCGGATTTTACGTCCGGTGAGATGATCGATGCTTACGAGGCCGTTTATGTGGAGGACAGTTCCCTCAACCTGTGTCTGAGCGAGGACGTCCGTCACCGGGACGCGACGGGAGGGCAGTACGAACTTGCTTATGATCGCTGCATGCCAAGCCTGATCGGATTCCGAACCCGTAAGGACGCAATCACTTTCGTGCACGCAAACGGCGGCGCGATTCGCTCCTACGACCAACTCCTCGACGAAGTCTACAACTGAAGGACTCTATCGAACGATGTGCCCATCCAGAGTAGCGTCAACGTTATTGTGAAGGTCGCCATCTTTCCAGTCTTCATACTCCTCCTCCCTTATCGCAACATCAGAAATTCTCGACGAAGTCGTTCATAGAACTCTGTATCGAGAGGTTCCTTCAGTTGAAACAAGAACCGTCTTGCCTTGTCGAATGCTCGCCGGTTCTCTTCAAACACGCGGAGTTCCAGTTCGAAAGGGTTCGACGACCACACGTTGGCGATGTGTTTGTCCCTCCTCCAACTCCGCGCGTCCTCGGAGTGAGTCGTTTCGTAGATGATCCGGTCCTTTCCAAACGTCAGCACGCCTTCACAGCCACCGAGCACATGCACATGCTTAACCGGAACCTGGTATTCGGGTTCCTCGACTCCCGGAATCCGATCCGTCACTGGACGGATGACGTTGCGTTCGATGAATGCAAATGCCGTCTCCTCGAGGCCGACCTCGCCGGGCAGAACGGTAAAGTCAAAGTTTCGATCCAGACCTAAATGCCATTTCAGATCCTCGTAAGTCAGGACGCTGAATCGTTCGGGCGACCATCGGTCGAAGCTCTGGACGTCAATCCATTCCCAGGTTCGCAGATGATCTTCCTTGTCGGTCAGATACTGGATGCCGCTTTCGCTGATTACCAACTCCCCCTCACAGGCGCCCCACGGATCGTGGTCGTGACGGACTTTAACCGTCTGGGCGAATGTCGGAAGCGCGATCCCCAGAATCAACAAGAGCAGTCCGCATTGCTTAAACATCTTTGAGCCTCCAACCTTTGAGGATGTAATAGATCACCGGGTAGACTCCCAGGACGAGAACCACTGACGTGACGACACCGCCGACCATTGGAGTGGCGATCCGTTTCATAACGTCCGCTCCCGTTCCGCTGCTCCACATGATCGGTATCAGACCCGCCATGATGACGCTGGCCGTCATGATCTTTGGTCGTAAACGCGTCACCGCGCCATGGTAGATGGCGTCTACCAGGTCTTTCTTGTTCCGCATGCGTCCTTCCCGGACGGCGTCGTTGTATGCGACATCCAGATAGAGCAGCATTACGACGCCGGTTTCTGCTGCAAGCCCGGCGAGCGCGATGATGCCCACCCATACGGCGATGCTCAAGTTGTAGTCGAGAAGGTAGAGCAGCCAGAATGCACCTACCAGCGAGAGAGGAAGTGACAGCAGCACGATCAACGTTTCGATCACAGAGCGAGTATTCAGGTAGATGATCATGAAGATGATCAGGAGCGTCATTGGAATGAAGATCATCAGCCGTTGCTCGGCGCGGACCATGTATTCGTACTGTCCGCTCCAGGCAATGTTGTAGCCGGCGGGCACCTCGACCTGTTCGGCGACCGCGCGCTGAGCCATCGCCACGTACGTACCGATGTCGATGTTTGCCAGGTCGACATAGACCCAGGCACTCGGCCTGGAGTTTTCGGTCTTGATGGCGGGAGGTCCTTTCTTGATCTCGAGGTCGGCAAGGAATCCCAGGGGGACCTGTTGTCCGGCCGGTGTGGGAACCAGGATCTGCCTGAGGGCTTCCGGGCTGTCGCGCAGCTCGCGACTGTAGCGAAGGTTTACCGGATATCTTTCCAGACCTTCCACAGTCGTTGTGATGTTCATCCCACCGATCGCGGACTGGATGACGTCCTGGACGTCACCCACAGTGAGCCCGTACCGGGCGATCGCCTCGCGGTCGATCTCGAAGTCCAGGTAGTTGCCTCCCATGACGCGTTCCGAATAGACGGACAGCGTTCCCGGGACCTGTCCGACGGCCGCTTCGATCTGCTGGCCCAGTTCTTCCAGGACAGCCAGGTCGGGACCTGTGATCTTGACGCCCACCGGCGTCTTGATCCCAGTGGAGAGCATGTCGATTCGCGTCTTGATGGGCATGACCCACGCGTTGGTGACACCGGGGAATCGGATCGCGTCGTTCATTTCACTGATCAGGTCATCGGGAGTCACACCAGCTCGCCACTCCGATTCCGGTTTGAGCGTGATCGTTGTTTCGATCATGCTGAGCGGAGCTGGGTCGGTTGCGGTTTCGGCGCGTCCGATCTTGCCGAACACTGTTTCGACCTCCGGGAACGAACGGATAATCTTGTCCGTCTGCTGGAGGATCTCACGGGCCTTCGTGATCGAAACCCCGGGGAGTGTGGTCGGCATGTACATCAGGTCGCCTTCCCACAACGGCGGCATGAATTCCGATCCGAGTCGAGAGTAAGGAAACCAGGTGAGACCGAGCATCGCGAGCGTCAGAGCCAGAACCGCCCACCTGAATCGCAGCAGCAGGTGCAGGATGGGATCATAGATCCAGGTCAGCACTCTGCTGAGCGGATTGAGGCCCTCCGGAAGAATGCGTCCCCGTATCCAGTAGCCCATCAAGACCGGAACAAGCGTTACCGCCAGCACGGAAGCCGCGGCCATCGAATAGGTCTTGGTGAACGCCAGCGGCTTGAACAGTCTTCCTTCCTGCGCCTCCAGCGTGAACACCGGAACGAAGGATACCGTGATGACAAGGAGTGCAAAGAAGAGCGTGGGGCCCACTTCCTTCGCGGCGTCGCCGATGATCTGCCACTGGTCCTTCTTGCCCCGATCACGTTCGATGTGCTTGTGGGCGTTTTCGATCATGATTATCGCGGCGTCCACCATTGCTCCTATCGCTATTGCGATGCCGCCCAGCGACATGATGTTGGCGGTTATTCCCTGGTAGGACATCATGATGAAAGCCATCATGACGGCCAATGGAAGTGTCATGATGGCGACAAGGGAGGACCGCAAGTGCATCAGGAAGAGAATGCACACCAGGGCTACGGCAAGCCCCTCTTCCAGAAGTTTTTCCTGTAGTGTTTCTACCGATCTTTCGATGAGGTTCGAGCGGTCGTAGACCGTCTGGATCTCCACATCATCGGGAAGTCCCTGTTCCAGTTCTTCGATCTTTGCTTTGACCCGCTGTATGACTTCGTATGCGTTCGCACCGGACCGCACGACGACGATGCCTCCGACCGCCTCCCCCTCGCCGTTGAGCTCGGCGAGTCCCCGGCGGATGTCCGGTCCTACCTGGACAGTGGCGACATCCTTGATCAGCAGGGGAGTGCTTTTCTCATCGACCCTCAGAACGATGTTGCGGATGTCTTCGACATCTCGAATGTAGCCGAGACCGCGAACCATGAACTCGGTCTCAGCCATTTCCAGGACCCGGCCGCCGACGTCATTGTTGCTTCTCTGGACGGCGGACCGGATTCGTGAGATGGGAATGTTGTAAGCACGCAACTTGTTCGGATCGACTGTGATCTGGTATTGCTTGACGAAGCCGCCGACACTGGCGACTTCGGAAACACCGTCAACCGAGGTCAACTCGTACTTCAGGAACCAGTCCTGGATGCTACGCAGCTCTGCCAGGTTCTGTTCTTTAGATGTCAGCGTGTACATAAATGCCCAGCCGACACCGGTAGCGTCAGGGCCGAGCGTTGGTGACACTCCGGATGGAAGTTGACTGGAGACATAGTTGAGGTACTCGAGAACGCGGCTGCGGGCCCAGTAGAGATCCGTGCCGTCTTCGAAGATGACGTAGACCAGGGAGAAACCGAAAAACGAATAGCCCCGTACGTTCTGTGCGAACGGTACTGCGAGCATCTGTGTGTTGATGGGGTAGGTGACCTGATCTTCGACAACCTGCGGTGCCTGGCCGGGGTACTCTGTGTAAATTATCACCTGAACATCGGAAAGGTCGGGAATTGCATCGAGCGGTGTGTTGCTTAAGGCGTAGATGCCCCACAGCGTTACAAACACGGCTCCGATGATCACCAGAAAGCGATTAGCAATCGACCAATCGATGATTTTTTCCAGCATTTCTCGATTGCCTTCCTACTGTTGACGTTGGGGTTCCCCGGTCGTTGGAGTCGGACTATTCCTCGCAATCAGCTTCCGGATGGCTTCCCTCAAATTGCTTTCGGAGTCGATGAGGAACTGCGAAGAGACTACGATGCGGCTCCCTTCGAGGAGCCCTTCCCTCACTTCCCACAGACCGTCACTTTTCACTCCGAGCTCGACCTCGCGTACCTGGAAAGTGCCGTCTCCCAGGTCCAGGACCACGACGTTGCGTTCTCCACTTCGGATGACGGCTTCTTCCGGAACCGCCACCACGCCCCGGGCTGACGGGACGTTGAACGTGATGTCGGCGTACATATCGGCGCGCAGCTGTCGTTCCGGATTCCGAAGCTCGATCGATAGTTTCAGCGTGCGGGTGTCCTGGTCGAAGAACGGGTAGACAAAACGAACCGTTCCCGTGTATCGGTGTCCCGGCATATGGGGTACCTCGACGATGGCTCCTTGTCCCACCCGCAGCCACGGAATCTGATCCTCGAAGATTTCGGCTTCGACCCAGATTGTCGACAGGTCAACGACTTTATAGATGTTCATTCCCGGTCTGGCGAACATGCCTTCCAGAGACTGGTCCATTTTTTCGATGACGACACCGTTTGCCGGGGACAGGACAGCGAGTGCCCTCCGCGGTTCGGTGGACATTTCGAGCTCTTGAATCTGGTCGTCGGTCACATCCCAGTATCGGAGGCGTTGGCGGCTTGAGCTGACCAGTGACCGGGCGCGCTCGATGATGTCTGGGTAGTCGCTTCCTCCGAGTCGCTCAAGGTACGCGATCGCGTCCAGGTATTCCTGCTGGCTGTTCACCAGTTGGGGACTGAAGATGTCGAACAGCCTCTGGCCCTTCTTGACAGTCTCGCCGATGTAGTCCACCTCGACATTCTCGATCCAGCCTTCGTATTTCGTGTTGATCGCGTAGATTTGCGCCTCGTCGTAATGGAAGGTCCCGACCGTTCGTATGGTGAACGGCAGGTCTGTCCGCGTGACCTCGACGGATTGAACCCCGATGTTCTGGACGAAGCCCGGATCGATCTGAACCAGGCCCGGAATGCTGCCAAGTTCGTCTTCATAGACGGGGATCAGGTCCATGCCCATGGGGGATTTACCAGGCTCGTCGCGGATGTATGTGGGGTCCATCGGCGCCTGCCAGTATTTGACCTCACGCTCGGCACCCGGTATGTCGTCGACTTCGTCTGTGTAGACAGGGATCAGGTCCATGCCCATGGGGGATTTGCCAGGCTCGTCGCGGATGTATGTCGGGTCCATCGGTGCCTGCCAGTATTTAATCTCGCGCTCCGCAGCCACCTCTGGCAGGTCCGTGGCGCCAATCGGGCGGTCCTGGACTGCTTGAATCCATTCCCAGTGGAACGGATTCAACAGGACGAGAGCTGTCAATCCGACGCCGGTGACGAAGAAAAGAAAACTGAAGATGATGGTCTCCTTCATTCCAAACCTCATTGCACCGGGAAGCGAGTTCCCAGTGCCAGTTCCAGTCGTGCAAGGGCGCGAAGATAATCGGTCGCATATCGTGCACTGCTTAGCCGGATCTCGAGCAGCACACGTTCGCTGTCGAGCAGATCCAACGCTCCCAGCTGTCCTGTTTCATATGCGGTTTCAGTGGATTTCAGCGCACCCTCGGCCTGAGGTATCAGGACTTGTTCATACAGATTCAGTTGTTCCCGCAGCGTTTCGATCTTGCTTGTCTGTTCGCGGACTTCGAGTCGGATTCTGTTTCGGAGGCTGGCGTAGCGATCGCGGTTGGCGACCAGCACTTCACTGGCACCAACGACGGCTGCCCGGTACTTGTCTCTACGGATCGGAATGTTGATGCCTACCGAAAAGTTGTAGATGTTCTTTCCACTGTCCGGAGGGGGGAGAGCGCGACCGGCCGGGTCTTCACGGCCTCCGACGTCCACCAGGCCGGCACTGATAGTGACATCGGGCCAGTACCCTTTCTTCGCCAACTCGATCGCCAGTTGACTCTTTTCGATCATGTCGAGCGTCGCGCGGACCTCGGGCCGGTTCATCTCCCCCAACTCATAAAGCTCCTCAAGATCGACTCGAATCGGGGGGAGGGGAAGAGTTCCGACAGGTGCAACCGGCTCTTCGGGCCGCCGGTTCCGTAGCGTGTTCAATCGTGCGACGACCGATTCCCGTTGTTGACCGAGCAGGGCAATCCGGCTGAGAGTTTTCGTGATCTCTGCCTGAATCTTGATAACGGCCTGCTGCAGGCCGCCCCCGGTCGCGTAACGGGTTTGGGCGAGTTGTTCGTAGTAGGTCAGCAGTGACTGGTCCTGGAGTGTGATCTCCAGAGCCCGATCCACGTACGCCAGTTCGTAGAACGCGTCTTTTACACCGGCGGCGATGTTGCGTTCCAGTGCGCGGAACTCGTGATACAGGGCGGAAGCGTCGCGGAGCGCCACCTTTCCCCGGAGGTCGAGCTTTCCGAACCATGGAAACTTCTGACTCAGCATGAGTCCGCTCACCTGAGGGCCCACACGGGTTTCCACACTCCGAAGGAACCGCGTAAAGGTCAGCATCGGGTCCGGCAACGCGGTGACCTGTGGAATCTCTTGAATCGCAGCCCGGTACTCGGCCAGCTTTTGCCGAGACTCCGGATTGGAGTCCAGGGCTTGGGAAACATACTCTTCGAGGAAGGGGTGCGAAGCGTAGAATTCCGGCTCCTCTTCGCCCTGCATGGCCCGGAGCGGGCAGGCGGTCAGAACCAGTATCAAGCCCAGCAGGCCGGCTGTTTGCTTGAGGTTGCTCATGGGAGTCCTCGTTAACGGATTTCACCTAACCAGAGAAGATTTGGAAAAGACGAATGGAAAGAGCGGTGGTGGGATTAGATCCGGAGGACGCCGGTTTGTAACGGGATTACTCTTAGAGGAGGTGCGTGGTGTTTTGGAACGACGTCGTTTGCTGAAACCTCGGCGACCGACAGCGTGAGGTTCTCGAGCGAATCGAACTGGATCGGTGCCGTCTTGGCCGTCGGCACCGCTTCCTCGCTCCGTGGTGGCGTAGCCTCAAGCGAACAGCAGTCGGCCATGGGCATGCCCGCCCCACCCACCTCGGCAAAGTCGCTCATCGGCGCAGCCATGAACGGCATGCAACACTGAGCCATCATTCCAAAAACGAGGACGATGGTCAGAACTGATATGTTGAAGATTGGTTTCGGCATAGAGCCCTGCGCGTTTCTAACGTACTACAGTCGACTGGTCATCGGCAACATTTCGCCAAGACACGCCATCCTGCCGGGCCAGAAGCTTCTCTCCGATCATCTATCGTCAAAGGGTTGCGGTGTCCTCATTTTTACTCATAACGCAACGCGACGATCGGATTGACCTTGGTTGCCCGGCGTGCCGGCACGTAGCAGGCGGCAGCCGCTGTCAGTATCAGAAGGACGGTCACTGTGATGAACGTCGTCGGGTCCAGCGCTGTCAGGCCGAAAAGCATGCTTTCAAGGTAGCGTGTCGCCACAACGGCCCCACCCAGCCCGATTGCGATTCCGATCGTGATCAGGAGCATCCCCTGAGAGAGGATCAACTTGAGGACGCTCTCGCTCTTCGCGCCCAGAGCCATCCGAATTCCGATCTCCCGCGTTCTCTGGCTGACGGAGTAGGAAAGGACGCTGTAGATTCCGACGGATGCCAGTACCAGGGCGATCGCTGCGAAGACTCCAAGAAGCACCGCGTAGAAGCGTGGCTCGGCAATCGAGCTGTACAGCAAGTCTTCCATCGACCGGACGTTGTCGATCGTCAACGATGAGTCCATGTCGAGAACTGTCCGCCGAATCCCGGGAACAAGGGTGAGGGGATCGCCGGCTGTTCGAATCGCCAGCGTCATTGGCATGTCCCCCATTCCACCTTCTGCCTGCTGATGACTGAAGTACAACTCCGGTTGGACTTCAGTGTCGAGACCCTGGTGATGGACGTCTCCGACGATACCGACAATCAAACTCGCTCCGGCCGGCCCGGCCCCGAATTCGCGGTTGATCGGCGACTCATCCGGGTAGTACTGTCTGGCGAAGGTTTCGTTCACCAGGAGGACTCTTTGCTGGCCCTCCCGGTCCTGATCGGTAAACAACCGGCCGTCAACGAGCGGGATTCTCATGGACTCGAAGTAACCGGGGCTTACGATCCGGACATCGGCCGTCACGCGTTGTTCAGAGTCGCCGTCACCCCGCATGATCGCCATGATGCGCATGTTGTTTTGCGACAGGGGCAGGATGTTGACGACGCCGGCTGCAGTGACGCCTCCCATCGTGTCTACTCGATCGAGAAGCTGGTCGTAGAAGAGTCTCTTCTGGATGATGTCCGGGTACCGCGCCGCGGGCAGATCTACACGAAAGGTCAGAACGTTCGAGGGGTCGTACCCGGGATCAATACTGGAAAGGTTCGCGAAACTGTTGATCATCAACCCGCCGCCGACCAGCAGAACAACCGCAAGGGCAACTTCTGTTATCGCCAGAAGGCTGCGCGTTCGATTCCGCCGGAACAGACCGAATCCGGACGACGTAAACATGCCGCCTTCCTTCAAAGCTTCCATCCGTTCGCTGCGGCTCAAGCGGAGAGCCGGTGCGAGACCGAAGAGAATGCCGGTGACAACGGAAATGCCGAGTGTATAAGCCAGGACCGTTCCATCGATGCTGATTTCATCGAGCCTTGGAATAGTGCCGGGGCGAAGCGCCTGCAAGAGGATGACGCCCCAGTAGGCGAGCAGGGTTCCCAGGGCACCGCCAAGAACTCCGAGGATGACGCTTTCGGTCAGGACCTGCCGGATCAGACGAATCCGTCCAGCTCCCATCGCTGCCCGAACCGCAATCTCGAGCTGACGTCCGCTGGCACGAGTCAGCAACAAGTTCGCGACGTTTGCGCAGGCAATCAAGAGGACGAATCCAACGGCGACCAGGAGGACCATGAGAGCCGGTCGTGCCGGCGCCACGATCTCTTCCTGAAGTGGAACCAACTCGAGTGTTGAGTCAGCGAAAGGGTCGCCGGTGGTGAAACCCCCACCAGGCCCGCCGCGCGCGGTTATTCGGCGCTCACCGCCGGGTCCACTCGGTTCGGGACCGGAGCCGCCGCGGGCGACCATCCGACGTTCCCCGCCCGGTCCTTCCGGTCCAGCGCCGGGGCCACCGCGGGTGACCATCCGACGTGCGCCGCCCCCTGCTTCCGTACCCGGGATCGGTTCGCCGCGGGCCACCATCACACGTTCCGGGCTTTCTTCGGCCACGGTCCCGGACTCGGATCCCGGACGCCCAATTCTCATAGCACGGGTACTGTCTCCACTACCCGGTATTCGAGCCTCGAACTGCCCTTCGCCGGCCTCTGGTCCAGGCCCGGCGGCCGCAGCGTGTTCAGCCATCGCTTCCGCTCCAGCTTCTATTCCAGCAGGGGCCGCGGGACCACGAGTGATTTCAATGCCTCCCAGCTCTGCGCCTGGCGGATGCAGGCGCTTGAATATGGTATTCGCTTCTGCGGACGCGGTTTCAAGCGAAACACCGTCTTTGATCCGTGCCAGCGTGTTCCCGGCCAACTCGATACGGTGTGCCGCGCCTGGAGGGGCTGGGGGTTGAATCGCCAGCGGCACCCAGTAGTCGATTTCCTTATCGGGAAACTCGAAGCTAGCCGGCATGATGCCGACAACGGCGTACGGGTTACCGTCGAGTGTCAAGAGTTTGTCGAGAATGTTCGGGTCGGAACCGAGGTAACTCTTCCATGCCTTTTCACTCAGGATCGTGACCCGATCGTTGCCGGGCGTTTCCTCCGAGCGTTCGAAAACCCGTCCCCGGATCGGTGACACGCCGAGGAGCTCGAACATGTCGGATGAGACCGCCGATCCATTCAGACGGACCGGTTCTTCGGGTCCGGTCAGCGTCATCGCGTTATTCGAGTAGAGAGCGACTTGGGAAAGCGTCTGGGCCTGCTTACGGAATTCCTGGAAATCGTTGGTTGTGATGGACGGGACGAACCTCGGGCCGCCTTCGCCCGGCATGGGCGGCAAACTCATTCTGAAGCGCACGATGTTGTCGGGGGCCTTGTATGGCAGCGGTCGGAGCAACACGGCATTGACGACGCTGAATATCGCGGTGTTGGCCCCGATGCCCAGCGCCAGCGTGATCACGGCGACGGCCGTGAAAGCGGGTTTCTTCACGAGCATCCGTAAGCCGTACTGAAAGTCTTGCCACAAAGTTTCCATTTGGTGAGTCCCTGTCCTTTAGTTCCAGTCTTAAGATATGTCGGCTAGAAAACGGAGGCCCCAAGAATCCTGGTTCTGGGTGAATTGTGGATTCCCCGAGCCTCCGCCCTCATTCGTACCTCAGGGCCACGATCGGATCGACCTTCGTCGCCCTGCGTGCCGGCAGGTAGCAGGCGGCCGCTGCCGTCAGTGTCAGCGTCACGGTCACGGCGACGAAAGTTGTCGGATCCAGTGCGGTCAAACCGAAGAGCATGCTCTCCAGGTAGCGGGTGACGGCAAACGCGCCCACCAGACCAGCGACGATGCCAATCATCGTGAGTACCAATCCCTGGCCGAGGATCAACCGCAGGACGTTCGCTTTTTCAGCCCCGAGTGCCATTCGAATTCCAATTTCGCGGGTTCTCTGACTCACTGAATAGGCGAGGACGCCGTAGATTCCGACCGAGGCAAGGATCAACGCGATTGCCGCGAACACGCCGAGCAGTACCGCGTAGAACCGTGGTTCCGCGATGGATCCGTACAGGCGGTCCTCCATCGATCGGATGTTGTCGACCGTCAACGACGAATCCAGATCCAGAACATTGCGACGGATTTCCGGGACCAGCGCCATCGGATCGCCTGCCGTTCGGACCGTGAACGTCAGGGGTAAGTTCCCAAACATCTGGGCAGCCTGGAGGAAGCTGAAATACACCTCCGGCTCCACATCGCTGTCCAGTCCCTGGTGGCGGACGTCCCCGACGACGCCAACGACCAGTTGCGAGCCAGCTGGACCGGTCCGGAACTCGCGGTTGACCGGCGATTCATCTGGAGAGTAGCGGTCGGCGAAGGTCTGATTGACCAGAAGTACAGCCTGCTGGCCCTCTCGATCCTGATCCGTAAAGGCCCTCCCTTCCACGATCGGAATGCCCATGGCATCGAAGTAACCGGAACTGACGACTCGGACGTCAGCCGCGGCGCGCTGTTGGGAGTCGCCCTCGCCTGGAATCATGAAAGCGATACGCATGTTGTTCTGCGTCAGTGGAAGGATATTGACCGTTCCGGCCGAAGCAACGCCGGCCATCATTTCCGTACGTTCTAGAAGTTGGTCATAGAAGGCTCTGCGCTGCGGTGTGTCCGGGTATCGCGCCTGTGGCAGGCTGACGTCGAACGTCAGGACATTTTCCGGATCGTAGCCCGGATCGACATCGGCCAGGTTCGTAAAACTGTTGATCAACAACCCGCCGCCGATCAACAGGACGACAGCGAGCGCCACCTCGGCCATGGCCAGCAGGCTCCGAGTCTTGTTTCGGCGAAAGAGATCAAAACCGGATGACGAGTAGGCGCCCCCTTCCTTGAGTGCTTCCATCCGTTCGCTGTTGCTCACACGGAACGCGGGCGCCAACCCGAAAAGGATTCCGGTGAAAACGGAGATACCTAGAGTGAATGCGAGGACGGTCGGGTCGATGCCGATGTTTTCGATCCGGGGGATCGACCCGGGTTCCAGCGCCTTGAGCGCGCCGACACCCCAGTAGGCCATCAGACAACCCAGGGCCCCTCCCAACACCGCCAGCGTGACGCTTTCGGTCAGAACCTGCCGTACGAGTCGAATGCGGCCGGCACCCAGGGCGGCCCGAACCGCAATTTCCAGCTGCCTTCCGCTGGCCCGAGTCAGGAGGAGATTGGCCACGTTGGCGCACGCGATCAGGAGAACAAATCCGACGGCCACGAGCAGGACCATCAGAGCCGGCCGGACCGGTGCGACGAGCTGTTCCTGAACGGGGATCAGTCCAATCGTCGATCCGGACAGTGGATCCCCGCCTGGTCCGCCTCTTCCACCACGACCTCCAGGCCCTGGCCCACCGCGGACGATGTCCTGATCGCCTCCAGCACCGCCGCCGGGACCTTGTCCAGGGCCGCCGCGAACCACTTGTCGGCCACCACCGTCTCCTGGCTCGCCCCCTCCGGCGGCTGCAGCCTGCTGACTGGGTCGACCGATCCTCATGCCCCGCTGTTGCTGGCCCGCCGGTCCTGGTGCCGGGCCACCGCGGACGACCTGACGCCCACCGTCGGCTCCCGGTTCACCCCCTCCGGCGGCTGCTGCCTGCTGACCGGGCCGGCCGATCCTCATGCCCCTTTGCGGCTGTCCCGATTCCTGTTCTTCGGATGTTCCTGTCCCTGGCCCAGGCCCGCGGCCACGGGTGACGCCGTTGCCGCCACCGTTCGCATTCGCAGAGTGCAACCGGGCGAAGATCGTGTTGGCCTCCGCCACGGCTGTCTCGAGTGCAACGCCTTCTTTCAGTCGAGCCATAGTAGAACCCGAGATTTCGATTCGGCCAACCTGTCTCTGGACTGCGGGTCGAACCGAAGCCGGTATCCAGTACTCCGTTCCCGGGTTGGGAAATTCGAAGTCTGCCGGCATGACTCCGACAACGGGGTAGGGCGTGTCGTCAAGAATCACCGTGCGGCTCAAGACATCGGGGGCTTTGCCGAAGTACCGCTCCCAGGCCGTCTCGCTCAGAATGACGACCCGATCGTTACCGGGTGTTTCTTCAGCGGGTTCGAAAACGCGGCCCATCATGGGCGATGCGCCCAGTAGCTCGAACATCGCCGGAGACACCCGCCCACCGTTCAGGCGGACTGGCTCTTCCAAGCCCGTCATCGTGGCCGAATGGGTACTGTAGATGCCGATCGACTCGAGTGTCGTCGACTGGTTGCGGTACTCCTGGAAGTCGTCGGTCGTGATGGAATTAATGCGGCGTGGACCACCCTCACCCGGTATCGGCGGTCGATCCATGAGAAAACGGACCAACTGATCCGGGTCCTTGTAGGGCAGGGGCTGGAGCAGGACAGAGTTGACGACACTGAAAATCGCCGTGTTCGCACCGATCCCCAACGCGAGCGTCAGTACGGCGACTGCAGTGAAGGCCGGCTTCTTCACCAGCATCCTGATTCCGTATTGAAAGTCTTGCCACAAGGTTTCCATCTGCCCCCCACCTCAATTCGGATTTTGGCGATGTGGGCCGAGTGTCTGGCCACATACGTAAAGCATAGACGAATCAAGAGCATAAGCGTTGTTAAGGGCGGAATAAATGATTGTTAACGATGTAAAGGGGATGAAGAAGTGGTCAGTGGCCAGTGGTTAGTGGTCAGTTGAGGAAGGGCGAAGGAAGATGGACCTCGGACTTTGAGGTGAAGGAATTGATTGGGGACGGTGTATTAGTCGCAACGTCCTTTGTGTCAATGGTTTGATTCAAACGACCAACGGTGGATACGGCCAAGGGGGATACCTACGGACCGATACGGTTTCCTCTACTCGGCAACATGTTCGCGGTGCAGGAGCCGGCATAAGGCAGGGATGAACTGAGGCCGTCGGGATGTGATGTGGAGTTGAAGGATCGATGCCTTATCGCTTCGGTTCGGAAACGTCAATCACACGGATCGAAATTTTTCGGTTCTCGTCGCATGACAGTGTTCCCTCAAGTCGCTCTCGCAGTTCTTCAGGCGTGCGTGGCCTCGATCCACTCGGTGATGGTTGGGTCCTGTCCGCACCCCGCCCCCGGCGAAGGAGAGTCGGCAACCACGCGACAATCGCGATAATCAAATCGCTGTCGACACGGATTGGTCCAGTCGCTGCCCACGCATGTTGCTGAGTATGTTTTGTCGTGAATTGTGCGCGGACTTGCGTGACGCAACGCTTTTGTGGCTATCGGCGTCGCATATCGGCCGCGCAATCCAGAAACGACAGTGCTCTATCAGGTCGTTGCGGATGGACTCGAAACGTTCCTCGCCAGACAACGGGATCGCGACCGTCCAGTCCCCCGATTTGTTGAAGAAGAATTCCGTTGACTCTGTTCCGGAGAGGTTGGGGAGAAGACGTTGGTGGAGGCGTGGTGTCCTGTTAATGTGTTGGCCTTTACAAAAGCAGTTGCATCAAAGCGAAGAGGGCAAGCAGGACGCCGAGCGCGATAAAGAACGTTTTCTCAAACGTCCCTTCGACCGTCGGGCGTGGTCCGTCAAGAAGAACACGACTCGCGACAAAGAACAGGATGACCAAGATTACTGCAAGCTCTGGCAGCCCTATCTCGCGTCCCACTACGCGACCTTTTTGAGTGCGCCCCTCCGACTGGAGACTTTTCCCAAAAGTTTAGTACAGACAAA
>CAZOZZ010000038.1:0-27143 GCA_964584435.1 uncultured Solibacteraceae bacterium | reverse complement strand
GCGACGAGGGGGGAGGTCGCTCTTCGCGTCCTCCCCTACTCTACCGTCGAAACACTTCCCGGAAAGCTACACACTTTAGGTCTGGCCTCTGTCTCTGGGGCGTGGCTGACCACTAACAACTGAACACTGGCCACCACTCCAATTGACCGGCGTCTTCACCTCCTATAGGATTGCGAAACACCAAACATGCCTGACACGAACGAGCAACTGGAAAACCTGAAGCTGCCTGAGACATCGATCGCCGGTCTCTTGAGGCATTTCGGTCCCGGAATGATCCTGATGATGACCGGGATTGGGACGAGCCATCTGATCAGCGCTCCGGTGGCTGGGGGGCGCTTCGCCTACGCTCTCTTGTGGTGTATTCCCGTCGCTTACATTTTCAAGTACTACGGTTTCGAGATGGCGTTCCGCTTCACCCATGCGACGGGCCGCAGCATGTTGGACGCGTACTCAACGGCATGGAAGAAGTGGCCGCTCTGGTACGTCCTGGTAACGACGTTGTTGCAGTGCGTTGTCGGGCAGGCGGGACGTTTGATTGCGGCCGCCGCCGTCCTCTACTACTTCTCCGCCGAATACCTTGGTCTGGACATTCCGATCCCGGTGCACGGCCTCTCGTTGGGGATTCTGTCGGTTGCGATCATCCTCAAGGGGAAATACCACGTGTTGGAGGTTGTTTCGAAGATACTCGCCGGGATGCTTTTCGTTTCGAGCGTCGGAGTTTATCTGGTCGCGCCGGCCCCCCTTTCGGAGATGGGAAATTTCTTCAGGGTTCAGATTCCAGGCGGGTCCTGGCTCATAATCGCGGCGTTTCTGGGATTGCTGCCCACTGGCATTGACGTCTCGCTACAGGCATCGGAGTGGGGTAAGGCCAAGCGAGTGGGCATGGGCCGCATCCGGAGCATCCTGGAAGAGCAGGGAATAGCTCGCCCGTTCGATCCCTTTCGATCGGGAAAAGAGGACCTTGCAGTGGATGTCGATCAGTTACCGCCTCATGCCCTGGAATACTGCCGGCGCTGGTTCCACATCGGGCTCTGGGACTTCAGAATAGGTCATGTTGTTTCCTTTCTGATGGCCTGCATCTTTCTGCTGCTGGCAGCGGTATGGATTTATCCGAGCCCAGTCCAGGGGAATGCCGTCATCGGCGAAATCGGCAGGGTCTTCAGCGAGAGCGTGGGGCCGGCCATGATGATTGTTTTCATCCTCGGATCGTTTGCCGCGACGCTCTCGACCGCGTTCAACTATTTCGACGGGTGGCCCCGGGTGGTCGGAGCCTGTTGTCGCAACCTGTTCCGGGGAACCGCCCGGCTCCAGGGAATCTCCCCCGAAGACCTGAGCGATGACCATAGGAAGACGTGGTATTCCGAGTTCAACATCTACCGCATGACGATGCTCTTCTCGCTGATCGCCGCGAGTTCTCTCATCGCGGGTGTTACGGCCCCTGTGCTTCTGGTTCTGTCGGCGTCGGCCCTGGCATTCTTCGTTGCGCCGGTTATCTATTTCCTGAATCTTTACTACTGTTTCACCGTCATACCGAAGACGGATCGTCTGTTCTATCCTTCAACCTTTGCGACTTGGTTCGGATGGATCAGCATGGCGGTGTTCGCGGGAATGAGTTTTGTCCTGATCATGGCCCGGGTGTTCAGGATTCCGCTCTTCGGAGCGTAAGTCCCCTCACTTTTCATGGAGGTTCCAATGAGTTCCCGATGGCTATTTCTGCTTGTGGCTGTCCTGTGGACGGCGGTTCCGGTTGACGCGCAGACTCCCGATTTTGACAAGGCTCGCGACGAAACGGTCGCAATCCTCCAGGACCTGGTCCGGCTCGATACGTCGAATCCACCGGGCAACGAATCCCTGGTGGCCGACTACGCCAAAGCTCTGCTCGAGAAAGAGGGCATCCCGGGCGACATCTATGCTCTCGACCCGGAGCGCGGAAATCTTGTGGCCAGGCTCGAAGGAAATGGAAGCAAGCGGCCGATCCTGATCATGGGGCATTCCGATGTGGTCGGCGTGGAACGGGATCAGTGGACCATCGAACCTTTTGCGGCAACGATCAAGGATGGTTTCGTCTACGGGCGTGGATCGAGTGACGACAAGGGGATGATCGCAGTCGCCCTCGAGATCATGCTGATGATCAAGCGGTCCGACATCGAACTGGACCGGGACATCATCCTGCTGATCGAAGCGGGTGAAGAAGGGACGACCAAGTGGGGCATCGACTACATGGTGGAGAACCATCTGGACAAGATCGACGCCGAGTTTGCTCTTAACGAGGGCGGCAGCATACACGTCGCCGACGGTCGGGTCGACATCGTACGGGTGACGACGGCGGAGAAGGCGATTTGGCGGGGGATCAAGCTGATAGCCCGCGGCATTTCCAGCCATGGCTCCAGGCCGCGGCCCGACAACGCCGTGGTTCATCTTGCCGAGGCTGTTGCAAAAGTGGGCCGGTACCAGATGCCGATGCGGCTCAACGAGACAACGCGGGCGTACTTCGAACGACTTGCGGCCGTCAGCGACCCGGATCAGAAGTTTCTGTACGAGAACATTGAAGACCCGGTACTCGGTCCTATGATTGAGGAGAGGCTCCGGAACGAGGACTTCGCTTCGAATTCATATCTACGGACGGGAATTTCGCCGAATATCATCAGCGGTGGATTTCGTTACAACGTGATTCCAGGCGAAGCCGAAGCGACTCTCGACGTCCGGGCGTTGCCGGACGAGAACCAGGCGGAGTTTCTTTCCACGCTGGCCCGCATCATCGATGATCCTGCCATTGAGATCGTTCCTCCTTCGAGTGGCCGTCCCGCCGTCGCCTCTGGGAACCGACCTGTTCAAGGCGATGGAAAAGATCCAATCTGAAATGTTTCCCGGCGCGATCACCCTGCCGGCGATGAGCACGGGCGCGTCGGATTCGGCACAGCTACGCGCAGCTGGAGTCCCAACCTATGGCATTGGCCGAGCCGGGTCGGACGAACAGGACGGTCGGGCTCACGGCAACGACGAGCGTATTCCGATCGAGGGCCTTGGCATCTTAGTCGAGTTCATGTACCGGACGGTACTGGAGGTGGCCGCCGCACCATAGGGAGCAGTTGCAGTGTCCAGTTGTCAGGAGGGTGTCAGGGGAGTGTCGGGAACAACCGACCAACTGTTTTCAGCTTCGCTGCAGCGGAGGACAAAAACAGCAGATTCGGTTGTGTGAATCCGGAAAAACGTGGCGTCGGGCGATCGCCATCTTGCCAGGATTTCTTTTACGGTATGCGTCTTCCCGGCGAGCGTGAAATCCAGCGGATACTCGTCCGCTTTGTATCCGGAATAGCTGTTGACATGAACAAAGGACTGCGGATCGCTGATGTCGCCTGACCCTCTACTCCTCTTCGATTTCCACGCCGGTAAATCGGCGAACCACCCCATCTTCCAGCCTCACGACATAGATGCGGACCGGTTCGAGGCGTGAGTCCTGAGCCGGCACGCGATTATCGGGAACATCGATCACAGTTCCTATGGGAATCTGCAGTCTTGAACTGGCCGTGGGTACTCGAACGCGGTCGCCAATATTGAATCGGGACATCCATGTCTCCTCTCCTAGGATTTCCCTCTTTTTACCGCGATGGCGTCATTTCTTCAACAGGATTTTGAATGGACCTGTCCTGACAATATGTTAGGAGACATTGGATGAAGTTACGCAGGTTCCCTCGCGCGGCTTGCGGTATCTCCTACCACCGCCTGCCGCGCATTTTTTTTCGTGCCGAGTGCCTGATTGCGGTGCCTACACCTCCCTTTTGATACTGTAGACCTGTTCCCCCGGCGAGCGGACACGCCACCGGTGAAGATTGGGACGACTGTCGTACGTCTGCCGGAAAAGGGAATCGGAATGGAACCGCTGACGTGAAAGAACTCACCCAGACAGAAGCCGAGGAACTGGTGCGCGACCTCGCCACTCTCCGTGAGGAACTTCAGGACGTCCTCGACGCTTTGAAGGAAGGGGCACGCCCGGTCGACCTGGACGAGCCCATCGGCCGCCTCTCCCGCATGGATGCCATGCAGCAGCAGAGTATGGCTCGGGCCAATAGGCAAACTACCGAACTGAGGCTGAAACAGGTGAAGGCCGCGCTCGGACGCTTCTCGAAGGAGGAATATGGCGACTGTCTCGAGTGCGAAGAACCGATCGGTTATATCCGTCTGAAGATCCGACCCGAAGCGGTCCTTTGCATCGCTTGCCAGAGCCAGCGCGAACGCTAGGCAGGACGTAGAACACCTCACCGGGGTGCCCCCTCTCTGCCTCCCTGTCAGTGGTTCAGAATGAACTCACTGCTGGTGAGCAAAGCCCATTGAAGGTTTTCCGCACCCCTCTTGCGATCTTGTTTCATCGCCTCCATCGCTACGTCGAGCTCTTCGGGCGATGGCCAACGGGCCAGGCTGGATAGATAGAGTTCCTCGATGACTTCCGAATCCGTCTTGTCCGATTCGACGAGCTGTTCGACACGGCTGCCGTTTGCGGCTTCGGCGCGATCGCTGATGACCTTCGAACTCATCAACAACAAGGCCTGCAGCGTGGATGCCTTGTTCCCAGTCGGCGGCGGTGTCATCCGGTTGCTCTGGTGGAAGCTCTGCAGCACCGCGTTCAGCTCGGCGGATTCGCCAGTGGAGCGCCTGCCGCCGACATCGCTCGGTTTGGCGAGTTGCTTGACGCGGCTGACCTCGGTGCCGGCGAACGGGAACTGGAACGGTCGATCCGTTGCCTGCCCGATCGCATCGGCCACCTCGGGGCCAGTCAGGACACGCGGAAAACGGCGCGGGTAATAGGCTGTGAAGGGTTCCTTCCACTCTCCTTCCCATTCCGACGACAGCTGATAGGCGCTCGATTTCAATATCGTCTTCATGAGGTGGTGGATGCTGTAATCGTTGGCCATGAAATCTTCGGCCAGGGCTTGGAGTAGCTCCGGATTGGTTGGTTGGACCGTCCAGGGCGCTTGCGGTGGATTCTTCGGATCCAGGCGGCTGAGGTCGAACGCGTCATAGGGCTCCACAAACGCAACGGTCATCAGTTTGCCCCAGATCAGGTTCACCGTGGCGCGGCCGAACTGAATGTGCTCGGTCAGCATCCGGGCCAGTTCGGCCCTCGGGTTCATCCCCGGCCGAGGCTCTTCCCCTGTGAGGATAAACGCCGGTGTGTACTCGTTCTGGCCTCGAGGAACACGGGCCTCACTCAAGGTCCAGAACGGCGCATCATTCGCCGTGTCGTAACCGCTGGCCCCATCGTCGATGATCATGTCGCTGACAGTGACGTTCTTGCTTCGGTCGTCCCAGGTGGAGATCAGGCGAGTCCCACCAAGAAAAGCGGACTGTCGATAGAAGTCCTCGCGGGTTTTTGTGCTCATGTACAGGTCGACATCTTCGATATGTGCGGCGCCATCGTGGCAGGAGATGCAGTCGGTGTTAATCCCCAGGAAGATACGTCCCGTGTCGATGTTGAACTGATCGAGGGAGTCGAGGCGATTCATGATGCTGTAATCGTCTTCACTGCCCACGATGCGGCTCTGCGCCGAGTTCATTCGAGCGAGGAAGCCGAGGGCAGGAATCGTACTGTGGCTCTTGGACACGCCCGTCATCAGATCGTAGACCACGTCGTTGTACGGACGGTCGACTCGCAGCCATTCCTTGTTCCAGTACTGGAAGGCGTTGGCACCGTTACCGGATTCGCCGGAAAGTCGAAACAAATCACCCCAGAACCAGGCCCACTGCTCGGCGAATTCCTCGGTTCCGATCAGCGAATCGATGAGTTTGTCGCGTTTCGCCTCATCTTTGTCGGCCACAAACCGGCGGACGGCATCTGCCGGCGGGAGCAATCCTGTCACGTCGATGTAAACGCGGCGAATGAACTGTTCATCGTTCGCCAGTCCGGCCGAAGGTATGCCCTCACGCTCCAATCTGCCGAAAATATGCTCGTCGACCAGCGTCTTGCGGGGAATGTCGGCCTCCGCTGCGACCGTCGGCCCTGATGAGGTTCTTCCAGATGGTGTCCCCTCTCCAGTCGCCAGGGACATCTGTTGACCGGAAGCCGTGAGCGCGACAACCAACAGTGTCAGCAGTGTCGACAACGAGAGAAATGCTATTTTCGACGCCTTCATTTGCGGAACCTCATGGAAGAAGCGAAGGATTTCTGTATGTTCTTAAAACAGAAGGTCTATTTATACGTCATTTGTGACAAAAGTGCGATCCACATGATCACCGACGAGGGTGACTTCGCCCACATCCCGGGAAGAACCCCGGCAGCTCCCGAACTTCGGTCGATCGTTCCGACGGAGAAACGGGACGTGCACCTGCGGTCCCCGATCCAGGTCGGTGAATTTGCGTTAGATAACTTGAGGGTTGTCTGGAATGAGAACTGGGACGCAGGGATTCGAACCCCGACAGGCAGAGCCAGAGTCTGCAGTCCTACCATTAGACGACGTCCCACTACGCACACTGCGTATTGTCAAAAATCGTAACAGAGGGGAGAAACGGTTTGCAAGCGCGCCCCTCCGCGTTTCTTATGGATGCGGGAACCGCTCCCGTCAAACCGAAGTCGCCGGCTCGTCGTCCCCTTCTTCGTGATCGCCTTCTTCTCCCTCTTCGTGCTCGCCCTCGTCGGACTCTTCGCCACCTTCTTTTTCGATGGTGAAGATCCGATACCCCTCTCCGAGCACTTCGATCCTGAAGGTGATCTCATCGCCCACTTCAACGGGTTCGACGCCCTCCGCAACCGGATAAGGCATCGCCATGGCGCCCATGAAGCCGGGAATGTCACTGTGGTCGATGACCAACGTGCCGGCATCCGCCTGGATTTCCGTGACGGTCCCGGTGCCGACGAACGGATCCTCTCGCGTGCCTTCCGGTATGGGGCCCGCGGCGACTGCCTCGAGTTCTGGATCCGAAGCCGGTCCTTGCCCTCCGCCACAGGACACCGTCAGGAATATCAGAACGACCATCGCGTAAATAACTCTCAAGGGGACCTCCAAATTCGATCAATAAGATTGCCGGCGTAGTATATCGTGTTTCGTAGTGACGGTCAGTTCAGCTGCGTTTGCCGATTTCGAACAAGATGTAACCGACCTCGGCCCGTGTCCTGTTTCCACGTATTACCAAGCGAGCCGAAATGCTGCATAATTCAGGCCTATGTCGAAGTTGATGCGCGACGCCGTGCACGGCGATATCGAGTTGGGTCGGTTGGAAATGGAGTTGGTCGACACGCCGGAATTTCAGAGGCTGCGTGGGATCAAGCAGTTGGGGACGGCGTACATGGTGTATCCGTCGGCGATGCACACGCGTTTCGAACACTCGTTGGGAACATCGTGGATGGCGCATCTGTTTGTCGAGGCGATACGTCGTAGCCGCCCGGTATCCCGGGAAGAAGAAGAATCGATTCGTGTGGCAGCCCTGCTCCACGACATCACGCATATCCCGTTTGGTCACACTCTTGAAGACGAGAGGAGAGTTCTGCCTCGCCACGACAAGGATGCCGATCGACTTCGCTACTTTCTTGAGGATTCTTCGCTGGGCCAGATTCTCAGACGGGCGGGGCTGGATGTCGAGGTCATCTCCATTATCAACGGCGACGCCGGCGTTCGATCCGATATTGTCGGTGGGGCCATCAGTGCGGACCTTCTCGATTACATACGGCGTGATACGTACTTCTGCGGCTTATCCCAGAACTATGACGATCGGATTTTCCAATCCTTCTCCGAACATGACGGTCGCCTCGTTATGCATCTGGAAAAACACGGCATGTTGCGCCGGGATGCGTTGTCGGAGCTGGTCAATCTGCTGCGAATCCGCTACACACTGTCCGAACGTGTCTACTTTCACCACACGAAGCTCGCGTCCGGAGCCATGATCTCAAAGACCGTTGAACTTGCCCTTGATTCAGGGTTCAACGCCGAGGAGTTGAGAACACTGAAAGACGACACATTGATGTGGGTCCTGGGCGAGCGCTTTCCCGATCATCCCGGGATTCAGCATCTCCTTGCCCGGCTCGAGTCGCGTCAGTTATACAAGCCCTGTTATCTGCTTACTGTGGCGATTGGTGAAGATCAGCAGAAGGAGATCGTCGAGCGTTTTCACTACAATGCTTCCCAGAGGGAAGCGGCCGAAAAGACAATCG
This sequence comes from uncultured Solibacteraceae bacterium, assembly GCA_964584435.1. Lineage (GTDB taxonomy): Bacteria > Acidobacteriota > Terriglobia > 20CM-2-55-15 > 20CM-2-55-15 > CAZOZZ01. The sequence continues at coordinate 19,003 of CAZOZZ010000038.1, read as the reverse complement.
CCGAAGCGGCGGGCCTGGATCATTGCCAGGTCATCGTGTACTGCCCGTCTCTCGGCATGTCCTTGCCCGAGGCCGAGGTGCCGGCACGCCTTGAAAGGGGAGAGGTGTTGCCACTGTCGGGAAGCAACAACAGCGAGATCCGGATTCTCAAGGAGAAGCATCGGGCACTGTGGAAGTTCCTCGTCCTGATCGACCGTGAGGCATGGGATCGCCATGAGGCCGCACGGTCAGCCGCTCGAGAATACTTCCGGATTCCCTCCGAACGTTGAGAGCCGGGAGCCTGCTGGAGGCCCCTTCGTCGAACCATTTGTTTTCGATGCTATATTGGTTCTTTCGGGCTCGACGGCCGCAGAATCGTCAGACCCGCCGTACATCCGAGAATGATTTCATCTACGTTTTTCTTCCTTTTTTCTCAACTCGGCATCGGGATGATGTGGATTCTCCTCTTCATATCGCCTCGCAGTATCGGAAACAGCTTCTTTAAATTCGCGAGCCTGACGTCAGCGATCCTGCTGTCGATCACGCTGGGGTTCGACTTCCTGTTTCCGTCTCCCGTACGTGACGGGCCACTCCCTGTGGTTTTTCTGGTTGTGGCGACTGTCCTGGTTGTCCTCTACAACCGAATGGTCGACCTTGAAAAATACCGTCCGGCGCAGGCACTTCTGATCGCGTCGATTGCAGCGGGAACCGTATCCATAGCCCTGGACGGCCTGGCGTTCACGCGTTTGATGGAACTGGGCGGCTGGGAACGCTGGGTGCTGGTAGTGAACCATCTGGGCGCAACAGCCTTGCTCGGATCGGTGATGCTCACGATGGTGTTCGGGCACTGGTACCTGATTGTTCCCAACCTATCGATCGATCCACTTCGACTGCTGACGAAGGTGTACCTGGGTACGATCGGTCTTCGTGTACTGACGCTCTTCGTTACTCTGGCTGCCTTGATGGTCTACCAGGCGGTTCCATTGACGAACGTGGCATCGGAGCTGTTTTTCAGACAGGCGTTGTTCTTCTGGCCGAGGATTCTGTTCGGTGTAGTGGTGCCGATCGTTCTGGGAGTCATGATCTGGAACACAGTCCAGATCCGCCACACACAGGCTGCGACCGGGTTGCTCTACGTGGCGGTGGTTGCGCTGCTTTTCGGAGAGTTCTTTTCGAAGTTTCTCCTGTTTTCGCTGAATCTGCCTTTGTAAGCTTTGCAATCAGTGCTCTATGAGCGCGTGCCTTCTCGATTCCGAAGATCTGGGGTCAGTTTCCGTACCTGCAAACCTTTTCGTTGTTGTCGGGGTGACGGTCGGGGGGCACAGAAAAAAAAGGCGGCGCTCCTGGCGCCGCCTTTCTTACGTTTCCAGTTGCCGGCGAGCTCAGGAAACTGTGGGAGCACCGGTCAGGTCCAGAACATCCTGTTCGATCTTTTCCTTCTTGTCGAGCTGCATGCCCAGGTATTTCTTATAGATCTTCCAGTCCGGGCTCACGACGAAAGTGGTCGGAAATCCGATCAGACCTCCAAAACCGGTAACAACGTCATCGTCTCCCATCACGAGGGGATATTCGATGCCAAGCTCTTCGAGGTAGGGTTCCACATCGTCGAAGGATCCGGATTCGACCGTGATCCCGAGCATGACAAACTTGTCGCTGTCCTGTTCGGCATTGAGCGTGTTGTAGTTCGGAATCTCTTGAATGCAGGGCTGGCACCAGGTAGCCCAGAAGTCGACAACCAGGACCTTACCCTTGAGGTCCGTTGAATTGACCGTTCCGCCCGTCAGAGACACCAGGTCAAACTCCGGAGCCGCCTTCAATTCGTCTACTGGTTCGGCGACTGCGGCAGCCTCGCCGACTCCGACTTCCGTGCCCGGTTCGGTGGCGGCACAAGCTACCAGTGTGAAAGACAGGAGAATAAGGAACAGAACTCTTTTCATGTGTGTCCTCTCAAGGAGTTGTGAAGAAAAACTATATCATATTCAGCCCGGCCAAACGTAAGCAGGCCCACAGAGACAAATATTTACGAAAGCGGCGTCTCGCCGTCAATTTAGAGAGCCTGTCACCGTTCTCCTTCAATACGGCTTCCCGGTTGCCATATAATTCGGGGGCTATGAAGCAGACAAAGCGATTCCAGAGTTTTCTCGAGGAAAAGAAACTCAAGAAGACTTCCCAGCGTGCCGTCGTATGGGAAACGCTTCTGGAATCGGACGACCACCCGTCGGTAGAAGAGATCCGGGATCGCTTGCGGGAAGGGGGACACCGCGTTGGCTTGTCAACCATCTACCGGACCTTGAAGATCCTGCTCGATTCGGGAATGATTCGCCAGGCCAGGCTCGAAGGCACTACTCGATACGAGCCGCTCATCGGTCAGCCGAACCACATCCACTTCATCTGCAACGGGTGCGGGAAGACCGAGGAATTCCCGTCTCGCACGCTTGAGCGATTGATTCGTGAGGAGACCACACGACACCTGTTCCAGCAGCGTTACAGCCGATATGCTATTTTTGGCCTCTGTCGGGAATGCGCCGGCAAGGAAGCTCGGGAATCAGGCTTGAGCGAACGCCGGCGCGAGCAGACAATTCTGGCCCGTGACGCTCTGGAGCTGACGCTGGCTGTGGAGCGCAGGGGTTATAGCTTCTACACGAATGCGGCGAAGAAGACGAGTGACCGCCACGGGCGAATGATGTTCAAGGAACTGGCCGAGGAAGAGGCCGGCCACATGGCTCGCCTGCGGAGTGAATATGAGGATTTGATCGCAGACAATCGTTGGCTCCGGCGGGAACCGACAAGGCTTCCTGTCAGCCGGAAGATCGCCGAACAGATCTTTCCTCAGAGAACGCTGCTCCGAGCAGAGGTGCAGGACGCCACCTCGCACCTGGAAGCACTCAAGATCGCGATTGATCTGGAGCGTCGTTCACACCTTTTCTTCAACAATTTTGCCCGAAAGCTCGAAGATCCACGGGCCAGGAAAATATTCCGGGAGTTTGCCTGCGAGGAACAGTCCCACTTCGAGAGCCTGACCGAGGAGTACGAGAGGCTGAGCGAGGACTGACGAACACGATGCGTTCTTTCTTATGCGTTCTTCTGTGGGCGCCTTTCGCGTTTTCCCAATCCCAGATGTCGTCGGGAAACGTCAACGGGACGGTCCGGGATCCTGCCGGCGCGGTGTTGCCGTCGGTTTCGGTCGCCGTGACGAACGTGGATACTGGGATCGCTCGCCAGACAGTGACAGACCGGGTAGGCGACTACCGATTCTTCCTTTTGTCTCCGGGCTCGTACGAACTGCGATTCGAGTTGCCGGGTTTTGCAATCCTGACGCGAAGGCCCATCCAGGTGATGGTCGGTGGGGCGATCGAGGTCGATGCGGAGCTCGGCCCCGCTGCACTGCAACAAGAGGTCCTGGTGATCGAGGAGGCTCCGGTCGTCGAACCGGGCAAGACCCAACAGTCGAACACGATCGACCAGCTCCGAATCGAGAACCTGCCGATCAACAAACGCGATTTTTTGGATTTTTCCCTTCTGACGCCAGGTGTAACGGATGCGAATGCGCTGATCACCTTCAGACTGCCCCAGACACCGACGTCCGGTCTTTCGTTCGCAGGACAGGGTGGCCGATCCAACGGGGTGACAATCGACGGAGTCGACAACAACGACAATGCCGTTGCGGCGGTGCGGTCGACGATCAGTCAGGAAGCCGTCCAGGAGTTCCAGATCAATCGCTCGAACTATTCGGCCGAGTTCGGTCGTGCATCGGGCGGTTTCATCAACATCGTTTCGAAATCCGGCACGAACGCCTTTAGAGGTACCGTCTTTGCATTTGTACGCGACCAGGCTCTGGATGCGCGCAACCCATTCGCGTTTGGACCGGGCGGAACCGACATTGATCCTCCGTTTTCGCGCTTACAGACCGGGTTCGCCGTCGGGGGACCGATCAGGCGGAACCGTAGCTTCTTCTTCGCGTCCTACGAGGGTCTGCGACGGCGCGAGTCGAGCTTTTCGACGTTTCTGGAGAACGAAGAGGTTTTCAAGCCGACACCCTCCCAGGCCACTTTGATTGGTGTTCTCGGTGCCGCGCCGGATCCGTCTCTAAACTTTCTGGGCGCGGCTCTCGCGGGTTCGTTGACAACTGCGGAGTCGACGTTTCCCGCCACTGTAGACCTCTTGCGATCCAACAGTGGTGTCTTTCCCTTCAGGAGCAACAACAACACGGCATCGTTACGAATCGATCACCAGGCGGCATCGAGCAACCAGATGTTCACGAGAATGGCGTTCACGGACATCGATACCGTCGGAGGGTCGTTCGGAGGCTTGAAGGGACCTTCCCGGGGAGCGAACTTCCAGATCCAGGACTTCTCCCTTGTTTTCGGGGACTCCCATTTTCTCGGACCGCAGAGCGTAAACGAGTTCCGATTTCAGTTCGCAGATCGTGACTTTAATTCGTTTTCCGCGGATGCCTTCGGCCCCGAGATCAACATCAACGGAACAGCATTGCTGGGTCGTGATTTCTTCCTGCCGTCGGTTCGAAACGAGAAGCGTTTCCAATGGATCGATAATTTTACGACTGTTCTCGGGGCACATGAGATCAAGTTTGGCGGCGATTTTCACTACCTGCCGCTCAAGACCGAAACAGAGGTGTTTTTCGGGGGGCGGTTCGGGTTCGGCGAAGGTGTCCCGCTTGGCTTGCTGATCGATAGCGTTGGGGGCCCTGGCTCGGCTGCCGGTGTGGGCGCCGCACTCGCCTCGTTGGGCCAAGCTGCGCTGATTCCCTCCCTGTCGGAACCCATTAGCTCTCTACAGGCTTTCAATCTGGGATTGCCCTTGTTCTACCAGCAAGGTTTCGGGAACCCGAAGGCCGATGTGACGAACAAACTGATTGCCGGATATATTCAGGACAAGTTCAGCGTCACACCCGGACTGACTGTTGATCTCGGGTTGAGATACGACGTGGAACTGCAGGAAAAACCTCTCCATCGTGATACGAACAACGTCGCGCCACGAATCGGGTTTGCGTACCAGGCGGGGCAGGGCACAGTCTTGCGGGGTGCATACGGCGTGTTCTACTCCCCGATCTTCCAGGCGGTCGCATTCATCGACAAGGTACTCGACGGGACGCAGATATCTCAGTTGTTCGTTCCACTGACCGGGCTTCCGCAGTTGGGGATCACCGCGACGTCCGCCGAGGTTTGGGGACTCCTCAAACAACAGGGCGTCATCGGCAAGCGGCAAATCACCGAATCGGATATTGCACCTCTGGGTTTAAGCCCTGGCACCACACCGCCGATCCTGTTGCGTGCAGCTCAAGACGTAATCAATCCATACAGCCAGCAGGCAAGTGTCGGAATCGAACGTGAGCTGACAAGCCACCTCAGCGCCGGTGTCAGCTACCTCATGAACCGGGGTTCCAAGCTTCTCCGGGCGCGGAACACGAACCTTCGTATCGTGGGCGAAAACGAGTTTGGACCCGCTTTCGGACCGATTGATCCGAGAATTCTACAGAATAATCAGGTCGAATCTTCCGGTAGCTCGATCTATCACGGCATGACCGCGACGCTGTCAAAGCGCTTCAGCGACTTTCATCAGTTTCAGGTGTCCTACACACTGTCGAAGGCAATCGACGACACCGTCGACTTTATTACCGATCTTGAAGCGGCCAACCAGCTGGATCTCCGGGCGGAGAGATCTCTGTCGGCGTTTGACCAGAGGCAGCGTCTCGTGGTGAGCGGAGTGTTCGTCTCCCCGTTCGACCGCGGCTTTGGTGCGGGTAAAGCGCTGGCCGACCTGACAGTCTCACCTATTCTGACCGTTTCAAGCGGCCATCCCTTCAACCTGTTGCTGGGCTTCGATGCCAATGGCGACACGAACGCAAACACGGACCGTCCTTCCTTTGCCGGTCGGAACACGGGCCGGGGACCCTCGTTTACGAGCCTGGACGTGAGGGTCACGAAGGCCTTTGTCTTTGGGGATCGTGATTACCGATTTGAGGCAACGGCCGAGGCGTTCAACCTGTTTAATACCGTCAATTTTTCCGGAGTGAATAACATCGTCGGCAGGACACGCCTATCCACGTTCGATGTGGAGGGCAGTCGGGATCTAGGCCCAACCGACCCGCTTGGGTTTACCTCGGCCTTTGCACCACGACAGATCCAGTTGGGACTAAAATTCCGATTCTAGCGAGAATGTTGAAACTGCCGGGGACTGACCCCTGTGTCCCTGGCCAGGTTGTTCAGGGTCTGCACGGGCGTCTCACCGTGGACACAGGGGTCTGTCCCCTTTCTGTGGAAATGAGATGAACATCGTCGAGCGCATATTCCACCTCTCCGACGCCGGCACCAACGTCCGGATCGAGGTGCTGGGCGGTCTGACGACGTTCATGACGATGTCCTACATCATCTTCGTCCAGCCGGCCGTGATGAGCACGACCGGAATGGATTTCGATGCGGTTCTTGCGACAACCTGCCTGATCAGTGCTTTCGGCACCATCCTGATGGCTCTGCTGGCGAATTATCCGATCGCCGTCGCTCCCGCAATGGGGCACAACTTCTTCTTCGTTTTTACGGTCGTCGGCACCATGGGCTATACATGGCAGGTGGCCCTGGGCGCCGTGTTCGTCTCAGGGGTACTTTTCCTGGTCCTCTCGATCTGGGGACTGAGGGAGGCCTTGATCCAGGCTATCCCGAATTCCCTGAAGCATGCCATCGCGGTCGGGATCGGGCTCTTGATCACGCTGGTCGGCCTGGAGTGGGGCGGCTTTGTCGCCTCGAGCCCGGCAACCCTGGTGACTCTTGGGGATCTGGGTCAGCCTGCCGTCTGGATGTCTACGGCTGGGATTCTTGTCACGACAGCGATGCTTGTGCGTCGGATGCGGGGTGCCATTCTCTTCGGCATATTGACGAGTACGGTCCTTGGCCTGTTTCTTGATGTGGTGAATTTTCATGGTCTTGTTGCCAGTCCGCCGTCACCCGCCGCTGTCGCCTTCAAGATGGACCTGTCTGGTGCCTTGAGTCTTGGCGCCGTTCCGGTGATCTTCACTTTCTTTTTCCTGGACCTGTTCGACAGCATCGGATCCTTGATTGGCATCACCCAGCAGGGCGGCTTCATGCGTGAAGGACGCCTGCCACGCGCACGAGAAGCGCTGATGGCCGACGCGATCGGTACGACGGCGGCGGGAGTGATTGGGAATTCCACAGTCGTGAGCTATATCGAGAGCGCAACCGGGGTTGCCGAAGGCGCCCGAACCGGTTTGGCCAACATTGTCACCGCGGGCCTGTTCCTGCTGGCTCTCTTCTTTGCGCCCCTCGCCCGTATGATCGGTGAGGGACATGTCGCCGAATCCGGCATGACTCTCTATCCGACCGTTGCTCCTGCCTTGATTATCGTGGGGGCGTTCATGATGCGCAACGTCGGCCAGATCGCCTGGGATGACCCGCACGAATACATCCCTGCTTTCATCACGATCACGGTGATCCCATTCACCTTCAGCATCACCGACGGCATCGCGTTCGGCTTCATCAGCTACGTGGCGCTGAGCATTTCATCAGGCAGGTACCGGGAACTCCATTGGATCATCTGGTTGTTTACGGCGTTGTTTCTGATTCGATACATCGCAGTCGGATAGTAATCGAGACAACCTTCCGGACCCACAGAGCGTCTATGAAATAGAGGGCCGGGCACGCGGCGTCGCGCTACCAGGACGTCGGGGAAAGACGGCCAGGAGGAGCATGCCGATGACGAAACCGCCGATGTGGGCCCACCAGGCGACACCCCCGGCGGACGGGTCCGTGCGGGCGAGGGAACCGGCTCCCGATAGAAACTGCATGATGAACCAGATCCCGAGCACGATGATGGCTGGAATCTCGATGATCTGCCAGAAGACGAAGATTGGAATCAGAGTCAGAACACGGGCGAAGGGATAGAGTATGAGGTAGGCTCCCAGCACCCCGGCGATTGCTCCGCTGGCGCCGACGGTGGGAATGGCCACATAATAATTGAGTATTGTGTGGACGACACCCGCTCCGAGGCCGGCGAGAAGATAGAAGAGGGCGAATCGGCCATGGCCGAGCCTGTCTTCGACGTTGTCGCCAAAGATCCAGAGGTACCACATGTTTCCGATCAAGTGAAACCAACCGCCGTGCAGAAACATCGAAGTGAAGTAGGGCACGGTGACCGACGAGAGTGTTTGGCCCGAACCTGGCCACTGGACTACATTGGTGGGTACGACTCCGAAGTCGTAGAAAAACGATTGGAGATTCTGGCCGAGCGATAGTTCGTAGAAGAACACAAGCGAATTGATGACGATGAGTGAAACGGTAACGACCGGGAAGGTACGGGACTGGATGTTGTCTCGAAACGGGATCATTGTGCCTCGCCTCGTGTGGGTGATGCTCCTGACTGTTTCGTTTGGATTGGTCGATGCCGGACAGGCGATGGGCCAAACGATCGATCCAGAGGCCCTCGAAGCATTGTACAACCTCGACTTTGACGTGGCAGAGGGAAAGTTCCAGCAACTGACCCTGGACGATCCCGACAACCCCACCTACTGGAACCTCCTGGCTTCGTCCATCTGGCTGAGAATCGTCTACGAGCAGGAGAAGATGAACCTGGATTCCTTTTCCGGTACGCGGCTTGGCAGCCGGGATTCCACCGACGCTGTCGATGAGCAACGCGAAACCAGGCTCAGAGAGGTGATCGGCCGTGCGATTGAGGCGGGAGAGGCCGCGGTCGAGAAGGACCCGAACGATATCGAGGCCCTGTATGCACTCGGGTCATCTCACGGCACCCTGGCCAGCTTCGAAGCCACCATTAAACGTGCCTATCTGAAAGCGAACGGGGAAGCGAAACAGGCACGAGAGCTACACATCAGGGTTCTTGAACTCGACCCATCCTACGCCGATGCCCGCCTGACGATAGGGACCTACGATTATGCCCTGGGTGTGATTCCGGGTTTTGTTCGATTCCTTCTCGGCTTCGGCGGTATCCGCGGGGGAAACAAAGAAGGCGGCATCGAGCAGTTGGAGTATGCGGCCGAACTGGGCGACCGCGCGAGTGCAAATGCCAAGATGGTGCTGGTGGTTGTCTACAACCGCGAGAAGGAGTATGAGAAGGCCCTGACTCTGTTAGAGGACCTTCACGCGAGGTACCCGCGGAACTTTCTGCTCGAGTTGGCAAAGGCCTCTGTCTATGAACGGATGAAGGCTTGGAGTCGTTCCATCGAGGTCTATGAATTCGTTCTTGGCAAGGTCACTACCGGTGAAGACGATTACGATCGTCTCGAACCCGAGTCCGTCCTGTTTAAGATCGGAGAAGCCAGCGTTCATAGCTCGCGAAACGATCGGGCTCTGGAGGCCTTTGCCGGGGTGGTCGGAAGTGAAACCGCTGGGGATGATCTGAAAGGCCGGGCCTTCCTGTGGATGGGCAAGATCTATGACTCTCGCCAGCAGCGTGCCGAAGCCATTCGGCAGTACAACGCGATCCTGATGCTGGATTGTTCAGAAGATCTGAAGCGCGAGGCGAGAGACTTCAGAAAGACCCCCTTCGAAGGCTGAACAGCCCGCGCTTGTCGTCTAACTTCGCTCCCGCGCGGTCTTTAAGAACGCTCGAGCCGCATCCAGGCTTGGAATTCCGGCCCTGGCCCCCAGCTCCATGCATTTCATCGCCGCAACGGCGTGGGCGAAGCGGATCGTTTCCTCTAATTGCCACTCTTCCAGGATGCCGAAGATGAATGCGCCGTGAAACACGTCACCGGCGCCGGTCGTGTCCGCCACAGGCACTTCGAATGCAGAGGATCGCAGGATGCGATCTTCGTCGAGGAAGACGGCCCCGCGCCGGCCGAGGGTCACGCCGGTGACCGGGGATCCATAGCGGGCCGCAAGAGCGCGCACCCCTTCCTCCGGATCGGTCTGGCCCGTGACACGTACGGTAAAATCTTCGGCGGCGACCAGGTAGTCCACCAGGGCGAGAAGCTTTTCTGTCGAAGGATCGTAGATCCGGTCGATGTCGATGACGATGGGTATTCCCAGCTCCTTTGCCCACTGGGCGGCCTGGAGTGCGGCCTCACTGTCCCGGCCGTCCAGATGAAGCAGCCGTGCTGTCGAAATAGAGTCGCGCGACAGGTCGGAGGCCGGAAACTGAAGGCGGGGATCGCGGTGCCAGAGGATCGTCCGCTCGCCGATGGCTTCTTCAACGAGTATGAACGCGATCTGGCTCGTCGCCCCCTCAACCACCCTGACGAATTCCATGTCCAGGCCTTCGGCACGCAAGCTCTCCATCTGGATGCGCCCGAGATCATCGGAGCCAACCGACCCGATGTATCGGGCCCCGAGACCGAGACGTCGGCAGGTGGTCAGGGCGGTAGCGACCTGGCCGCCGGGTTCGAGCCGCAGTTCCCGAATCTCCAGTTTTGAATTCGGGCGGGGGAATTCGCCCACCACCGAGATGTAATCCATCGCGTTCAACCCCACTCCGACGACATCGACCCTCGGACAGGGAATGGGTGTGGAATTGGTCTGCCTCGGCATGTTTAAATCAGGAGTTTGATGGATGTCGTTGGCCCCATTCTGACGATTGTTCGTGCCATCATCAGGCTGCGTTATGCCTCTTCATGAGAGCGACTCCATCATACTAAAGACCTATCCGCTTGCAGAGGCTGATCGCATTGTTGTCTTTTTCAGCAGGGAACACGGCAAAATGCGGGGAGTTGCCAACGGCGTACGGCGCATCAAAAGCCGATTCGGAGCCTCCCTGGAACCGTTGGCCCGATCAAGAGTAGCCTTCTTCCAGAAGGAAAACCGGGAATTGGTTCGTATCCGTTCTTCGGAGCTGATCGACTCCCCGATGAAACTCTTCGAGGACTACGATCGGGCTGTGATCGCCGGTTACGTGGCCGAACTGGTCGATCGGTTCTTGCCCGACCATGAGGTCCACGACGCCGTCTTCCGGCTGTTTGAGCTGGCTCGACGATCCCTGGTCTCCGGTAGCGAGCTGGAACTGGTTCGGTGTTATTTCGAAGTGTGGATGTTGCGTCTTGCCGGCGTGTTCCCTGATTTGTTCACTTGTGCGACCTGTGCCGACAAATTGGGTGTCGGGGAACACCGTGTTCTGCTGCCCGGGTTGACCTCGGTGGCCTGCGGTCGCTGTCAGGTGCGGGAGGCAACCGAGGTGCCCCTGACGACGATCGCCGCACTGCACTGGATTCTGACGACACCTCTCGACAGGGATGTCTCCGGTCCGGCGAGTGCGGGGCTTGGGCACATACGACAATTAAACAAGATCTGGATCGAACGTTATTTCGAGAGATGAATTTGACGGAGGGTTTCCGGGATGAGCAAGTACGTCTATTTTTTTGGTGATGGTCAGGCCGAAGGTGCCGGCACGATGCGGGAGATCCTCGGAGGAAAGGGCTCCGGGCTGGCCGAAATGACTGGCGCCGGGTTGCCCGTGCCCCCGGGCTTTACGATCAGTACCGAAGTCTGCCGTCTCTATTACGATTCCGACAACCAGGTCAGTCCGGAAGCGTCTGGGCAGATCGACTCCTGCCTCGATCGCCTCGAAACACTGACCGACCAGAAACTTGGCGATCAGGAACGCCCCTTACTCGTATCGGTCCGTTCGGGGGCGAAGTATTCCATGCCCGGCATGATGGACACCATCCTCAACCTGGGCCTGAACCCGACGACGGTCAAGGCTCTATCGGAAAGGACAAACAACCCGCGTTTCGCCTGGGACAGCTATCGTCGTTTTATCCAGATGTTCGGCAACGTCGTCATGCGCGTTCCGAAGGAAACCTTCGATGACATCTTCGACGACTCCAAAGAGACTGCAGGGACCAGCCTTGATACCGACCTTGGAGCGGATGTTCTCGAACAGGTTGCCGTGGATTTCAAGAAGGCCGTCAAAGAGGAGACCGGGAATGATTTTCCCGACGACCCACACGAACAACTCCGCCTGGCCATCAACGCTGTCTTCGACTCCTGGAACAATCCCCGAGCCAGTCATTATCGGCGCATGAACGGAATTCCGAGTGATGCCGGCACAGCGGTCAATGTGCAGGCGATGGTGTTTGGCAACATGGGAGAGAGTTCCGGAACGGGAGTGGGCTTCACAAGGAATCCGTCTACGGGAGCCCGTGAATTTTACGGTGAATTCCTGATGAACGCACAGGGCGAGGATGTCGTGGCGGGAATCCGAACACCGGTCCCGATCGGGGAACTCGCCAAGGTGATGCCTGACGTGTATGGTCAACTGCGCGACATCACCAACCGGCTGGAGAAGCACTATCGGGACATCCAGGATTTTGAGTTCACGATTCAGACGGGCAAGCTGTACATGCTCCAGACCCGCAACGGGAAGCGAACCGGCCCGGCCGCTATCCGGATTGCCGCCGAGATGCTCCGGGAAGGCCTGATCGACGAGAAAGAAGCCATCATGCGGGTAGAACCTGCCCAATTGGATCAATTGCTCCATCCTCAACTCGATCCGAATGCGGAATACCGTGTGCTGGCCAGGGGCCTGCCCGCATCACCCGGTGCAGCGACGGGGAGAATCGTCTTTTCGGCAGATGAGGCCGCCGAACGCGGAAAGACGGAAAAGGTGATCCTCGTCCGAAAGGAAACCGTGCCCGACGACATCCACGGTATGGAGGTCGCAGCCGGTATCTTGACGGCCCGAGGTGGTATGACCAGTCATGCCGCAGTCGTCGCGCGCGGCATGGGCAAGTGCTGCATCGTCGGAGTCGAAACGTTGGGAATCGATGAAAGAAAGGGCGTCTTGCGGATGGATGGAGAGGAGTTCGGCGCTGAGGATTATATTACCCTGGATGGTTCGTCAGGACGCGTCATCGAAGGCAGGGTCGAGACCGTGGAGCCAGACCCGAGCACCGGAGATTTCGCAGAGTTCATGGCGATTGCCGATCGCATACGCCGCCTCAAGGTGCGGACTAACGCCGATGTCCCGCGCGATGCGGCGGTGGCCCGCAAGTTCGGCGCCGAGGGAATCGGCCTGTGCCGGACCGAGCACATGTTCTTCGCGGAGGACCGCCTGGCTATCGTTCAGGAGATGATCCTGGCATTGACCGTGGCCGAGCGCCGCGAAGCCGTTTCGAAATTACTCCCGTTCCAACGTGAGGACTTCGAAAGCCTCTTTCGCGTCATGGATGGTCTCCCGGTCACAATCCGGCTCCTGGATCCTCCCCTGCACGAGTTCCTGCCAAAGCGGGAGGAGTTGATGGTCGAGGTGGCGTTGCTTCGTGAGCGGAACGCTCCGGCCGATCAGATCGATGCCCGGGAAGCCATCTTGTCCAGGGTGGAGGATCTGTTCGAGTTCAACCCGATGCTGGGACACCGGGGCTGTCGTCTCGGAATAACCCATCCCGAGATTTCGGAGATGCAGGTCCGCGCGATCATCGAAGCGGCTTGCGCCGTAAAAAAGGACGGCGTCGTTGTCGAGCCCGAAATAATGGTCCCGCTGGTCGGCCTCGAGCGCGAATTGGAAGAACAGAAGACGATCATCGACCGGGTGGCGGGTGACGTGTTCACCGAGCAGGGCATGGAAGTGAAATACATGGTCGGAACGATGATCGAACTGCCTCGAGCGGCAGTCGTTGCAGACCGCATCGCGGAGTCGGCGGAATTCTTCTCGTTCGGAACGAACGACCTGACCCAGACTGCTTTCGGATTCTCGCGCGACGACGCAGGCAAGTTCATCGATACTTACATCCGGCGGGGTATCCTCACGGCTGATCCGTTTCAGGAACTGGACCAATCCGGAGTCGGCGAACTCGTCCGCACCGCCTGCGAAAAAGGAAGGAGCAGCCGCCCCGGCATCAAGTTGGGCATCTGCGGCGAACACGGCGGCGACCCCTCGTCGGTCGAATTCTTCCACAATCTCGGACTCGACTACGTGAGCTGCTCCCCATACCGTGTCCCCATAGCCCGCCTTGCGGCCGCCCAAGCCGCCATAGCCGATCAATCTGAACGTTCCCGGACAGTGTAAGAGGGGATTTTTTACCGCAGAGGTGCAGAGAGGATATATCTTTTCGGAGCAAGTCGGGTGGTCAGGTTGTCCTCCCACCTCTCCTCCAGGTCAAGGGGATTCCTCCGACCCACAAAAGTCCCCTCTGCGCCTCTGCGGTAAAAATTCCCTTCCTCTCCTACTTGACGCAGTCAGTCGCGTCTGGATTTCTCAAGGGCATCCACGCGTCTCAATAGTTCGGGGAGGCGTTTGAAGACCGCGGAGCATTTGAGCCAGAGGCGGTTGTCTATGGCGGGGTAGCCGGAGATCATCTTGCCGGCTTCGACCGAGTTTGGGATGCCGGTCTGGGCCGTTGCGACGACGCCGTCGCCGATCTCGAGGTGGCCGGCGACGCCCACTTGTCCTGTCAGGACGCAGTCGCGGCCTATTTTCGAACTGCCTCCAAGTCCGACCTGGGCGCAGAGCAGCGTGTTTTCTCCGACTGTAGATGCATGGGCGACCTGAACCAGGTTGTCGATCTTCACGCCGCGTTTTATCCGCGTTTCGCCGACTGTGGCCCGGTCGATCGTTGAGTTGGCCCCTACTTCTACGTCGTCTTCGAGAACGACGATGCCCGACTGCACTATTTTGTAATAGCTGCCGTCATCCTGTTTGGCATAGCCGTAACCATCTGACCCGATCCGTGCGCCATCATGGAGGATGACGTTGTTTCCGATGACCGCGTACTCCCGTACAGAAACATGCGAGTGAGTCCTGAAGTCGTTGCCGATCCGAGCCCCTTTCGCAATGTGAGTGAAGGCCTGGATCGTGGCGTTGTCGCCGATGGAAACGTCGTCTTCGATGACGACATAGGCTCCGATGGCAGCTCCTTCGCCAATGCGGGCGGTCGTTGCTATTCGAGCGGTTTCATCGATCTCTCTTCGGGGCTCGGGAGATCGATAGAACAACTCGATTGAGCGCGCGAAGGCCAGATAGGGATTTGGGGTTCGAAGTGTCGGCGTTTCGATTTCGGGGAAGTCCTCGGCGACGAGGATCGCGCCAGCCCGGGTAGTTCGTGCTCTGGCTGCGTATTTTCGATTCGAAACGAACGTCAGTTGGTTCGGGGCGGCTTCTTCAATGCCGGACACACCCTCGATGTCGGTGTCGCCCTTCCCCCGGAGCGTGCATCCGAGTTTCTCTGCAATCAACCTCAGTTCCACGGGTTTACTCTCCTTTCGGCTCTCTTAAGCCTCTGTGCCCCTTGGCTTTACATGCTAGTATAACCGTCTTAACGCCATGAGCGAACACCGCACCCTCCTGAGGTCCGCATCCCTCATCACCGTCATCACGCTGCTCAGCCGGGTTTTGGGCTATGTCCGGGATCTTCGCTTCGCATTCCTGCTGGGAACGGGCGTCGGCTTCGATGCCTTTGTCGTTGCCTACAGGATCCCCAATCTGCTTCGCCGCCTGGTGGGAGAAGGCGCCGTCAGCGCTGCGTTTGTCCCGATTTTTTCGAAGTATCTGGTCTCGGAGAACAGGAAGGAGGCCTGGGCCTTTGCGAACACGATGATCACGATCGCAACCTGCATCATGTCGGTTGTCGTGGTTATCGGTGTTGTCCTGTCCCCGTGGCTCGTGAGGCTTCTGGCGTTCGGTTTCGTGGATACACCCGGCAAGATCGAATTGACGGCACTCCTGAACCGCATCATTTTTCCCTACGTCCTCTTCATCAGTCTGTCGGCTCTGGCGATGGGGATTTTGAACAGCTTCAACAAATTTGCGGCTCCGGCCTTCGCGCCGGTTCTGCTCAACCTGAGCATCATCGGCTTTTCGTTTGCGACCGAATTGTTTCCTCTGCCTGAGATGGCTCTTGCAGCGGGTGTCGTTGTCGGAGGCATTACGCAGATTCTGATCCAGGTGCCACAGTTAAGGCAGGTTGGTTGGAGGTTTCGGCCGCGCCTGGATTTCTCCCATCCCGGGGTGCGCCAGGCCGGCCGGCTCATGGCGCCGGTCGTCCTGGGTGTCGGTGTCGTCCAGGTGAATGTCGTCGTTGACTTCCTGTTCGCATCGTTTCAGGGTGACGGCGCGGTTACGGCACTCCACCTGTCCGACCGCGTCATGGAACTCGTCCTGGGAGGGTACGCGATCGCAATCGCAACGGTCATCCTTCCGATGATGTCGCGCCAGGCTGCAGAGAAGCGTACCGACGAAATGAAGTCGACCTTGAACTTCGCTGCCCGCATCATCCTGTTCATCACGGTGCCGTCGACGGTTGGCCTTGTGGTCCTGCGGCGGCCGATCATCCAGGTGCTGTTCGAACACGGAGAGTTCGATGCGGCATCCACTGAACTGACGGCCTGGCCATTGATTTTCTTTGCCATCGGTCTGTCCGCGTTTTCGATGGTGAAGGTGATCGTGCCGGCCTTCTATTCCCTTGAGGACACGAGGACACCCGTCAAGGTGGCCTTCGTCGCCATGTTCCTGAACGTTGCCTTGAATTTTGCCTTCTTTCGGCCCCTCCAGGTTGGGGGACCGGCCCTGGCGACAAGTCTCTCCGGGTTTTTCAACGCAATCACGTTGATGTTTCTCTTCGCCAAACGCAAGGGGTCCTTTGGGGTGCGTTCGATACTGGATTCGCTGGCGCGTTTTGTCCTGGCCGCGATACCTCTTGGTTTCGTGGCGTCGACTCTGATCAACCGGCCCGGTTTCTATCTTGATCAACCGTTGCCCCAGCGCGTATTTGCACTGGGAGCAACGATTGGGCTTTCAGCCGTTGTATACTTTGTGGCGGTCTTTGTACTGAGATGCCGCGAAGTCAGGGAAGTTCGCGAGATCTTTCTGAAAAAGAGGACTGGTGGCTAGAAAGGCTCTCTGGGCGTGGTCAAGGGACGAACCGTGCCGATGACGAACGATGAATGGATGGATCGGTTTCTTCAATATCTTCGGATCGAGCGAGGTCTTTCGCCGAACACCCTCAATGCTTATGGGCGGGACCTGGTTCTGTATTCCGAACACCTGAACCCTGCCGATCTGGCTTCGGCTCGACCGGCAGATGTATCCGCATTTGTCACATTCCTCTATAATCGTGGGTTGAAGTCCCGCTCGGCCGCGCGGGCATTGGCTACGGTGCGAGGGCTCTACCGATTCCTCATGCTGGAAGGGGCAGTAGAAGAAAATCCCACTTCAGTCGTCGAGGTTCCGAAGTCGTGGTCTCCCCTGCCTCATTTCCTCACGTTCGAGGAGATAGACAGGTTGCTGGCCACTCCGAACGAGTCGGAACGGGCAGGTTTGCGTGATCGGGCTATGTTAGAGGTGATCTACGCAACCGGCCTGCGTGTTTCTGAGCTGGTGGGTCTGACCACGGACGCTCTCGATCTGGATAGCGGGTACGTCCGGTGTATGGGGAAGGGCAGTAAGGAGCGGATTGTTCCTCTTGGGGACTCGGCCGTCGGAGCGGTGCGTGCGTATCTGGAACGTGGCCGCCCAAAACAAACATGCCCCTACCTGTTCCTGAACTATCGCGGTAAGCAGCTCACTCGAGCCGGCTTCTGGTTGATACTGAAGGCATATGGTAAACGGGCAGGAATCGACAAGAAGATCACGCCGCACATGATTCGGCATTCTTTCGCCACGCACCTGCTCGAACGTGGGGCTGATTTGCGGTCGGTACAGATGATGTTGGGGCACTCCGACATCTCGACGACGCAGATTTATACGCATGTGGTCCGGGAGCGGTTGAAACAGATCTATCGAACGCATCATCCCAGGGCCTAGTGGTACATCATTCGAACTTATTTATCTGGCGAACGGCCCGGCAGGTTGTCGGGTCCAAGCCTTGAATCTGGAAGGAGAATTCAGTGAGCGACACGCGACAGTTATTTACCTCGGAGTCGGTGACAGAAGGTCATCCCGACAAACTGGCCGATCAGATCTCGGATGCGGTCCTGGACCGCGTGATGGAGGAAGATCCTCTGGGACGTGTGGCCTGTGAAACGATGGTCGCAACCGGCTTCGCGATGGTATCAGGCGAGATCACGACGAAATGCTACATCGACTACGAACGCATCGTCCGGAACACGATCAAAGGCGTTGGGTATGTCGATGCCGCATACGGTTTCGACTCCAAGACGTGTGCCGTGATGTCCACGATTGGCAGGCAGTCGCCCGACATCGCCATGGGAGTCGACACCGGTGGGGCCGGCGACCAGGGCATGATGTTTGGATACGCCACCGACGAGACGCCCGAGTTGATGCCGATGCCGATCCTGCTGGCACACAAACTGACGGCACGCCTCGCTGAGCTGCGGAAGTCGGGGCTGCTTCCTTTTCTCAGACCGGACGGTAAATCTCAAGTAACAGTTGAGTATGATGGACCCAAGCCGGTACGAATAGATACTGTTGTGATATCTACTCAACACGATCCTGATGCCACCCCAATGCAGATCCGGGAAGAAGTCATCACTCATGTGATCAAGGCCATCATGCCGGAGGAGTTGTTGGACGATTCGACGACGTACCATGTCAATCCGACCGGCAGGTTCGTTGTCGGTGGACCTCAAGGCGACTGCGGCCTTACGGGACGAAAGATCATCGTAGACACCTACGGCGGCATGGGCCGCCACGGCGGTGGCGCATTTTCGGGAAAAGACCCAACGAAGGTTGACCGATCCGCTTGCTACATGTCGCGCTACGTCGCCAAGAACGTGGTGGCCGCGGGCCTGGCGAGTCGTGTCGAAATACAACTGGCGTACGCCATCGGCGTCGCCGACCCGGTTTCTGTTCTCGTCGACTCGTTCGGCACGGGCAAGCTGCCGGATGGCAAGATCTCCGACCTGGTCCGCGAGAACTTCCAACTGACTCCCCGTGGCATCATCGAGTCACTCGAACTGCGCCGTCCAATCTACACAAAGACAGCCAGCTATGGCCACTTCGGCAGGGAAGACCCTGACTTTACCTGGGAAGCGACAGACAAGGCCGACGCACTCCGGCAGCAGGCATAGGAGCGAAAAGTCGCCAGGAAGGGACTTCAACATGATGGGATGGACTCCTCCTTTGACTTGGTCGGCATCTAAAGTGCCAA
>CAZOZZ010000037.1:0-27808 GCA_964584435.1 uncultured Solibacteraceae bacterium | reverse complement strand
TCTCCATAACGCTGATCGCGACTGTACCATAACTTTAGGGGCGCTGTACTAGGAGGCAGAAGCGATCGTCCTGTCACATAGAAGATCTGACACCGGAAGGAGAACGTTGATGGACATTCCTGAAGAATTGGGTCCCGATGCACTGTACCGGCGTTGCGACTCGAGTCTTTTCGACTTCGAAACCACGGCCGACCTCAAAGACGGTACCGGTATTGTCGGCCAACCGCGCGCGGTCGAGTCAATCGAGTTTGCGGTTGGGATGAAAGACGAGGGGTACAACCTCTTCGCTTTAGGGCCACCGGGCACCGGCAAGCAGTTCATCATCGAGCATTTTCTGGGGGAACAGGCGGCCAAGAGACCCGTCCCACCCGACCTGTGCTACATCAACAACTTCCTGGAACCGAACCGGCCGACGCTGCTCGAGCTCCGGGCTGGAACCTCGATCAAACTGAAGCGGGACATGGAGTCGTTGATCGAGGAAATCAGCACCGCCTTGCCGGCTGCGTTCGAAAGTGACGAATATCAGGCCCGCCTCCATTCACTCCAGCAGGAGTTCAAAGAGCGGCACGAGAAACGTCTGGAGGAGCTCCAGGGTCGCGCCACGGCCAAGGGGTTCACGATGCTCCAGACGCCGGTGGGGATGGTCTTCGCACCGATCAAGGAGGCAGAGGTCATAACGCATGAATCCTTCGAGAAACTGCCGAAGAGTGAACAGGACCGACTCGAAAAAGGCATTGAGGAACTGCAGCAGGATCTGCAGGGGATCCTGCGCCGCCTGCCCAGGTGGGAAAGGGAGTTGCGCGGCAAGATCCGGCAATTGACTCAGGAGATCACGGACTTCGCCCTGGGACACCTCATCGAAGAGTTGCGCGAAAAGTACTCCGAGTTTCCCGAAGTGATGACCTACCTCGAAGCGGTTCGGAAGGACCTGATTCAGCATGGCAAGGAGTTTGTCCAGGGACAGGACGCGGCAGGTCCGGCAACGGGGAAACCGCAGGAAGGGTCACCAATGGCCCGGCGTTATCAGGTCAACGTGTTGATCGATCACACGGATCTCGAAGGGGCACCGGTGGTCTATGAAGACCATCCTGGCTATGAAAACCTGATCGGCCGCATGGAACATATTTCCCAGATGGGAACGCTGCTGACGGACTTCACTTTGATCAAGCCTGGTGCTCTCCACCGTGCGAACGGCGGGTACCTTCTCCTCGACGCTCGCCGGGTTTTGATGCAGCCGTATGCATGGGAGGCACTGAAGAGGGTTCTGCAATCGGGCCAGATCAAAATCGAATCACTGGGACAGGCGCTCAGCCTGATCAGTACCGTCTCACTTGAACCGCAGCCTGTATCGCTGGATGTGAAGGTGATCCTTCTGGGCGATCGAATGCTCTACTACCTCCTCTGTCAGCACGATCCGGATTTTGGCGAGCTTTTCAAGGTGGCGGCGGATTTCGATGATCGACTGGAACGTGATGCCGAAACACAGAAGGTTTACGCCCGTCTGATCGGCGCTCTGATCCGCCAGGACGAACTGCGGCCTTTCGACCGAACCGCAGTGGCACGCGTCATCGAACACAGCTCCCGGTTGGTCAGCGATTCAGAAAGATTGAGCGGACGTATTGCGGGGGTCAAGGACCTGCTCAAAGAGGCCAATTACTGGTCCGGTATTGCCGGAGACGAGGTCGTCAGCTCGGCCGACGTTGAAAAAGCGATCGACGCACAGGTTTACCGGATGGATCGTGTCCGAGATCAGTTGCAGAAAGAGGTCCTCCGAGGGACCATCAACATCGACACGAAAGGGTCCAGGGTCGGCCAGATCAACGGGCTGGCCGTGCTTCAGTTGGGCCAGTTCGCGTTCGGCAAGCCGAGCCGGATCACCGCTCGAATTCGGCTCGGAAAAGGCGAAGTCGTGAACATAGAACGGGAAGTCGAACTGAGCGGTCCCAGTCATTCCAAGGGAGTGCTCATCCTCTCCAGCTTTCTGGGTGCACGTTACGCCACAGATCATCCCCTGTCGCTTTCCGCAAGCCTGGTGTTTGAACAATCCTACAGCGGCGTCGATGGCGACAGTGCCTCGTCGACAGAGCTGTATGCACTTCTTTCAGCAGTTTCCGAGGTTCCGATCAAGCAGTCCCTGGCCGTTACCGGATCGGTCAATCAACACGGTGAAGTTCAGGCGATCGGAGGAGCGAACGAGAAGATAGAGGGCTTCTTCGATCTCTGCAACGCCCGTGGTCTGACTGGCGACCAGGGCGTGTTGATCCCGGCTTCAAATGTAAAACACCTGATGCTGCGGAGAGACGTCGTTGACGCGGCCGCGGCGGGCCGGTTCCACATTTACCCGGTAGAAACGATCGATCAGGGAATCGAGCTGCTGACCGGGGTCGAAGCGGGTGAGCGTGACGAAGCCGGAGTTTTCAAAACCGACAGTGTCAACGACCGGGTTCAGAAGCGCCTGCGGGAAATGGCCGAGACTCAGATGGCGTTCTCCCGGTCTGCTGAACCCAGAGAAAAGGAATGACTCCCAGACGGGCGGCAATTCGACGGATTCTTGTGGCAGTGGATGCGTCACCGCACAGCCTGGCGGCTATTGAGGCCGCAGTTCGGCTTGCCGTGCAGCTGGAGGCCGAATTAGAAGGTCTCTACGTCGAAGACGAGGATTTGCTTCGTGGAGCAGAGCTTCCAATCACGCGTATGGTGGGCTCTTATTCCGGCCAGGTTCGACTGGTCGAAAAGGACGACATGGAGCAACAGCTCCGTGTCCAGGCTCGACGAGCCAGAGAAACGCTGGAACGGATCGCAAGACGATCCCGGGTGAGATGGTCATTCAGGGTGTCCCGGGGCGCGGTCAGCTCCGAAGTGGTGGCGGCGGCAGCCGGCGTCGATCTGATCAGCCTGGGATGTTGCGGCTGGTCGATGGTCGAGAGCGGAAGAATAGGAAGGACGACCCAGACCATCCTGTCGGAAACGGTGTCGCCGGTCCTCTTACTACGTCACGGACTACGGGTCGGCCAGACGGTACTGGTTATCTGCGATGGAAGCCCTTGCAGTCGTGACGGTTTGAGCCTGGCATCGCAAATGGCGGGAGACAATAGAACACCACTTGTTGTGCTCGTTCCCGGGTCCGGTGAAAGGGCGGAACGAATACGGGAGGAAGCGGCACACGACCTCGATCGGTTGGGGGCCCAGCCACCGATTCGCTACCGGATCATCCCGAAAACCGACGCCGACTTCCTGGAGCAACTGACCCGCGCGGAAGACGCCGGCATCCTGATACTCCCGACAGCGAATGTCTTCGAAAGAGGTTTCAACGAAGTTCTGTCCCGACTGGAGTGCCCTGTTCTCGTCGTACGCTGAGCTCGGACAACTGCCTCACCACAGACCGACTTTCCAGAACGCCTATTTGTCCCCAATCGATTCCAAGCCAGGGAAAACCTACAGAACGGGCACGGCTCAACCGATAAGTCTGATTGAGACGGACGAATTCGGGAGAGGAGTATCAGAATGATGGAGCGTGACTTCGGTTCTGAATCCGCAATCGACCACAAACCTTCTTACGGAAGTCTTTTCAGAGACATCACCGAGGCAAGTCCCGATGGGGTGGTCGTTGTCGACGACGAGGGAACAATCCTGTTCGTGAACCCGATTGCCGCAGAATTGTTCGACAGACCCTGCCATGAACTGGAAGGGGAAGCTTTTCTCCAGCCGTTGCTGACAATGGAACCCACCGAATTGAACATGGGAACCCACAAGGTCGAAATGCGGGTCGCCCGAACGGTGTGGGGAGAGCAGCCTGTCTGGATCGCGCCCCTTCGGGAAATGACCGGAAGGGCAGACACCGAGGCCGACTTGAAGGGGCTCAGCGAGGCTCTGGAAGAGGCTAACCAGGAGCTGGAACGGCTTGCCACGGTCGATCCATCAACTGAAGTGCTCAACCGCAGAGGGATAGAAATGGCGCTTTGGCGCGAGCTTTCCCGCGAACGTCGATCGGGTGCACGCCTGGTCGCCGTCTTGCTTACCTGCAGTGAGCTGAAGGAATTCAGCGACAACCTCGGCCACGCCGTGGGCGACCTTCTCTTGAAGACTGTCGCACAACGATTGAAGGGCGCGTTACGGCCCTCGGACCATGTCGCGCGAATCGAGGGGAACGAATTCCTCGTCCTCCTCCCTGACACCCGACACGCGGAAGGCAGCCAGGTGCCGAGAAACTGAGGCTCGCTGTCGGCAGTTCACCCCTGGCGTTGTCTTCCAGCCCCCACAGCGTCCAGATGGGTGTCGCCGTGGTGCAGGTCGACCGAAGCATCTGCTCTATCGGTGAGATTCTGGAAGTGGCGAGACACTCCGCTCGCCAGACTCCGACGAACCGACGGAGACCGACATCCTCGAGCACCCAGGTCCCGGAAGTTCCAGTGATCCTCAATCTGATGGACCTGACCGGTGCAATCAGCAGCGGCAGCTTCTACGCCGTCTCCCAACCGATTCTCGAATTGGACCAGGAACGTGTGGTGGGTCATGAACTCCTCAGCCGCGGACCGGTAGGGTCCCTGGAAATGCCTGTGACTTCTTTCGCATCGCACTGGAAGCAAACATGTTAACGACCGTCGACCTGTCGTGCCTGAAGGCCTGCGTTGAAGTCAGCAAACGATTGCGGCCAAAAGGGAAGTTTCACTTGAACCTCTTCCCTTCCACGATTCTCGGAACACCGAGCGACCGCCTGATGGAACTGCTGACCGACGACGACGATGGCGTCACCTTCTGCATCGAAATCAGCGAGCAACAGTTCATCGGAGACCCGGCCTGTCTGAGAGATCATGTCGCGGCATTCAAGCAGATAGGGATCGAAGTCTCCATCGACGATGTCGGTTTTGGCCGCAGCTGTCTGGAAACTCTGATCATGCTCGAGCCCGATGTCGTCAAGATCGACCGATGCTACGTCGACGGTGCCGCGAAGGACCCCCACAAGGCCCGTTTGCTCCGTCGGCTCGTGGAAGTATCCAAAACGCTGGGCGCCGATATCGTCGCCGAGGGAATCGAATCCCGAGACGATCTGGCATTACTCCAGGACTACGGCGTCGAATACGGCCAGGGATGGCTCTGGGGCAAGCCGGGGGATTCGTTCTTCGAACAGCGCGTAGCGTGAGGGGAATAGCGAGTAGCGGGTAGCGGGCAGCGAGCAGCAGGAGACCGATCGGAAGCTACTGGTCCGAGGTCTGCTGTTGAGCGTCGGCTTTTGGATTCTTTCCCCAATCTGCGTAGTTTGCGTCTACCTGTGGTCCGACTTCGGACCTCGGACACCGGACTTCCCCATCTCTTCCTCCACTTGCCACGCTAAATCTCCCGGAAGCTACCCGCTACCCGCTGCCTGCTACCTGCTGCCCGCTTCTAGCTACCTGCTAATTCTCCCAATGTGCAAATAAGGCTTCATTGTTCTTCCTCGATGTTGGATGATTGTGCTCGCAGACTAAACACGGTGTCGGACGGAAGCGGAATCGCCGCGCTCGAAGCGGTGCGCCCGGCACACCGAAAAGCGAGGGGACGATGAAGCGACAGGAAACGGAATCACCGCTGGCAAGGCGGTCGTTTATGGGAAGGCTGTGGGCTGGAGTGGCGGCGTTTTCAGCCACGGCTGTCGTCGTACCGGGGGCCGAAGCCCAGTCCATGGGTAACGGGGAGTGGCAACCAGCCCGGCACGCAGCCGATGACTGGCTCGATCAGGTACCCGGGCGGCACAGATTTGTTTTCGATACGACCAAGCCGGAAGGCTTCGACTGGGGGCTGAGGTTTGCGAACAACTATCTGAACGCAAACAAGGAAGGGTATGGCCTCGAGGACTCCGATGCGGCCGTAGTTATCGTGGCTCGGCACATGTCGACGGCGTACGCCTTCAACGATGCCATCTGGTCCCGATACGGCACACTCCTGGCGGAACGAATGGACCTGGAGGTGGAAGCACCGACCAGCAATCCCCACAACCGTGAAGGAAACGGCACGACGCTGCCGAACCTGATCGGCCGGGGCGCTCATTTCGCCGTCTGCGGGTTTGCTACCCGGGCGCTTGCCGGCTCGCTCGCCCGCTCGACCGACGGCGACGCGGATGCCATCAACAAAGAGATCGCAGAAAACCTTATAGAGAACGCGCACATGATGACCGCGGGTATCCTCGCAGTGAATCGGGCGCAGGAACGAGGTTATTCTTTCGTAAGTTCGTAGTGAGACATGGAGCGGTGGGTCTGTCACTGATTCGGAAGTGGTGGGCCCAACACTGAGACAATGAACATGATTAATCGCGGACATCTCTCAATAATTGTCATGATCGGCCTTCTGTCGGCAGCCTGCACGCCCTCGGATCCTCTCGATCCGGAACTCCCCAAGCTCCCGGAGCCGCTGATCTCGTCGAAGACGACCATGGTGACCGCCTGGCTGGTGCCGAACAACCCGCTGGAGGATCCGACCGTGGGCGAGTCGGAGATGGCGGACCAGATCCGCTGGGGATTCCAGCTGTTCCAGGACACCGCGGGGGAAGCGCCTCATCTGTCGGGCGGCGGGATGTCCTGCAACAACTGTCACATCAATGCCGGGCAGCGTGAGCTGGCGCTTCCGCTGGTCGGCGTGGCCTCGATGTTTCCGGAATACAACCGGCGTGCAGGCCGCGACTTCACGCTCGAGGACCGTGTCGTCGGATGCTTCTTCCGGAGTCAGAATGCGACCGGGCATGTCGACCAGGGCAGTGAGGCGGGAGTCAACGATCCGGTACTGCCAACGCCGGATACCCCGGAGGTCATCGCTCTGACCGCGTACCTGCGGTGGCTTTCCCGTGGATACGAACCGGGAGAACAAGCGCCCTGGCGCAAAAAGAACTTCATCCCCGTGGAGAGTCGCCTGCCGCTCGACCAACTGGACCCCGCTAAGGGAGAGGCCATCTTTCTGGAATTCTGCTTTAACTGCCACGGAAAAGACGGGCAGGGCATCCAGATCGGCGACAAGAAGGCCGGCCCCCTGTGGGGACCAAACTCCTGGAACGACGGTGCCGGGGCCGCCAGGATCTACACGCTGGCCGGCATCATCCGATACATGATGCCGTATCTGGATCCAGGCAAGTTCACCGACGAGGAAGCCCAGCACATCTCCGCGTTCATCAATTCCAAACAGCGCCCGTCGTATCCGTTCAAGGAACTGGACTACAACACCGAACCCCTTCCAATCGACAGCGTGTACTACCCGCACCCTGAGGACGCATCCGAAAACCAGAATTGAATGGGGTTCCAACACTAGCAGCGTAAGATTCGGCATTATTGTCGGTTTCTTTCAACACGAAGACACGAAGGAAACGAAGGACCAGACAGGACGGACAGAAGCTAGTTTCTTTCTCCGCCTCCTCCACATGTCCGCGTTCGATTCCCTTCCCTTAACGCAACAAGATTCGTTGTGGATCTCGTGCTAGTATTGCTTTCCCTGAGGGCGTCAGAATCTTCCTGTCAGCCATCAACAGCCAGAGCCCTGACCTGGCAACTGCCCGTTCTAAGCTACTCGCTGCAAGCTACCAGCTGACAGCTACGACCGAGGTCCGACGCTAAGATGCCAGAGTCACAATACGATGTCGTCATCATCGGTGGAGGCCACAACGGTCTTATCAATGCCGCTTATCTCGCTCGTGCCGGACAAAAGGTCCTGGTTCTCGAGCGCCGCTATGTTCTGGGCGGCGCTGCAGTAACCGAAGAAGTCTTCCCCGGGTTCAAGTTTTCTGTTGCTTCCTACGTGGTATCGCTGTTGCGACCCGAGATCATTCGGGACCTGGACCTGCCCAGGCACGGCCTCGAGATATTGCCGTTGGACGGAACGTTCACCCCGATGCTCGATGGAGACTATCTCTGGCGGGTCAACGATCACGGAAAAACCCGGCGTGAAATCGCGCGGCATTCGAAGCTCGACGCCGAAGCGTATGATGAGTACGGACAGGCGATGGTGGAGATGGGCCGGTTCGTCAAACCCATCCTCGGCATGACGCCGCCGGATCCGACCTCGCTGAACCTCAAGGGACTCCGGGATCTTCTCTTCCTCGGTCGACGCTTTCAGCACCTGCCCGAACAAGACAAGTACAATCAGGTCCAGTTGATGATGATGAGCGCGGTCGACTTCTTGGACGGCTGGTTCGAAACCGATGTCCTCAAGGCCACCATGTCGGCATCGGGCATCATCGGAACGTTCCAGGGAGTCCGTTCACCCGGCACGGCCTATATTCTCCTCCACCACTACATGGGCGAAATCGACGGCGCCTTTCGGTCATGGGGCTTTGCACGGGGCGGAACAGGAGCAATCTCCAACGCGATCGCCGATGCGGCACGCGAAGCTGGTGCCGAGATTCGGACAGAGGCTCCAATCGAACGGATCATTGTCGCGAACGGTCAGGCGAAAGGCGTGGTGCTCGAAAACGGTGATGAGATCCATGCCAACATCGTTTCCTCGAGCGTGGACCCGCGATTGACGTTCATGAAGATGATTGGGAGCGAACATCTTCCAGATGACTTCGTGGAGGATGTCGAGCGTTTCAAGTACAGGGGGTCTTCCGGCAAGGTGAATCTGGCGCTGGACGGGCTGCCTGATTTCAGAGCCATGCCGGGCGCCGGCACTCACCTGCGCGGCGCGATCTCCATTTCGCCGAGCGTCGAGTACATGGAACGCGCCTACGATGACGCGAAGTACGGCCGGTTCTCCCGCCGCCCGTACATCGACTGCGTTATCCCGAGCCTCACCGATCCCTCCCTCGCCCCCCCCGGGAAACACGTTATGTCCTGTTTCGTGCAGTACGCGCCCTATCACCTGAAGGAGGGAACCTGGGACGATGTGCGCGACGAGTTCGGCGAAACGGTGATCGACACGCTTGCCGAGCACGCGCCCAACATCCGCGACAGGATCATCCACCAGCAGGTCGTCACACCACTGGACCTGGAACGCACATTCGGCCTCTCAGAAGGAAACATCTTCCAGGGTGAGCTATCGATAGAGCAACTCTTCTTCCTTCGTCCCGCACCCGGTTGGGCACAATACAGGACGCCCATACGTAATCTCTACATGTGCGGGTCCGCTGCGCATCCGGGGGGTGGCATCATGGGGGCACCCGGGTATAACGCTGCGATGAAGATCTTGAAGGATTCCAAACGAGGAAAATTCTAGTGGTCCCCGCCAGACATAGCGTTGCTAGATTTCGGAGTGCAACGGTGCCGGATTTGGTGGAGCAACGACGAGCCAATGCTCTTCATTGCGAGGAGGAGCGACTCCAAAGACGGTACCGTTCCGCCCGAACCCGTAGGGCCGATGGAGGTTGCCCCTCGTGAACGCTCAACACTGTCGAAAGCTCACCCAAACTACACGGTGGATTATACCCGTCGGTCCGCTCGCAACCTCCTTCGGAGATAGTAACGTTATGTCTGGCGGGGACCACTAATGACCGAAAAGGTCGTCATCATCGGTGGAGGCCACAACGGTCTTGTCGCGGCCTGCTATCTCGCCAGAGCAGGCCTGGCCCCCCTGATCCTCGAACGCCGGGAAATCGTTGGCGGTGCCGCCGTCACCGAGGAACTACATCCGGGCTTTCGTTGTCCCTCGCTGGCTCACACCGCCGGAGGGATGTTGCCGGGTATCGTGAACGATCTCGAACTCGGAAAACACGGACTGAAGCTCCTCAAACCGGCTGTTCGCGTGTTCGCACCCAACCTCGATGGACGCGCCCTCCAAATCTACGAGGACACAACGCGCACGGTAGAAGAATTGAAACGGCTATCGGTGAGCGACGCAGAAGCGTACCCGGCCTTTCTCGAAAGCTTCGACCGAATCGGGGCCGTTCTGGCTCCTCTGCTGACGATGCCCCCTCCCGACATCGACAGTCCGACCGCGGGAAACCTGTGGGATTTCGGAAAGCTCGGCCTGCGATTCCGCGGATTGAGCAAGAAAGACGCGTTCCGTCTGCTCCGTTGGGGACCCATGCCGGTCGCCGATCTGGTAGAGGAATGGTTCTCGTCGGAATTGCTCCGTGCAACGATCCAGGCGCAGGCCCTCAAGGGAACCTTTGCGGGACCACGTTCGGCGGGAACGGGACTTGGTCTCCTGTTCGAGGCAGCCACCAGTGGCGGTAATGCCCTCGCCCCTGCGACTTTCGTGAAGGGCGGCATGGGGGCACTGACCCACTCACTCCGGGAAGCAGCGCGGTCGGCGGGAGTGGAGATTCGGACCGGGGCCGATGTCAGCCGTGTACAGGTCGCCAACAACAGAGCAACTGGAGTGGTGTTGTCTTCGGGAGAGGAAATTCCGGCGAGTGCCGTCGTTTCGAACGCGGACCCACGTCGAACCTTCCTCGACCTGGTGGATCCGGTTGAACTCGATCCGGACTTCCTCATGAAGATCGGCAACTACCGCTGCCGGGGTTCAGCGGCAAAGGTCAACCTCGCGCTGTCGGGACTGCCGGGATTTGACACCGCAGATTCGAGTGGCACCGAATGCATCGCGGGCCGCATACACATCGGTCCGGAAACCGACTACCTCGAACGCGCATTCGATGCGGCGAAGTACGGAGACTATTCCCCAAGGCCCTCGATGGAGATCACGATTCCCTCGATAACGGACCCGGAGATGGCTCCGTCCGGTGCTCACGTGATGTCCATCTACGTCCAGTACGCGCCCTACGAGCTCCGGTCCGGCGACTGGTCTTCGCGGCGCGAGGAGTTCGGCAACGTCGTTGTCGATGCGCTGTCGGAATACGCACCCAACGTCCGCGAACTGATCATCCATCGACAGATCATCACACCTGTCGACATGGAAGAAACCTACGGGCTCACCGGGGGTCACATATTTCACGGCGAGCCGTCCCCGGATCAGATGTTCACGTTCCGGCCGATTCTGGGTTGGGCAAGATACCGGACCCCGATCGGCGGGCTCTATCTGTGCGGCGCGGGGACGCACCCGGGTGGCGGCGTTACGGGGATACCTGGCCTGAACGCGAGCCGGGAGATCGTGTCCGATCTGAAACGGGAGAACTCTTGATCACCGACCGGAACGCTTCCATCAAATGAGGTTCTGATGCCTATCCCAACAGCATTTCACGAAAGAACATCGATGCTCTGTGAGAGCCTCAACTACCGGGAGTGGGCCGGCCACTACGCTGTCAGTACTTACGAAACGCACCACGAACATGAGTACAACGCGATCCGGAACGCGGCGGCCGTGATTGACGTTTCTCCTCTCTTCAAGTACCGGATCACAGGACCAGACGCCACTCAACTGGTAGACCGGATCATTACACGAGATATCCAGAAGGTAAAAGTGGGCCGGGTGATATATACACCGTGGTGCGACCAGAGAGGGAAGGTCATCGATGACGGGACGGTATCGCGTTTGGAGGAAAACACCTACAGGTGGACCGCGGCGGACCCGAGTTTCCGCTGGTTTCACCAGAACTCCCGGGGTCTGAATGTTGAGATCGACGACATCTCGGAAGAGATTTCAGCGCTGGCACTCCAAGGCCCTACTTCCGGGCGGTTGCTGGAATCCGTTGTCGACGGCGCCGACATTCCGAACCTGAGGTATTTCGGTATCACGAAGGGCCGGATTGCCGGGGTGAGTGTGGACATCTCACGTACGGGTTACACGGGTGACCTCGGGTATGAGATCTGGATTCCACGGCAGCAGTCGCTGGAGGTATGGGACGCGCTCATCGAGGCCGGCCAGGCCTTCGGTATTCACGCAGCCGGCATGCTGGCCCTGGACGTCGCACGCATAGAAGCAGGCCTCCTGCTGATCGAGGTGGATTTCAACAGCAGCATGAAGGCGGTCATCCCATCTCAGGAATATTCACCCTTTGAAATGGGCCTCGGGAGGTTGGTCCACCTCGACAAGGCCCGGTTCGTCGGGCAGGAGGCCTTGATCGAGGAACGGAAACTGGGGCACGACCGACAGGTCGTCGGACTGGAGATCGGATGGCCCGATGTGGAACGTGTCCATGAAGACGTCGGCCTGCCGCCGGCAATGTCATCAACTGCATCCCGAGACGCCGTACCGATTTACAAAGACGGGAAACAGGTTGGAAAAGCGACTTCAACAACATGGTCTCCAAAGTTAAAAAAGCTCATCGCCCTGGCGACCATCAGCCGGGAGCACTCCGACATCGGCACCCGACTGGAAATAGAGTTCACGGTTGAAGCAGTCCGCGATCGGGTGGAAGCAACAGTTGTGAAGACACCGTTCTTCAATCCAGGCAGAAAAACAAAGACCCCCATCGATTGACTCTGTAGGTGCGGTCTATGACCGCATATCTTGGGGAATCGAAGACATGCGCTCACAGAGCACACCTACATCCGGCGTTCCGTCAGCGTTGCTGTGGATCGGGTGTGAGGTGTTGATGTAGGTGCGGTCTATGACCGCACATCTTTCAGGACCGGAAACACGCGTACTAATAGGCTCCTACCTCCGACGGACACAATGTAACAATGCAGTTCAGACCCGAATTTCTCGAAGTCACCGAATCCCCTCTCGTCCAGATCGCAACGGCGGCCGAACAACGGCCGGACTCCTACAAGCTGTGCTACGGCGAATCGGACATGCCGACGCCGGAATTCATCTGTCGTGCCTCCTATGAAGCGTCCCTGGCCGGCCATACGTTCTATACATACACGGGCGGATATGTCGAATTGCGGGAAGCGGTCGCCCGGAAATTTCTGGAGCTTCACGGAGTCCGGTACGGCGCCGATGAGGTCATCTGCACGGTTGGTGCCGGAATGGCGATATTTCTTGCCGTTCGGGCCCTGGTCGGACCCGGTGACAACGCAATCGTCATCTGTCCGACATATTCGATATTCAAGTCGGCAATCACGATGTCGGGAGGAGAGACTCGCCAGGTCCCCCTGGTGCGAGACGGTGAACGTTTTTGCCTGGACCTGGACCGAGTTCGAGGTGCCGTCGATTCCCGTACGCGGATGTTGATCGTGAACAGCCCGTCCAACCCGACGGGCTGGGTTATCAGCCGTGAAGAACAGGAAGCGCTCTGCCTGCTTGCAACTGAACACGACATCATGATTCTGAGCGATGAGGTCTACGACAGGCTGGTCTTCGACGGTCCCGTGGCTCCGTCTTTCGCCAGGGTCTCGACCGAGCGTGACCACCTGATTGTCGTAAACGGCTTTTCGAAGGCTTACAACATGACCGGCTGGCGCCTGGGATACGGCCTGGCCGGGGAGCGCCTGATCTCGCTCATGACCAAGGCAGCCGAATTCATGACTTCTTCACCACCCGCGATGGTTCAGCAAGCTGGAATCACAGCCCTCCGGGACGGCGAGGCGTACGTCGAACAGATCCGAGACCTGTACTCGCACCGAAGAAAGTTTGTCATGGAGCAACTTGGTGGAATCCCTCGAGTTTCGCTGCCGCGACCTGACGGCGGGTTCTACGCGTTTCTGGAAGTCGAAGGTCTGGACGATTCGGCGACATTCGCCCAGCGGCTTGTCGATGAAACCGGAGTGGCGCTCGCCCCCGGAGCAGCCTTTGGCCCGGGAGGAGAAGGCTACCTGCGATTGTGCTTCGCATCTTCGGAAGAAATTCTGAAGGCAGCTCTGGCACGTTTCGACGAGTTCATGCGCAGGACAGAAACGGACTTGTAAGATTTCACCAGATAACGGGCCCTTCGATAATGCATCGTCTGGTAACATCCACTTCCGCCGAAACACGGCTCCGGTTCGCCGCCTCGCAGTTGGAGTAGCTCGCTCCGTACCCGGAACTCCTTGTCGTGTCCTCCACGAGAGGTGCCGGAAACGATTTCGTTCGGGCCTATTGCCTCGCCGGTCCCGGACGTATCGGACTCCACGGATGACGTTGTTCCAGCTCGCCTTCGAGATCGGGGTAGAGATGCTGGCCCGGAACAACCTGTCTCCGATCAGCGGACTCGCCGTCGAGGCGCTGACGGCCAGGACCATACACCGCTGTCTCCGATCCGGGCAACTGAGCTATTTCAAGTCTGTTGCCGATACGATAGGGTTCACCAGGGCTTCCCCTCTGCGCCTCTGCGGTGAAAAAAAGTCTCCTCCGCTTCCTCCGCGCCTTCGCGGTAAAGATCCTACTCCCTATACCTGATAGTATTGCCAGACGGAAGGCCTAGACATGAGCGAAAGCACCAAATTGGATTGGACACTTCCTCCGAGCATGGGGGTGTTGGTTCTGAAGAGCACGGTCCTCTTCCCCATGCAGGTTGCTTCCGTTCAGATCGGGATGAGACAGAATCTGCGTCTCCTCAAGGATCATGCCGGACCCGATGAAGTCCTGGCTTCAGGTGTGTTTGTCGATCCGGACGGCACGTACCGCGAGGGGAACCTCAGCCGGGTGGCTGTGGCTTCGAGGGTACTGAGCCGGGTCAAGATGAGTCATGGCACGACGCAGGTCGTGCTGCAGGGCCTGGGACGCGTCCGCCTCGAGGAGGTCACAGCCTCACGGCCGTATTTCAAGGCGCGTGTCGATTGCCCTCCGGGGCCCGAGGACGACAATGCGGTCACGCGAGATCTCGTTTCGCGGGTGACCGCCCTGGTCGAAACCCTGGTTTCCGTAGACAGGCGTTATCCCGACGAATTCGTCCGTGTGGTCCATTTCAATGTCGAGGATCCTTCTCGATGTGCTGATCTCATCGCCGATACAGTTCAATTTGGCTATTCGGAAAAGCGTCAGGTGTTGGAAGCGACCGAAGTGTCTCCACGTCTGGAACTGCTGGCGGAGCTTCTCGAACGTGAGATTCATCGAGCACAGGTCGCTGGGGAGGTTCGGATAAAGGCCGAGGGTTCCATCGATCGAACGCACCGGAGAGAGGCACTCCAGGAACAACTCGAAGTCATCCGCCGCGAACTGATAGACCTGGACCCTGTCGAAGGCAAGCTTGTGCAGCTTGTAGAGAAGGTTCGACAGGCACCCCTTCCCTCTTCCGTATCGGAGGAAGCACTGCGCGAAATCCAGCGCTTACGGGAAGGCGACATTCACACGCTCGAAGAAACATCGATAAAGGCGTACATCGAATGGATAGTGTCGCTGCCCTGGCAGGCGGCCGCGGAAGAAACATTCAACCTCGGACGCGCTCGCCGATTATTGAACAAACGGTACCTCGGTCTCGGTGCCGCGCGCGATCGTCTTCTTGAATTTCTCGCGGTTCGCAAGTTCGGCGGGACCACGAAGCCTCTACTCGCCATAGTCGGGCCACCGGGCACAGGCAAGACCAGCCTGGCGCAGACGCTCGCTGAAGTGCTTGGCCGGCGCTGTCTGAGGATTCCGGCCGGTGGTGTACACGACGAAATCCAGATCCGCGGCCAACGGCGGACCGAGGTGGCGGCAAGAGCGGGTCAAGTCCTCGATGGCTTGCGAGAAACGGGCGTGCCGAACCCACTCATTCTCATCGACGACATCCATCGCCTCAGCGAGGAGTTGCTGCCCGCGATGCTGGAGGCACTCGACCCCGCTCGGAACAGCCGCTTCCTCGATCACTACCTGGGGGTGCCTTTCGATCTGTCTGAGGCCCTTTTCGTGATCACCGCAAACGTGGAGGAGGAGATTCCGTACGCTCTCTGGGACTGTGTGGACGTCGTGACACTGTCGGGCTACACCGATGCCGACAAGCTGTCCATTGCCCGCGATTACCTCTGGCCCGAGGTGATCCGCCACCACGGGTTGGAAGGCCGTGCCATTCAACTGACGGATGCCGCCCTCGAGAAAATCATTTCCGAGTACACGAGAGAAGCCGGAGTTCGAGGTCTCACAAGGCGACTCGAGACGATCTGCAGGCGAATCGCACTGGCGTTGGCGACCAACGGCCGACGCCGCTTCTCGATCAGCCTGCGTAATCTCGAAGAACATCTGGGCCCGCCGATGTACAAAGCGAGGCCGGCAGGGGCCAGGCCCCTCATCGGTGCAGCGAACGGCCTGGCCTGGACCGAAGCCGGAGGTGATCTGCTGCCGGTCGAAGCGTTGCTGATGCCCGGAGATGGCATCACGACGGTGACGGGGCTGCTCGGCGAAGTCTTGCGGGAATCGGTGCACGCCGCCTTGTCCTATGTTCGCTCACGTGCCGACGAACTCGACATTCCTCCGGGTATCCTCAATGAGAAAGACCTGCACGTCCACTTTCCGGAAGGGGCAATCCCAAAGGATGGCCCATCGGCAGGCATCGCCGTCGCAACCGCAATCGCTTCGCTGCTGTCTGGTCGGCCGATACCGAGCGATATGGCCATGACTGGGGAGATTTCGCTACGCGGGCAGGTGCTCGCCGTAGGCGGAATCCACGAAAAAGTACTCGCCGCTCACCGGGCCGGCATCCGGCACGTCATACTGCCAAGGGCGAACGAGAGCGACGTCACCGACATTCCGGACGACGTGCGCAAGAAGATACACATCCACCTGGTCACCGACGTCGGAGAAGTCTTCGAGCTTGCATTGGATCACGGAGCAGGTAGGGTCCACTCCTGATGATCAAATGATGCCAATCGCCCGCAGGAAGACGAGGGAGATCGCGACGGGAACGACGTACTTGAGCAGGAACAACCACCCTTTGTAGAACAACGCCAGGTTCGTGCCTTCCAGGAATTCTCGATGGCGGATCGCGTCATCTACCCGCCAGGCGGTAAACAGTGCGATACCGAGACCGCCGAGGGGCAGGATCCAGTTGGAAGCGAGGTAATCAAACGTGTCGAACCAGTTTCGTCCAAACACATCCGCAAAGGAGTCCCCGAACAACCGGGTCCCACCGCTCAACGCCGAGGGGATGCCGATCACGGCAATGATCCCGGCGGAAACCAGCGTGGCTCGGGAACGCAGCCACTTCCATTCATCGATCATGTAGGACGTGATGACCTCGAGCATCGAGATCGAACTGGACAACGCCGCGAAAACCAGCAGGGCGAAGAACGCAAACGAAACGTACGTTCCACCGGCCATCTGACTCATGGCAATTGGAACGCTGACGAACACGAGTCCCGGACCGGCACCCGGTTCCATGCCATATGTAAAGATGATCGGGAAGAGCACCATCGAAGCGGTCAGCGCGATCACGGTGTCGAGCACTGAAATCGTGATTGCTGCCGACATGATGTCGTCCTTCTTGTGAAGATAACTCCCATAAGTCAGCATCGCGCCCATGCCGATGCTGAGGGTAAAGAAGGCGTGTCCGAGGGCTTCCAGTACACCGGCTGCTGTCAACTGCTCGGTGTGGAACCCGAAGACGAAGTCCAGCGCACGAGAAAAGCCGTCGAGCGTGAACGAGTTCACCAGCAGGATCAGCATCAGCACGAACAGGGCGGGCATCAGTATTCGGGCCCAGCGTTCGAGACCTTTGCTGACGCCGCCGATCACGACACCGACCGTGAGGGCCATGAACACGAAGTGCCAGAAGAGGTTCAAACCGTTCGACGCGAAGAGAGCGTCAAACGCGGGCCCCACGCCGTCCGGCCCCAGTCCGACGATCTGGCCGGTCAGCGACAGGTAGCTGTAATGCAACGCCCAACCGGCAACGATGCTGTAATACGACAGGATGACGAAGGAACCCGCCACACCCAACCAGCCGAAGGCAACCCAACCGCTGCGGGAGCTCGAAAGCTTCCGAAAGGCGCCGACCGGCGATGTCTGCGTGGCACGTCCGAGCAGAATCTCCGCGGTCATCACGGGAAGACCCACCAACGCAATACAGACGAGGTAGATCAGGACGAACGCACCGCCACCATTGACACCCGTGATGTATGGAAACTTCCAGATGTTTCCCAGGCCGACAGCCGACCCGGATGCCGCCAGAATAAAGCCAACCTTCGATCCCCAGTGACCTCTTTCAGCCAAGACAATCCCTCCCTTTTTCGTTTACAGCCCGACCGGCCAGCCTTTTGATTCCGGCTATGGTAACATTCCCGCCTCAATGACGGATGAGCACTTTCGAAAACTCGAACGAATGTATGGCCTGGCTCCATGCAACCAGGGCCTGGACCTCGGAGTGACGATCGAAAAAGGCCGGGCCACCATCCACATGACGATCCACGAAAACCTGTTTCACGCGGCCAACGCCGTCCACGGAGCTTACTATTTCAAACTGCTCGACGATGCCGCCTTCTTCGCCGTAAACTCCACGGTCGAAGACGTCTTCGTCCTGACCGTCTCCTTCAACACCCAACTCCTCAGACCCGTATCCTCCGGAGAACTCCATTCCACCGGCACCCTGATCCGTGCTTCGAAGAACCTGTTCTTCGCCGACGCCGTCGTCACGTCCGACACGGGTAAAGACATCGCCCGCGGCTCCGGTGTTTTCAGCCGGAGTAAGCTCGCCCTGTCCGAAGACATTGGCTATCGGTAGATTTTTTTCAACGCAAAAACGCAAAGACGCAAAGGCTGATTTTTTCTAGGTACGGGTTTCGGCTGGAACCATAGCCCTGACAAAGCGTG
The DNA here is from genome assembly GCA_964584435.1 of uncultured Solibacteraceae bacterium. Lineage (GTDB taxonomy): Bacteria > Acidobacteriota > Terriglobia > 20CM-2-55-15 > 20CM-2-55-15 > CAZOZZ01. Next base: position 9,373 of record CAZOZZ010000037.1, on the reverse strand, counting down.
GTCTGTCTAACGACGGGGCCAGACAGGACATTCCTTAAACAAAACTCTTTGCGCCCTTTGCGTCATCGCGTCTTGGCGTTGAAGTCTTCTCCCGCTTGGGGAGCCTCGGCCGTGGTGCAGTTAAATCAACGGGGTGAGAACTTCTTGATGCTCATGCCTTCATGGACTTCGGCAACGTACACGTTTCCGTCCGGATCCATCGAAACCCAGTGAGAGTTGTCCAGTCCGTCTATTCTCTCTCTGAGCTCACCGGTACGCCCGTCCACGATCAGGAGGTCGTCGAGCTCGCCTTCCACCATGAAGAGAGTGTCGTCCGGCGCCATGTATAACCCGTAAGGCGCTCCGAGATGGGTCCATTGATCAAGAAAGTTCCCGTCCTGGTCGAAGATTTGAATGCGATGATTTTCTCTGTCTCCGACCAGCAACATGCCCGCCGAGTCCATCACGATGGTGTGCGGCAGGTTGAACTGTCCCGGATCGGTTCCCTTGGTGCCCCATGTCTTGATGAACTTTCCATCTTTCGAAAACTTGAGGACCCGGGAGTTTCCATAACCGTCAGTGACGAAGAAATCTCCATTGGAGGCGACCACGACGTCCGTCGGGCGGTTGAAGGTGTCCGGGCCGTCCCCGGCCACACCACGCTTTCCCAGCGTCATGAGGCGTTCGCCACTCGGACTGAACTTCATGACCTCGTGCGCCCGGCCGTCGGTTGCCCAGATAAAACCATCCCTGTCGACCCGAAGTCCATGGGACCAGTCGAAGATATCCTCACCCCAGGACCGCATGTATTTTCCGTTCCGATCGAGGGTAAAGAAGGCGGGTTCACCACGACGAAGGACGTGCATTATCCCTTCGGCCGTGTGTGCCACCGAGGCGACGGGTCCAAATTCGACACCGGTTGGAAAAGTGGCCCATTCGCCGGCCAGCTCGTAGGAACCGGCTTGTCCGGCCTGGACCTGGTCACCGGCCGGCCAAAGGACGACGAGGAAGACCAGCAGAATGATGCCGAGCCCCAGAAATCTGTTCATCAGGTCCTCCACAAAATCGATAGTCAGACCGGCCAGACTGGCCGAAGGAAGGCCAAGTATATCACCCATCACAGTAGATTGTTCTCGTGTTGTGCGCCCCTGATTTCGTGTTTCTTATGCTGAGATGCAGCCCTTGTTTGGTATAAGATCGACGCCATACAAGTACAGCCATCAGACAGCGTGAACCGGAGGTCAGCAGATGCGTGAGTTGAACGAGAATGGTCTGGACGTCGCAGTCGATCCGGGCGTCGTCATGGTCCGCCGTGAGGGTGGTCTGTCCAACAACATCATCGTGGGGCCCCATCAGTTGACATCCGACGAACCGCTGCCGATTGGGAACGATACAGGACTGACGCCCTACGATCTCCTGGCCGCAGCGCTCGGTGCCTGCACGTCGATGACGCTCACACTGTACGCCGACAGAAAACAGTGGCCCCTGGAAAGCGTCACCGTCGTACTCCGGCACGGAAAGATCCATGCAAGCGATTGCGACGACTGCGAATCGAAGGAAGGCAAGGTAGATCGCATCGACAGAGCAATCGAACTCGGTGGGCCGCTGACCGACGAACAACGGATCCGGTTGCTGGAAATCGCCAACAGATGCCCGGTACACCGGACCTTGACGTCCGAGATCAACATTCAGACGCGATTAGTGTGATCGACAGGAGGAAAGTGATGAAGAAGGCAAGAATCGTTTTTGGAGTCTGTATTCTTCTGTTGGCAGTGATCGCTGCCGGCGCCCAGGAAAGAAGGCCCATGACGTTCGACGACGTCATGGCGTTGAACAACGTCGGGTCACCCCAGATTTCTCCTGACGGAGAACTTGTCGTTTACACCGTGTCCCACGCATCGATGAACGATAACGAAATACGATCGGAGATCTGGCTGGTTTCTTCCGGTGGCGGTGACGTGCGACGGTTTACTTCGGGCAACAACGATCGCTCACCCGTGTGGTCTCCTGATGGAGAGTGGATCGGGTTCATATCCAGCCGACCGACACCCGGAAGGCCTCGAGGCGGCGACGATCGGGAAGACAATGGTGATCGCCCTCAGATCTATCTGATCTCACCGCACGGCGGCGAAGCCACGAAGCTGACCGATTCGAAATCCGGTGCCGGTGGGTTTGTCTGGTCGCATGATTCGAAAAAGATCGCGTATGTGGCCCAGATCCCGCTGACCGACGAAGAAGAGGAGAAGAGGCGGGGCGGAGACGATACGAAGGTGATCGACGGTGACTTCCGTTACTCCAGCCTTCATGTGGTCGACGTGAAGTCCAGACAATCGGATGAAATCGTCAGGGGCGACTTCGTCGTCGGCCAGCCCGCATGGTCCCACGACGGAACCCGGGTCGCGTATTCGGTCCGGCCGACAGCCAGGGCCGATGACGGAAGCCTCGGTGACATCTATATCGCCAATGCGGACGGGAGCGGCTCTCCGCGAAAGCTGTACGAGAACGAAGGCTCCGATGCCAGCCCGGTCTGGTCTCCGGACGGCCAAACGATCCTGTTCAGCACGGCCTCGGAAGGGGCCCTGGGCTTCTCCAGGCTCCACACCATCCCGGCGAGCGGAGGCAGTCCCCGTTCCGTCATTCCCGATTTCGACGGGCCGGCAAACAACGTTCGATTCTCGCCGGACGGCGAAAAGATCTACTTCCAGGCCGGAGCCGGCACGACCCGTCAGATCTTCAGCGCACCGGCTTCGGGCGGCGACGTCGAACAGATCACCGATTACGCTGGGGTGGTTGGCGGCTTCACGATGACCGCCGACGGCAAGACGTTCGCGTTTACACGTACCGACGTCCAGCACCCCAACGACGTCTACGTCGCTTCCCTGCCAAGCTTCGATCCCAAACAGATCACGAATCACAACCCGCAACTGGTAGATATCGAGGTCGGCGACAGTGAACTCATCAGTTGGAAGAGCAAGGACGGTCGTGAGATCGAGGGCGTCGTCATCTATCCGGTCGGGTATGAACCGGGAAAGAAGTATCCGGTCCTGATGAACGTCCACGGTGGGCCTTCCGGCGCCTGGACCCAGAGCTTCCCCGGAAGCTGGGGCAACTACGCGCACGTGTGGGCCGGGCGAGACTGGATCACTCTCTTGCCGAACCCCAGGGGGAGTTCGAGCTACGGCGAGGAGTTCCAGCTGTCCAACCTGAAAGATTGGGGCGGAGGAGATTACGAAGATGTCCAATCGGGCCTCGATGAGTTAATTCGTCGGGGTATCGCCGACCCGGACCGGATGGGACAGACCGGGTGGAGCTACGGCGGATACATGACGGCATGGACGCTGACACAGACCGACCGCTTCCGGGCCGTGATGGTGGGTGCGGGCCTGACGAACATGTTCAGCATGTACTCGACGAACGACCTGCAACGCCTCCTGGAAGGATATTTCGGCGATACGCCATTCAACGAAGAGGAAGAGTACCGGCGGGCCTCAGCGATGACGTTCATCAACGAAGCCAAGACGCCGACTCTCATCATGCATGGGGAACAGGACAATCGTGTGCCCAAGAGCCAGGCCCAGGAGCTCTATATGGGTCTCAAGAAGAACGATGTCCCGGTCCAGATGGTCTGGTACCCACGAGAACCGCATGGATTGAGAGAGCCCATGCACCGACTGGACAAGATGAGACGGGAGTATTCATTCTTCTCCGAGAACGTTTTGGGAGAGGCGGCCGTCGACGAGCGCACCGACCGCGAGAGGGTCATCGATACCGTGCAGAGCGTTTTCGACTATCTGGCCGCACGCGACGGCGAAAAGATGAAGACGTTGTTCTGGCCCGGTGCGATGCTGGCGTCGGACCGTCCAGACGACGAAAACGACGGACGCCGCCAGAACTTTGTTCTCGCTGAAGAATGGGCCGATAGTCTCACCGACGGTTCCGGCCTGATCAACGAGGTCATGTCGAACCCCATGATTCAGGTCGACGACAATATCGCTGCTGTCTGGACGCGCTACACTCTCGACATCGGCGAATACGAGGCCGACGGAGTAGATGCGTTCCACCTGGTTAAGAAGGATGGGGAGTGGCGGATCATGTCGCTGGTTTATACGCACAACCCGAAACAATAGAGAATGAATCATTCCGAAGAAGGGGCGGCCCGGTCCGAGGGCCGCCGTATCCGAGCCGTTGCGGTGGATGTCGAGGAAATCGGCACCTATTCCAACGCGATCGAAGACATCTACGAAGACAATCTCGACGCGATCGTCCTGCGTCACGCTTTTCCCACCGAGACCGCCACTATAGTCACGGATCGGGTTCGGGTTGAGTCTTCTCTGCCGTGGCTACGTCCGAACAAGATCGGGCCGAACACGGACATTCGGGTCCTCGGCATACCGGCCACCCCGACGTTCGAGGCGCCGAGAGGCCCAGACGTTGAAGACTACTTCAGTAGCGCGCAAGAATACGACGCGGTCATCCGAGGAGTCTTCCCCGCCGATTGCGAACCCGCTGCCTACACGGAACGGTTGCTGGCGAGAGTTTCTGGCGACCGGTCGATCAAGGCGGCTCGTGATTCCAGGGGCCGTAGTTTCGCCCGGTGCAGCCTGCGCTCGCTTCCAGAAGGGCAGAGCATCATTGTCCACAACGACTACTTTCATTTCACCCTGCCTGTATACGGGGACCTGGTCTCACGCCTGGACACGACCATCAGCCTGAGCTTCTTCGCATTGATCCAGGCGCCTGAGGGCGGCGGTGAGCTCGTCGTTCACGGCCTCACACACCAGGATTCGGCACCTACTTTGGCGAGTGGCCTGCCCGACACCAACGCAATCCAAAGCGGCTACGTTTTCGAGGAGTTCGATCTTTCGTCAGGCGATGTCATCGTGTTTGGAGCCGGCAAGTTCTACCACCAGGTCCGCCCGGTTATCGGGAAACGGCCACGCATCACTCTGGGTGGGTTCCTGGCATTCGATCGAGACCGGAAGAACGTCATCTACTGGAATTAGCCCGCCCGTAGCGTCCGCCATCACACAGGCCCGTGACTCCCGTATCCTCTCCACCCCCCCATCAAACGGTACTATTTAGTAGGACTTTGTCCGAATCGAAATGTAGGTGCGGTCTATGACCGCATGTCTTTCGAAAACAAAGAAGAAGTGCGCTCATAGAGCGCACCTACAGTTGCGGTCCATTTCCCGGGGGGACGAAACATTGACCGATACACACACGCCGACGGTAGCCGAAGGCCGTCAGATCCGATCCGCCGAAGTTGATATCAGTGAGCTCGACAAATTCGCCAGCACGGTCGAGGACGTCTACGACAACAAGCTTGATGCGCTCATGATCCGGAATGCATTTCCGGCCGAGATCGCCGCAACCGTCACCGAGCGGATCCGGAACGATCCGGACCTTCCCTGGTTGAGGCCGAACAGAGCGGGTCCGAACGCGGACCTGAGTGTCCTTGGAGTCCCGGCGACACCGACATTCGAGAATCCCGGTGGACCTCCCGTCGACCTGTATTTTGACAGTGCGGCTCGGTACCGAAAGGTAACCCAGGATCTGTTTGCGCCGGAATGTGATCCCGGCTCCTACTTCACGGACCTGTTAAGTCGCGTGTCTGGAGGCCGCCCGGCAACGGTTGCTGCCGATGCGAACGGGAGGGGTTTTGCGCCCTGTACCGTGCGGTCGCTGCCGGAGGGGCAAAGGATCATCCTCCACAACGACTTCTATCATTACAGGCTGCCTGTCTATCAGGACGTCGTTTCCAGCCTGGACGCCAGGATCAACCTGAGCTTTTTCGTTACGCTTCAAGCCCCGAAGGGAGGTGGGGAATTTGTGGCGCACGGGCTGAGCCATGAAGATCCCGAACCGATGCTGCCCAACGGTCTGCCGGACGCTGAAGTGATCAAGGAGCGCTACACCAGCAAGGTCCTGCCACTTGGAACTGGAGATGTGATCATATTCGCTGCCGGCAAGCTTTATCACCACGTCACACCCGTGGTCGGCCCACGTCCGCGCATAACAATGGGCGGTTTCTTTGCTTTTGACCGGGGCCACGAAAAGGTCGTGTACTGGAGCTAGGAGCCTGCGCGGCAGAAGGGATCTACAGGTGGAACCGATCGCTATCGTCGGAGCATTTCGTCGCGGATCGCTTTGAATTCGGTACCCGGCATCCATTCGGGCCATTCGTCGCTGTTCGCTATCCTGAGGGCCACACGGATCAGTGTTTCCGCGTCCAGAACAGCTCCTTCAAAATCCCAGGCGGGATCGAACTCATCGGACGGCTTGTGATACCGCTCGGCCGTGTACCGGTTGCTATCTTCGAGACTCGTGCTGTCGATGTAAAGTGCGGGCACACCTTTCTTCGCAAAATTGAACTGGTCGGAACGGTAGTAGAAACCCTTTTCGGATTCAGGATCCGGGGCAACCGTTCTTCCCTGCTCTGCCGCTATCTCCCGAAGCGTGGCTTCAATCGACGTGTAGCCGGCACCAACCACGACGATCTCGTCGCTGGCGCGGTAGACGTTGGCTACATCGATGTTGATATTCGCAACAGTCCTGTCGAGTGGAAAAAGAGGGTTTTCGGCGTAGTACTTCGAACCAAGTAGTCCCTGTTCTTCAGCCGTGACGGCAAGAAAAACGAGGGATCGATAGGGACGTGCGGCCATTTCGGTGAAGGCCCGGGCAATCTCCATCATGACGGCGATGCCGGAGGCGTTATCGACGGCACCGTTGTAGATCTGATCACCTTCCAGGTTCTCGTCGCGACCGATGTGATCCCAGTGGGACGAGAACACGATGTACTCGTCCGTCTCACCTTCCAGAACACCAACCACGTTCTTGGAGTCTATGCGGCGGAGCGTGTTTTCGATTTCGAGTGAGGCCTCGATGCCGAACGGCACCGGAGTGAAGTCCGGGTCCAGAGCACGCTGCTTCAGATCCCGGAACGACTGTCCCGCCCATTCCGCCAGCTGCTCTGCCATTTCAAGGGTAATCCAACCCTGAATGCCGGTTTCGGAAGCGCCCTGGTCCGCCTTCACCATATCGAACTGCTCACCCGACCAGGAGCCGCTGACAACGTCCCATGGATAGCCGGCATGCGCCGTCTCGTGGACGATGAGCGCGCCGCGCGCTCCGTGACGAGCCGCTTCCTCGTACTTGTATGTCCAGCGACCGTAGTAGGTCATCGCTTCACCACCGAACATGGCGTCATCTTCGAGTGGCGGGTCGCCTACAAGCAGGAGCACGACCTTGTCCTCGACGTCGTAGCCTTCGAAATCGTTCCAATCATACTCCGGAGCGACGGTGCCGTAGCCGGCGAAAACGATCTCGGCAGGATCCAACGTGATCGAGTCGACCTCGCGAGTCGTCCAGGCCATGAATTCGTCACGGTATGCGAGTGTTCGGGATTCAGCCCCCTTTCTCAACGTGAGTGCGCTGGGAGCCCCAGTGGTACCGACAAGAGGGACATCCTGGAACGAGGTTTCGAGGCCAATGGAGCGAAAATAGTCGGCGATATAGGCCGTGGCCAATTCCTCGCCGGGCGTGCCAGGGGCACGGCCCTCCATTTCGTCGGAGGCAAGGTGCCGGGTGTGTTGCGATATCGCTGCAGGGTCGATATTAACGGAAATCTCAGGGGCCTCTGGTGGGCCACCGCAACCGACAAGAATGAACACAGCGAACAAGAGAGTCGGTCGTGCAGACATGGCGAGAGACTAGCTTCTCCGGTAGGCGAAGTCAATCTTGCTGCGATGGAGGGATCAATGAGACGCCAGTTCCACGACTCCCCGCAATGGCCCCGCATCGGACTCGCGCATATATCCCAACAGAACGGACATAAAGAGAATGACGCCGAACATCTCCATCCCTTCCTCGAGGACGGTCAAGAGGTTGTAGGCCATCGTGTCGCTGTCGAGCGGTTCTCCGATGATCTCCACGCCCACCGCACCACCGACGTAGATGGCGCCGGCAACAACGAACAGAATTGCCGTTCGCTTGGGCAGGCGGCGCAGGAACGGTATGAAACCCACGCCAACTCCCAGAGCGAGCAAACCACCGCCGATCGCCCACGTTGGATCGATCAGGCTGTTGATGGTCTCGTGGAATCCAGCGATCTCGTCCATCGCCAGAAGCAAGAATCCTATGGTCAGCGTGTACCAGTGGTCTACTGACGGGTCCTTGTCGCGGCGCTTCTTATCAGAACACAACCAGAGCAGGACGACGGTAATGAGTAGAAGAAACTCGGAGAACCATGTCGGCAGGTTGTTTTCTTCATCGACATCAAAGAGCTGGCGCCAGGGAAGCCAGGACACTTCACTGACCTGGTAGTGATAGACCGTCAACGCAGCGTGGCAGAACAGCAGGGCAAGCGCCGTGACCGACAGGGAAATCACAAGGAAGCGGGGTGAGATCGAAAAGCCGTAGCTTGCAGAGACCTTCTCGTCCTCCAATTCCGTAGCCTGAAGTTCATTGTCATTGCTTTCGGTCACCAGAACACGTCAATCCCAGAACTTGAATCATACCTCAAGCGAAAGCCCATCGCCGCAACACCGACAGAGTTCATCAAAAAAAGCCCGGGGCCGAAACCCCGGGCTTGGATTATCTGAACGGCTCGGGTTCTATCCCTTGCCAGAACCCTTCTTCGAAGGCTTCTCCGATGGCTTCTTGGAAGCCTTGCTGCTCTCAGCTTTCAAACTCGACTTCACCGAGTTCTTCGGTGTCAACCCGGTAGGGTCGAACACGGTATCAAGCTCTCCGTCGTCGCTGATCATGCACAACAGCGTCAGTCCGTCACGGACCAATTTCCCGTCTCCGCCATGGACGTTGATTAGGGGCGGTCAAGCTCTCCCACCACGTGGAGCTCGTCGTGGGAGCTACTCCGCACGTCACCCTGGGTAGATTCCTGGTATTCGACAAAGACCACAAGTCGGTCGCTTACTGACATTTGCGGAGCCACCCACCCTGGATGTATGCCGCTGTTCAGGACTCGGTCTGGACCTAAGCTGGGATTAGTGCCCTGTCCTCAAACTAAGAAGCCTCGGCCGAAGAATGGGCCGAGAGCATCGCCGGTTGAGATGGCGACAGGATCATCGAAAGGATGGTCGAACCGGCGGTCCGGATCGACGACAACATCGCGGCGGTTTGGAGCGACTACACGGTCGAAGCGGGCGACTACACTGCCAACGGCCTGGATGCCTTCCATCTGGTGAAGCAGACAGTGTGTGGAAAATCATTTCGCTGATAATCCACACATAACCCGAATCACTGACCGGCCGCCAGAGCTACTGACCAGCCTAAGAAGAAAGCCCCCGGGACAGAGGTCCCGGGGGCTGTGAGCTGTCAAGAACGGCTAGGAGTCTGCGCGGCAGAAGGACCGGAATTGGACGGTAATAGATTGAAG